>DBBD01000075.1 GCA_002292015.1 Firmicutes bacterium UBA993
GCTAAGAGGCTGGAGCATAGAAGGGATTCCGCTTCCTGCAACGCTCGAACGTTTAAAAATCGGTTAACCTGTTCTTTAACTATCAATACACCAGTATGGAGGAATGGCAAATGACTACGGCTGGAGATCTGGAAAGGAAACATGTTTTACGATCCTGGGCGGTCCAGGGCACCAATAAATATGACGAGATCGTCGGGGCCAAAGGCTGCTGGTTCTGGGATTCAGAAGGCAGGAAGTATCTTGACTTTTCATCCCAGCTGGTTAACACCAATATTGGGCATCAACATCCTAAGGTGATTGAGGCGATCAAGGAGCAGGCGGATAAACTCTGCTTTATTGCGCCTTTTTACGCCAGCGAACCGCGGGCCCGGCTGGCCGAGCTGATTGCCAGGCATACTCCGGGCGATTTGGTTAAAACTCTTTTTACCCTGGGAGGGGCAGAGGCTAACGATAATGCGATCAAGATTGCCCGTGCCTATACGGGGCGTTTTAAAGTGATCTCCCGCTACCGCTCCTATCACGGGGCAACCTACGGGGCTATCACGCTAACCGGCGACCCGCGCCGCCCGCCGGTCGAACCGGGCATTCCCGGGGTGGTCCGTGTTTTTGAGCCCTACTGCTATCGTTGCAGCTTTGGCAAATCCTACCCTGGCTGCGGCCTGGAGTGCGCCGAGCATGTGCGCGAGGTAATGCTTTATGAAGATCCCGCATCGATTGCCGCTTTCTTCGTGGAGCCGGTAACCGGAACCAACGGTGTCTTTGTGCCGCCTAAGGAATATTTGCCGCGCATCCGTGAAATCTGCAGCGAGTTTGGAGTGCTGTTGGTGGCGGATGAGGTAATGACCGGTTGGGGCCGGACCGGAAAATGGTTCGGTGTGGATAACTGGAACGTGGTGCCCGACATTATGACCATGGCCAAGGGTATAACCCAGGGTTATGTGCCGCTAGGTGCAGTGGTTGTTAACGAGAAGATCGCCGGCTATTTTGATGACCATATGCTTTGGTGCGGCCTCACTTACAGCGGCCACCCGCTGGCCTGCGCCGCCGGCGTAGCCACGGTCAAAGTCTATGAGGACGAAAATCTGATCGAACACTCAGCGAAGATGGGTGAGAAGTTTAAGGCCCGCCTGCTGGAGCTGAAAGATCAGCACCCTTCGATCGGCGATGTGCGATCCATCGGCCTTTTTGGCGCCATCGAGCTGGTCAAAGACCGCGAAACGCGGGAACCGCTGGCCCCCTGGAATGGACCGGACCCGGGAATTATGGGCCAGATCAGCGGTTGCCTGAAGGGAAAAGGCGTTTACGTTTACCCGCGCTGGAACTACCTTTTCCTCGCTCCGCCGATTTCCATTAACGATGAGGAGCTGAAAATCGGACTTGATGCGGTCGATGAATGTCTAGATCTGGCGGATAAGATTTTGTAAAGCAGATAATTTGCTTTAGTGACGCCAATGTTGCTTGCGGCATCGGCAGAGGGGTTAAATCTTCCCCTCTCACCCTGGCCCTCTCCCGAAGGCGAGGGGGTTTGTAGGATAGCATCGATAAAATGTAGGCATAGCCGGCATTGCCGTTGCTTTTTGTTGAAATTAAATGAAAAGAGAAAAAAACAACAAAAATACGACTAAGGTATAGTATAATTAAAATAATATAGTTCTGCTAGCGTATTTACTTGCCTGTTGAGCCCAATAAGGGGGTCAGCCACCTGCTGGAAAGCACAGAGAGATACCGGCTGCTGTTTGAAAGCCTGCCCGACGCGTTCGCTTATTTTGAAATCATAGTCGACGGCAAGGGCCTGGCAGTTGACTGTGTTTGTCTTGGTGCTAACAATTCTTTCGAAAAAATGACCAGCCGCAGCAGAAAACAGCTACTTGGACAAAAATTGTACGAAATAATGCCTGAAGCAGAAGAGGTCTACGCAAACCTGATCGAATCTCTGGGCTGGGTAGTGGCCAGCGGTGAATCGGCGAGGCTTGATTTTTATTCTGAAACTTTTCGTTGCTGGTTTGATATTATTGCTTTCCGAGTTGAACCACAGCGCTTCGCCGCGATTTTCCGCGATATTACAGTAAATAAAAAAGAAGAGTTGAGAAACCGCTACTTAAGCTGTCACGACAGTTTAACCGGTTTATTCAACCGTCATTTTTTGGAGACTGAGATGCAGCGCCTTGACACCTCGCGACAGCTGCCAATCAGTATCATTGTCGTCGATATTAACGGCTTAAAACTAATCAATGATGCCTATGGTTATAACGAGGGAGATAAGCTGATCAGAAATGTAGCAACTGTTTTGAAAGAAACCTGTCGTAAGGAAGATATCATCACCCGCTGGGGCGGGGATGAATTTGTCGTGCTACTGCCGCAGACACCGGCCGAAATCGCTCAGGAAATCAGCGGGCGGATCAAGGTCATATGCCAGCGGTATAATGTAAACAGTGTACCATTTACAGTTTCGGTCGGGACTGCTGCGAAGGTCAGAGCGGGAGAACCGATGGCGAAAGTTCAAAAAGTAGCTGAAGACAGGATGTACCGCAATAAACTACATAATTACCGTGAGATAAAAGGAGCCCTGCTTAAGTCAGTTTATCGTAAGCTGCAGGAGAAGAGCTATGAAACCGAGGATCATATCCGGCGGGTTAGGGATATATCACTAAAAATCGGAGAGTGCATGGGGCTTTCTCGGGCGGAACTCAATCGGCTGGCTGTGCTGGTCATATTGCACGATATCGGCAAGGTAAAAGTATTTGAAGAAATCCTTACTAAAAAAGGGTTGCTGGATAACGAAGAGTGGGCGACAATTAAAATGCATCCCGAAGCAGGCAGCAGAATCGTTCGGGCTACAGAGGAGTTTGCCCACGTGGCTGATGATATCCTTAGTCATCATGAGCGCTGGGACGGATCTGGTTACCCCCGCGGACTGAAGGGTAAAGAGATTCCGCTGTTAGCCAGGATTGTGGCGATCGCCGATGCTTATGAGGTAATGACCAGTGGCCGGCCATACCGTAGAGCCATGACCCCCGCGGCGGCAGTCAGTGAACTTAGGCACTGTGCGGGAACCCAATTTGATCCCAGGTTGGTGGATATTTTCACCTCCCTGCTGCCTGTTGACAAATAATTTAGATTAATGTATTATCACACTTGCGTAACAAGCATATAAGTGTAACCTGATCGAAAGGGCAAACCTGCCGAAAGGCAGGGGCGCAAAGCCAAAGGGTCTAAAGCCGCTTAAAGGAGGCAATGACAGCCAGGCCGCCGCAGCAGGTTATTTTTGTCTCTATTTATACGGCCTGGATACAAAGGGACTGCTATGCGAAAAACTGTTACATCAATTATTATAGCAATCATACTAATAGCATCTGCAGCACCCGCTGTTGCAGCTTCTGTCGCGGGGTTTCTGGCCGGGACCGGCAAAGGTAGTTATTACCTCTACGACTATCAGCAGCTGCTGGATTCTTACGCGCTGAAGCTAATCGGCAATCCTAATGGGCTCTATGAGCACTTCAGCAGCAAATTTCCAGTGGCTTTTTTGCACCGGGATGGAGTGTTGGTGGATTATAAGGATACCATTAATCACTATGCGGCAATGGTACTAGCCGGCCGGAAGTTTGATTTTGCCGGTTTCGCAACAAGCCCCGCATCCCAAAAAATTGGGCCACCGACGAATCTCTACCGTGTTCATATTTTACAAGGGCGACCTACCAGTCAGAGGATCAATAATAACTCACATTCCTTAATTAGTGCTGCCTCCACCCCTACCGTTCCAGATGCGCCTGCTGCTACCCCGTTAGATGTACCTGTCGCTTCAGGGCGGAATAGTGAGGCTGATGGAATTCCAATTGTCGCTGCTTCCCGGGTAACATTGGAGAGAGCAGTTGAATGGGCTGCCGGCAAAAACGCCCATCCCCGTTTCATTGAGATTGCCGCGTTATATTGGGAATTTGGCCGACGCACCGGAATTAGCCCTGAGGTGCTTTATGCCCAGTCTGCTCTCGAAACCGGTTATGGACATTTTACCGGGCAGGTGCCGCCTAACTTCAATAACTGGGCGGGGATCAAAACTGCGAACGCAACCGGGGATGAACCCAAAGATCATGATCAGTTTGCCACACCGGAAGACGGGGTTAGGGCGCATTTTAACCACATGGCCGCCTACGTCGGCTTACATCCCATCGGAGAATTGCACGATCGCTTTTTTGTCGTCAAGCGCTTACCCTGGGCCGGAACAATAAGGTCTGTTGAGGAGTTAAGCGGCAAGTGGGCGCCAGCGGCAACTTATCATCAAAGCATAGTTCGTTTTCTTTCGGAAATGGGACATTAGCCGGTGCGGGTAACATGAAAATGGAACCATTATTGTCTGTTATTTAGGAAATAGTATATTTTTACCTGAATTTTTACCTGAAATGGTTGACATATATGGAAAGCACTGATAATATTGTTTATGAA
>DBBD01000064.1 GCA_002292015.1 Firmicutes bacterium UBA993
GCACTTTTTATCGAAACAGTTACGAAATATAATCCCTTGATTATTTACATCCCCGCTTCACCGGATCCTGATGCTATTGCCTCTGCCTATGCTATTAAGGTAATCCTTAAACACTATGCAGTAGAAGCTGACATTTTCACCGAAAAAGGGTTGTCACTGCGACAGAATGCAGCTTTTACCAAACAGCTGAAGATCCCGTTGAATATCGGAAAAGCAATCAATCTGGAAAAATACCAGGCCTATATTGTGCCTGATTTCCAAAATAACTGGATTGAAAAGATCGGTAACAAAATTCCCTGTGCAGCTCATATAGATCATCATAATGCAATCAAGTCTCCGGTAAAAGCTGAGTTTTCGCTGATTAACACTGATGCAGGCTCAACCAGCACCCTGGTAGCCCTGATCATTAAGAATTTAAAAGTTGAGCTATCCGAAAAAGAGATGACGGCGATAGCAACAGCACTTACCTTAGGCATTCAGGTAGATACTGATAAGTACGAAACCATCACCGATCTTGACTGTAAAGCGCTCCGCTTTTTGTCTCCATATGTAGACAGGGAGATGTTACGAGGTATCAACAATACACCACTCTATCCTCAAGCTGCCGAGCTTTACGATCTAGCCATGAAAAATGAGGCAGTTTATAAGGATTGGGCGTTCTATGGACTTGGTTATTTAGATGCAAAATACAGAGATTCTATCGCAGTAATTGCTGACAGGGTTTTGCGAGAAACGGAACACAAAATAGTCGCTGTTTTTGCCGTTATTGAAAATCATAAAAAAGAGGAAACCTACCTGGATGTATCGCTGCGTACCCGCAACAGTAATTTTGACCTTAATCGGACCATAAAAAATATTACCCCTACAGGCGGTGGGCGTAAGTACAAAGGGGCTTACCAGGTTAAGCTAAACTACTTAAAAAATGCGCCGGATAAAGATCTGCTCTGGCAGGTGGTAGAGACGGCCACTGCAGAAACGCTGCGTAAAAGCAGGGATACGCTTTACATTACCGGTGTAAAGGGTATATACGGTAACGTGCGGGACAAGTTGCGCTCATTTTTCTCTAAGGGGAGTGCTGTGTAATGGAAAATAAAGAAAAATACCGTCGGAAAATGCAGGACCAGCTGGATTTATGGAAAGAAGAACTTAGGAAATTAAAGAATCAGGCCGAGAATGCCGGGGCGGAAGCAGTGAAATACTTGCCCGATCAGATCAAAAACCTGGAGCAGAAGATCAAGGAGGGTTCAGCTAAGCTAAAAGAGGTAGTGGACACGAACGAAGAAGCTTTTGAGGCTTTGCGGGAGGGTCTTGATTCAGCTTGGGAGGCACTTTCGTCCGGCTTCAGTGAAGCCAGGTCAAAATTTAAGTGGGAAAAAGAAAAGGACTAAAAAATTGGCAGCATACTGGCCGGCGAAACGGGGTATGAATAATGGCCCAGGTGCAGGGAACGGTTGCCCTGATTGGTTCGGGCGAGCTTTCCGAAACGATGGTCGAAACCCATAAACGGTTGTTAGCTAATATAAAATTCGGCGACCTGGCCCTGTTTCTTGATACTCCGGCCGGGTTTCAGGAAAATGTGGATCTACTTTCCAGGAGGGCGGTGGAATACTTTAATAAGAAGGTGCTCCACAGAATGGTGGTCGCCTCGTTAAAATCTACGGAGGCAGCCAAGAGCGGACAAGCTGAGGAAGTTTTCAGTTTGCTCGGCAGGGCCGGATATGTTCTAATTGGTCCGGGCAGCCCGACTTATAATGTTCGTCAGCTCGAAGCAACACCGGTTCCTACTTTGCTCGGCGCGATGATCAACCGGGGCGGGTGCTTGGTTGCTGCCAGTGCGGCTGCCCTATCAGTCGGCAGTTATACTCTTCCTGTATATGAAATCTATAAAGTCGGCGAAGCTTTGCATTGGGTGCCGGGTTTAAATATTCTTGGCAACATTGGTCTGGAACTGGTTGTTATTCCCCACTGGAATAATGCTGAAGGGGGCAACCATGATACCCGTTTTTGTTATATGGGCGAGAAAAGATTTAATGCTCTTGAGGCAATGCTGCCCCCGGGTACGACAATCTTAGGGATAGATGAACACACAGTTTGCACTCTCGACTTTGCAGCCGAAGCTGCCTTGGTAGACGGCCTGGGCCAGGTGACAGTCAGGTGCGGTAACCTTGAAACCTGTTTTTCCCGGGGGGAAGAAATTCCCTTTGATCTGCTTAAAGGCAAGCCGGCGCTTTACAGGCAAGATAATGCCCCTACCGGTAATAATAGCGGGTATGTTCGGTTACCGGCTGCGGAATCTGTGGAAGAATTAACAAAACCGGTATCGACTTTCTGGGCAAGAATGCATGAAATAGAAAATGCTTTTCAACAGGCACTCGAGGAAACAAACGTAACATTGCTGGTTACGCAAATACTCGACGCAGATCGCCTATTGTGGCAGGCGCAGCTTGACCTCGAAAACCCGGAATTCGTATCCCAGGGCAGGGAGAGCTTTCGGGAGATGATTGTCCTGGCGGGAACTTCAATTAAGGAGTTGACAACCTTAATACCTGATAAGCTGAAGAGCGTGGTTGCGGCTTTGGTTGATTTAAGAGAAGAGTACCGAAATGTAAAAAAATGGAGCGAAGCAGACCAAATCCGCAGGGTCCTCAATAACGCCGGAATTGTCCTGGAAGATACGGAAACAGGCCCCCGGTGGACGATCTAAATTCGTGGAACGAGCATGGATGGTACTGGTATTAAGCCCTAGTCATATCGGCAGGGTCACAGGCACAAAAAAATGCGTTGAACCCTTAGAGCACCGGGTACATTTGAGAAAATGAGAGAAGTCTGCAATGTCCAACGGCTAGCCGGCTTATCTGCCACTGTAAAGCATCCCCGCCTTGCGTTGATTAATCGCCAAGCAACCATTATAATTGAATTAAATTTATAATGGTTTTAAAATTACATGTCGCTCTTTGCTTTACCGCAACTAATCAGTCCTAATATACTGTTTATGCGGACGAGTGACGCTAGCGGGTCAGCTTGGCTTTTATATTGAGACTCAGATGGACCGGTTAATTCATGGGGCAAATTGTGGGGGAACATAAGATGGCACAAAACACCCGTGGTGGTAATGATCCTGTAGAAATAAAAAGGACGGAAAATAGAATTATGGATGTTGAAGTATGTTTTCGGGATTTGGTTGACAATGCGGGAGATTTAATCCAATGTGTTGACAGCAAAGGCAAGTTTGTGTTCGTTAACCAGACTTGGCTGTCTGCCCTGAAATACAGCTTAGAAGAGGCTGGCCGGTTAACGCTGTGGGATATTATTCACCCGGATTCTTTAGATCACTGCATGGAAGTTTTTCAGATAGTTGTCTCCGGGACGGCAGTTCAAAATGTGGAGGCAGCTTTTGTTGCCAAAGACGGTGCATTGATTATGGTTGAAGGTAATGTAAACGTCAGTTTTGATGAAAAAGGAGATTTTCTTCATACCCGGGGAATATTCCGCGATGTTACCGATCGTAAGTTAGCCGAGCGGGCCTTAAAAGAAAGGGAAGAAAGGTATCACGATTTATACTCCCTAGTCAGGTTGATGAGCGACACTATATCCGATATGCTCTGGGCGAAAAATTTGGATGGCAAATATATTTTTACCAACGAAGCGATTTGTAAGAACCTCCTTAATGCTAAAGATACAGAAGAGCCGCTGGGGAAAGATCACTTATTTTTTGCCAATCGTGAACGCGAAGCCCACCCGGATAACCCTGAATGGCATACTTATGATGTTTTGTGCACGGATTCGGATGCTATAACACTAACAGAAATGCGGCCGATGCAGTTTAATGAATATGGCAATGTTAAAGGGCAACTTCTTTACCTTGATGTCCATAAAGCTCCGCTTTTTGGGAGTGATGGGGAACTGATTGGTATAGTCGGTTCAGCCAGGGATGTCACCGAAATTAAAAGGGCGGAAAAAGAACTTTTGGACAGGGAGCGCCTTCAGCAACTGCTAATGAACATGGCTACAGAGCTGATAAATATCAAGAATGATGAAGTAGACGCTGCTCTTCACAAAATGCTCGCCGAGATAGGTTCTTTTAGCGGACTGGACCGCGTCTATATATTTTTCAACACTTATACGCGAGGTATAACAACCAACACACACGAGTGGTGCGCTTCAGGAATTGATCCCCAGATTGATGATCTTAAGGCTGTACCTCTCGATCAGCTAAGCGATATGCTGGAACTCCACCAGAGAGGGGAAATATTCATGGTCCCTTCTGTTGCCGATCTGCC
>DBBD01000072.1:0-763 GCA_002292015.1 Firmicutes bacterium UBA993
ACCTCGGCCGCTACCTTTTTCGCGGCGACGATGTCTTCAAAAAAGTTTCTGATTTAAGCGGAGGCGAAAAAAGCCGCCTGGCCCTGGCCCGCCTGGCCCTCGGCCGCGGAAACTGTCTGCTGATGGACGAACCGACCAGCCATCTTGATCTGCAGGCCCTGGAGGAACTGGAAAAAGTGCTTAAAAACTATCCCGGCACCCTGATCCTGGTTTCTCACGATCGTTACTTTTTAAAAGGACTGGCCAACCGGGTAGCCTCCCTGGTCGGCGATGGCAGCCTGCAGCTATTTGAAGACAGCTTTGAGGCATTCCTGGCACAAAAAAGCGGTAATGATCACACCGCACAGACCGTGCCGGGCAGAGGCAGAGACAGCGGCAGAGACAGAGAAGATAAGCGCCTTAGGCAGCAGCAGCACCAGGAGCGCCAGCGTCAGCAAAAAGAGGAACGCCGCCTGAAACATATGCAGCTTAAACTGGAAGAAAAGATTACTGAAAAAGAAGCAGCAGTTGACAACATAGAAGCTACCCTTTCAAACCCTGAACTTTACGGCGACCATGCCCAACTGGCCCGATTGGGAGCTGATTTGGAGCAGGCCCGCAGTGAGCTTGATGCCCTGCTGGAAGAATGGGAAGACCTGGCCACTATTCTAGCGGCAGACAATCCCTAAGCTTTCTGCCGCCTTTTTTAGACGTTTATCGGTCGATTACTATTTGCATGCAATATGCATGCATTAAAAATTGTATACGCTGAGGATATGATCAT
>DBBD01000072.1:1106-2891 GCA_002292015.1 Firmicutes bacterium UBA993
TGATCATGAAATTTGCCTGTTTCGGTTAGCGTGGGTTATAATTCTCGCAGTAATCAGCCACCACTAAAAAATCACGGGGCAAACGCAATGTATCAGGCTGAGGCCTATGTAACGACCAGAACGGAAGCAGAAACTGCCGCCCTCGGGGAAATATTTGGGCGTAACCTGGATCGGCCGCTGGTTATAGCCTTGCAGGGTGAACTCGGCGCCGGAAAGACCGTTTTCGTTCGCGGCGCCGCCCGCGGCTTGGGCATAACCGGGCCGGTAACCAGCCCCACCTTTGTGCTGCTCAAAATATATACCGGCCGCCTGCCACTCTACCATTTTGATTTCTATCGCCTGTCGGAGCATGAAGACCTGACTGAGCTCGGCTTTACCGAATACCTCCCCGGTGAAGGCGCTGCTTTTATTGAATGGGCCGATCGGTTGCCAGGATTGCTTCCCGACGAATTTGTGCAGGTTGACATCGAGCGTTTTTATGATGAAAAGGGCGAGGGACGCCGTTTACTATTCAATCCCCACGGCGCTGCTGCCTCACAGCTGATCGAGATCTTTATCGAAACAGTCACCTGGCGCACCGACGGTTCGCTCTTTCTGTCCGAGTAGAAACGACTACAACTTCCGGGGGTTGTGTAGTGGACGTAAAGATATCCCGACATGCAAAAAGACGCATTAAGTTATATAATATCCCTGAGGATCAGGTAATTCAGATCATAACTGAAGCTCAAGTGGGCACGGGTAAACACTCATTTGTAAAAGAAGTAGTTTAATTGTGATTCCCGGTTATCCCCTCAAGAGAGGTGTTCAGCGATGAAAGTTTTCTATGATGATGAGGTAGATGCTGTATATATTAAGCTTAGTGAAGAACAACCCGATGGAGTGGTTGAGATTTCTGAGGAAATTCATATTGACACCGCAGCTGACAATATAGTTGTGGGTATTGAAATATTGAATGCTTCCGAGCGTTTGGATTTAAAGACTTTTTTAACCTATACCCTTGAATTTGAAAAAGATCTGATATCCAACATCAGTTAGCAGGTTTAGTATGGATTAAATGCTTTCAATGAGGCCCCGGTCATGTTAATTCTCGGTATCGATACCACCACTCTTGCCTGCAGTGTCGCCCTCTTGAAAAATGACGCGCTGTTGGCTGAAGCAACCCTGAATATCCGGAAAACCCACTCTGAACGGCTGATGCCCCTGCTCGACAAGCTGCTTGCTGAGAGCGGTATCGAACGAGAGGAAATTGATGCCATTGCCGTTGCTTCCGGCCCCGGCTCTTTTACCGGATTGCGCATCGGTCTGGCAACAGCCCGGGCCCTGGCCCAGGGGCTCAGCATACCAGCTGTAGCAGTATGTACCCTGGAAGCCCTGGCCGAGGCTATAGCGGTTCCCGGCGTTCTGATCTGCCCCCTGCTCGATGCCCGCCGCAGCCAGGTCTATACTGCCCTCTATCGCCGCCACCGGGATCGCCCTGATGCGCTGGAAACGCTGCTCGAGCCAACCGCTATTGCCCTATGCGACTTAATTGAAAAACTAAACACTTATCCTGAACCGGCAGTTCTTCTGGGCGAGGGCCTTAACAGCTATGCTGCTGAGCTTGTAAAATCGCTGCCTGCAGGTCAGGGCATCATTACACCGGCTCCTTTCCGTATCTGCCGTGCCTCCCTGGTGGCTCTTGCCGGCCGCCGACTCCTGCAAGAAAACCCGGGTGCATCTTATTTGAGTGTCTTACCCAACTACCTGCGCCAACCGGAAGCGGAAAGACTGGCCGACAAGAAAAAA
>DBBD01000072.1:3305-4008 GCA_002292015.1 Firmicutes bacterium UBA993
GGCGGTTGAGCATAAATATTTATTAGCATGATCTTCAACAATTCATGTAAAACCCCTCTCCCTTAAGGAAGAGGGCAGGGTGAGGGGGGAAAGACTCATGCCGGCGGATGAACCTGGCTATTTAATAGAAAATATGACCCTGGAAGATATCCAGTCTGTTGCCGCCATCGAGCAGGCCTCATTCGCCGACCCCTGGCCGGCCCAATACTTTCGGACGGAACTGCTCAGCAATAAACTCGCCTTATATCTTGTCGTCCGTCATAACGCCCGGGTCATAGCCTACATCGGTGCCTGGCTGATCTTTGAAGAAGCCCACATTACCACCCTGGCTGTCGAAGAACAATACCGCAGCCGTGGTATCGCCTCTCGCCTGCTCAATGAGCTAATTTCTCAAATAATACTTAAAGGCGTAAGCTCGGTCACTCTGGAGGTTCGCCCCAGTAACACCATCGCCCGCCGCTTTTATGAAAAACAAGGCTTTCTAGCTTGCGGTTACCGCCGGAAATATTACCGGAACGAAGATGCTATAATCATGTCAAAGCATCTATCTCCTGAGAGTGCGCAAAAATAACAGGATTAGAATGCCACTCCCTTTCCCTTGCGGGAGAGGGGATTTATAGGGTAACCGACAGAATAGCCGGCGCTGTCTCTCCCGTGAAAGCAAAGAGCGTACAAATATCAAAGGATTAGAATGCCACTCCCT
>DBBD01000072.1:4439-5622 GCA_002292015.1 Firmicutes bacterium UBA993
GACGAAACCGCCGCTGCGGTGGTCGAAAACGGCAATCGCATCTTAAGTAACATCGTCTCCTCCCAGGCAGAGCTCCATGCCCGTTTTGGCGGAGTGGTGCCCGAAATCGCCTCCCGCCAGCACCTGCTGCTGATCAACACCCTGATCGACGAAGCCCTTACTACTGCCAAACTTAAGCTTAACGATCTCCAAGCCATCGCCGTTTCCCATGGCCCCGGCCTGGTCGGCGCCCTCCTGATCGGGGTAGCCACGGCCAAAGCCCTGGCCTATGCCCGGCGACTGCCGCTGGTCGCCGTCAACCACCTGCAAGCCCATCTTTACGCCAACTACCTGGGCGGGGCGCCCCAACTTTACCCGGCGGTGATTTTGATCGTATCAGGCGGGCATACAGAGCTCTTGCTGATCAACAGCCTGGGTGATGCAAGCTCCCTCGGCTCAACCCGCGATGATGCCGCCGGTGAAGTTTTTGACAAGGTTGCCCGGGTGATGGATCTTGGCTATCCCGGAGGTCCGATCATCGATCAGTTGGCTTCAGGTGGTAACCGCACTGCCATTGATTTCCCCAGGGCCTGGCTCGATGATCACTGCCGTTACGAGTTTAGCTTCAGCGGGCTAAAAACTGCGGTTATTAACCATCTTTATCATGCCGGGAGGCGCACAGAAACATTTAACGTTGCCGATATCGCGGCCTCCTTTCAGGAAGCGCTCGCCGAAGTCCTGGTGGAGAAAACTGTCAGAGCGGCCCGGGATCACCAGGCTAAAATGGTGCTCTTAGCCGGTGGAGTGGCAGCCAACAGCCGTCTAAGAGAGCTGTTTGAAGAAACTCTTGCCAACAGCCTGCCCGGAACAGCATTGCACTTTCCACCGCTTGCCCTCTGCACCGATAACGCGGCCATGATTGCCGCCGCCGCCTATCCCCTCTATTTAAAAGGTAATTTTGCCGCCCTCAATCTCAATGCCCATCCTGGCCTGGGAATTGGTTTATAATAATCAATATGCAATAATATTACGTTAACCAACTGTTTCACCTGTTCATAGTTTGCGGGAAGTCCTCAAATGAAGGGTTATGGCTGTGGATAACTCTGTTAATCATGTGGATTACTTTAAATGGAATTTCACAAGCCCTTGTATTACAGCCTCAATCAGACCGAAACACCTGTTCTGATTACATAACAAGTTAACA
>DBBD01000059.1 GCA_002292015.1 Firmicutes bacterium UBA993
GCTAACTGTAAAAGTCGGGCTAAACTACTTTACCAAACTACTAACCACTTAAAGGAGGTTTCGGAAAGATGGTAAACGGTGAAGCAAAAGGGTATGAAAGGAATGTCGGCGTCGGTTTGCGGTTTGTGGCAGTTATTATCGATTGTATAATCTTAGGAATTATCGGTTACCTGATTGCTGCAGTGACGGGAGGAACCACGGAGGCAGGGTTTGAGCTTGAAGGTGCTCCCGCATTTCTTTTGTTTGTTATCGGTTTTCTTTACTACTGGCTGCTGGAAACTTATCTGGGCGGCACTTTAGGCAAGTTGGTTTTAGGGATGCGGGTTACCATGGAAGACGGGTCGCCGGTTACATTAACTGCTTCGCTGATCCGTAACTTGTTAAGGATAATTGACGGTCTGTTCGCCTACCTGGTAGGAGCAATCTTTATCTGGACATCCCCGGCTAAACAGCGCCTCGGAGACCGCCTGGCGAAAACCTATGTGGTAAAGAAATAAAGAAGCGAACTTTAGTGCAGCATTTATAAACGTTTGAACGTTTGTTGGTTATTTCAGCCGGCTTGTCCGAGCCGGCTTTGTTCTTGTTTGAAAGTTATCAGTCAAGCAGTGCGGTGGTAAAAGTTTCTGCGTCAAAGGGGGCAAGATCTTCGATCATTTCCCCGGTACCGACAAAAAGCACCGGCAGATCAAGCAGTGCCCTGATCGCCACTACTATCCCGCCACGGGCGGTGCCGTCAAGCTTAGTAAGGATCAGCCCGCTTAGCGGCAAAGCCTCGTTAAATTTTTTAGCCTGTGAAATGGCATTCTGACCGGTAGTGGCATCGACAACAAGGATTACCTGGTGCGGCGCTCCGGGCAGGTTGCGGCCGATAACGCGGTAAATCTTATTTAATTCTTCCATCAGGTTATATTTATTGTGCAATCGCCCGGCAGTGTCACCGATAATCACTTCCGTGCCGCGGGCTTTCGCCGCATTGACAGCGTCAAAAAAAAGCGCTGACGGATCGGATCCCGAATGCTGACGGATCAGTTCAACACCCACCCGCTCAGACCAGATTTCCAGTTGCTCGATGGCAGCAGCACGGAATGTATCCCCGGCAACCAGCATAACCTTTTTACCCATCGCTTTATAGTAACCGGCCAGTTTTGCTGCCGTAGTTGTTTTTCCTGATCCGTTAACACCGACCAGGAGAATAAGCTGTGGTATCGTTTCGGGTTCAGCCGGCTGGGACGGGGCTATAAGGATCGCGGTTATTTTATCCGCCAACAGCGAGCGGAATGTTTGTCGGTCGGTAATTTTCTTAGCCGCTGCTTCATTTTTAAGCTCGCTGACCAGATTCAAAGTAGTGTGCACCCCGACATCGCCGGAGATCAGGATCTCTTCCAGTTGTTCATAAAAATCAGCGTCAATATCTCCTCCCCGGATCAGGAAGTTAAGACGTTCGATAAAACCGCTTTTGCTGCGGGCTAGGCTGCTTTTAAAAGTTTCCAGTTTGTTCATTTCAAGATATTCTCCCCGCCGGCCAGGCACTCCTCGAGATTTAACGACATCAGGCGCGACACTCCCGGCTCAGGCATTGTTACACCGTAGAGCACGCCCGCTTCCTCCATAGTTCTGCGCCGGTGGGTGATCATAATAAACTGGGCCTGCCGGGCATTCTCTTTCAAAAACTTCGTAAAGCGTGACAGGTTGGCATCATCAAGCGTTGATTCAACTTCATCAAGCAGGTAAAACGGAGCCGGCTTAAAGCGCAAGATCGCAAAAACCAGCGCAATGGCGGTAAGCACCTTTTCACCGGCTGAAAGCAGAGTAATATTCTGCAGTCGCTTACCGGGCGGTTGAGCATTGATTTCGACCCCCGCATCCAGAATATTCTCCTGATCGGTCAACTTTAACAAAACATGACCGCCTTGAAAGAGTTCGCTGAAAGTCTGCTTAAAGTTTTCGTTAATCTGTTCAAAAGCTTCCTTGAAATAAAATTCCATCCGCTGATCAATCTCTGCTAAAACTTTCTTAAGGGAGTTTTCGCCTTTTAGCAAATCATCTTTCTGCTCGGTCAAAAAGTTGATCCGCTCCTGCAGGCGAGCCAATTCTTCTATAGCTCCTAGGTTTACCTCACCTAAGGCCTCAGCATCTTCTCTTAAATTATCGACAATCTGTTTACAGATCTCGGAATCAAAATCGGCAGTGGTGTCAACCAGTTCAAGCGTATGAAAAAGATCTCTGAAATGCTTTTCCTGGTAGCTAACTTCGGTCTCCAGCCTGGCCTGCTCCAGGGATAGCTGCCTCTCCCGTTTTTCCTGCCTGGTAATCCTGCTCTGCCTGATACGGTTTTCTTCCTCAAACTCAATCAATTCTGCTTCAAGCTTGCTGACCAGGCTCTTCCTACGGTCCAGATCAAGCATTAATGCAACCTTTTTTTCGTTTACCTTTTCTTTCTCAGCAGATAGCTGAAGTTTTTTAGCTTCATTCTTAGCTAGTTCGAGCTGGTGTTGATGGTATTCGGTCTCGATCTCTAATTTCTCCGCAGCCGGCTTATCGCAGTTTCTACTCAGATCACTGATCTTCGCCGCCAGTGCTTCATGTTGTTCCCGGCAGGAGCTGATCCGGACCAGCAGGTCGGTTACCTTTTTTTCGAGATCTTCTTTGCGGGTTAAGTACTGACGGTAATCTTCCTTGATCGAAGCTAAATTGTTTTCCTTGGTTTTAATTTCTGCAAGACAGGAGTCGATCTCAGCCTGCAGATCTTTCTGCCTTAGGGCTGTTTCGACCTCTTCTTCATCAATTGAATTAAGTATGGTGCCGTTAGCGTCAACTCTTTGTTGCAAACTGCTTTCTTCCAGCTGCAGTCTTTCGAGATCCTTAAACAGAAGACGCTGCTGCTCTTTTGCCTCCTGAATCTCGTTAGCTTTGGCGGAAACAATTTCTTGCTGATTGGATAAACTCCGGTTCAGGTCATTTACAGCTTGTTCAGCTGCTGCCAGCTGAACAAGGTAAGCCTTCCGTTTTTCACTTAGCTCTTCAATTTCTTTACGCCTGCCTAACGGCATGCCCGCATTTCGGCTCGGTAGACTGCCACCCCGGATAACACCGCCGGGGTTGATCATTTCACCATCAAGCGTGACAATTCTACAGCTGTGTTTCACAAAGCGAGCGGCGTTTAGCGCTTCTTTCAGGGTGCGGCAAATCAAAACCGGTGAGAGCAGATAGTCCACAGCTTTGCGATAGGCCCGATCCGTTAAAACCAGTTCTGAGGCTTTACCGATAATCCCATCCTGGTTGCGCCAGCCAGGATAGCGCTCAAGGGGATCTGCGGGCTGGTGCAAAATGTCAAGTGGTAAAAAAGTGGCCCACCCTTTGTTGCGCTCTTTTAAATAACGAATTGCATCCTGCACCGCTAGTTCAGAGTCAGCTACCAGGTACTGTAACCCGCCGCCAAGGGCTGTTTCAATAGCCTGGATATAACGACTTTCAACTTGGATCAAATCGGCGACGGTACCAACAATGCCCGGTAAAACGGCACGGGCCTGAAGAACTTCCTTTACCCCGCGGTAATAGCCCGTAAGAGCGGAATCCTGTTCTTCCAACAGTTGCAGGCGGCTTTTTACCCCATGCAGGGTTTCTTTTGTTTTATCGAGAGCGGCAAGCCCCTGTTCTAAATCCGACCGGCAACGCCCTTCTTTTTCCATCTCAGTTTTTTGCTGTTCCTCAGCTTTATCGATATAACTAAGCTGAGAAAGATATTTTGATTCGTGCTCATTCCGGTCGGACCGGCACTTATTAAGTTTATTCAGTAAAAACCGGATTTCCGGTTCAGTTTCGTTCTTCTGGCTAGCAATTTTTTCTATACGCTTCCTGCTTTCAGCGAGAGCAATTCCCGCCGCATCTTTCCGCGCCCGAGCCTTATAGATCTCCTCCTGCATTTTCTCCGCTTCCTGAGCCAAATGACTCTGTTCGTGCGAAAAGAGATCCGCTCTGCTTTGCCCCAACCTGGCGCCTAAATGATCAAGCTCATCTTTTTTTAAATTAAGATCACGATCGGCTTGCTCTTTCTGTGCTTCAAAATCGATTATCAGTTGATCGAGCTGAGCAATTCGACGCCGGCTTTGATCAAGCTGATCATTTATATGTTTTTCCCGCTCGGCCAATAGTTTTAATTCAGACTCCAGCTGTTCATGGGAACGATCGAGCTGATTATAGTTCTGCTCTTCTTCTTTTCCGGCTCTTTGCTGATCCTGCAGGCTATTTTTCAACTCCTGCAGATTTTTTTCCTGTTGCCCTCCCTGTGCTACCGTGGTTAGTAAGGCATCGTTGACCGATTGCAATTGCCTGTTCACTTTGGCAAGATCATTCCTGGTTGTGCAAAGCTGATAAGAAAGCAGCTTCTTTTCTTCTGACTCTATTTGCTGCTGTAAGGTACGATACTGCCTGGTGATTTCAGCCTGACCTTGAAGCGGTTCAACCTGGGTGTTCAGTTCATAAATCAGATCCTGCACCCTGATCAGGTTTTCCCTTGTCTCGTCTAGCCGGCGCCTCGCTTCTTTTTTACGCAGCTTGTATTTTAAAATACCAGCCGCCTCTTCGAAAAGCTCGCGACGCTCTTCGGGGCGGCTGTTAATAATCTCGTCGACCCGGCCCTGGCCGATAACTGAATAGAGATCCTTGCCCAGGCCTGTGTCCATAAACATTTCCGTAATGTCTTTCAACCGGCATGGTGACTTGTTGATATAGTACTCACTGTCACCACTGCGGAAAAGCCGCCTGGTAATTGTTATTTCGTCATACTCAAGATTCATGAATGCGCCTGCACCGTCAAAGGTAAGCGAAACCTCAGCAAAATTAAGTGCTTTTCGGCTATCGCTTCCAGAAAATATAATCTCTTCCATCCGAGTGCCCCTCAGCGATTTTACGCTTTGCTCGCCTAAAGCCCAGCGAACTGCATCCACGAGATTACTTTTTCCGCAGCCATTAGGACCAATCACTGCCGCAATTCCAGGGGTCAACCCCAGTTCGGTCTTATCGGCAAATGATTTAAAACCGAAAAGCTCCATTCTTTTTAAATACAATTGCTCATACTCCTTGCCATTCAACTTACAGCGCAGGCGCCGGCTTTAAGTTAATATCCTCAACCATAAAAAATGGGGCGGGTAACTGCTGCTTATGCCCCACTAGGCTGCTCTTCCCATTAACATGGTACCAAAGGAGGATTCGGGTTATGATGTCAACGTATTCCAGGCTGCCTTTGCTGCCGCCTGTTCCGCCTCCTTTTTACTGCGGCCTTCTCCGGCACCAACTTGATCAGATGTAAGCATAACCACCGCCGCAAAAGTCTTCTCGTGATCAGGACCGCTCTCCCGCACAATCCTATAAACAGGAGTCACTGCATACCGCGCCTGGGTAAACTCCTGAAGCAGCGTCTTGTAATCACGCCGCAGATCACCTTCTTGAAGTTCTTGCAAGATGGGCGAAAACAGCTCAATTACCTTCGCATAGCATGTTTCAAATCCATGATCCAGATAATGCGCTCCGATAAGCGCTTCGATTGTATCGGCCAGCAGTGAAGGACGGCTCGCTCCGCCTCCAACAATTTCTCCTTTACCAAGACGTAAAAAATGACCCAAGTTCAGACCATAGGCGATTCTGACCAGCGAAGCCTCACAGACCAAGTCGGCCCGAAGCTTGGTGAGCTTTCCTTCGGGTAGTTGGGGATACCGCCGGTACAGATAGTCGCTGATAATCAGCTCCAACACAGCGTCTCCAAGGAACTCAAGGCGTTCATTGTGGATCCGCCTGCGTCCTTTTTCATGAGCAAAAGAACTATGGGTGAGCGCCTGTTCATAATAGCTGAAGTTTCCAGCTTTCCAGCCCAAATCATTAAGAAGTGAATTAATAATTTCCGGCCATTCCATTATATACCTCTTATTTGCCAAGCCAGTTGCCCCAGGTATGCGTACTATACTTTTGATTCAATATATTTCACTACATCA
>DBBD01000081.1 GCA_002292015.1 Firmicutes bacterium UBA993
TTTATCTTCGCTTACCCGGCTTTGGACGTTTCATATGCCATATACCGCCGCTTGCGCGATCGCGGTAGCATCTTCAAAGGCGACCGGGGCCATATCCACCACATTCTTTTAAACTTAGGGTTGCCGATGCCGAAGGTGGTGCTTTTCTTATGCCTCTTCAACTTGTTTTTCGCCGGGCTGGGGGTGCTGCTGTTGAGCGCTCGCCTCGACAGTTGGACCGTTCTGGCTTTAGGCCTGCTCAGTTTGGTCAGCGTATTGTACCTGTTTAAAACGCTGAATAGGATCGGCGGGCGCGACAGCCAGCGCAATGCATAGGCGCTTTTTCCAGTTTGCCGCGCGCTGGGGCCCGGCCATTTTGCAGGCGGTGGCCATCTTCTTCTTCTCCCACCAGCCTGCGGGCAGCGCGGTGCTTCGATATTTCCCCCTCTCCGCGACCCTGGGCCACCTGGCCGGCTACGGACTGCTGGCTCTCTTGATCTACCGGGGGCTGTGCGGGGGCTGGTCCGGTTGGCATTTAAAGACGGCGGTATGGACGCTGCTCTTTTCTGTACTTTACGGGGTTTCAGACGAGCTGCACCAAGTTTTTGTGCCCGGACGCGAACCGTCGGTGGTCGATGTAATCATAAACGGATCCGGGGCAATGCTGGCTTTGGGGGCAGTCCGGATCTATGCTGCTACGGGGCCGTTATTCTTTTCCCGGCTTCTGCGGCGGCTCTCGTCGCTTTGTCATAATATTTCTGGAAATAAGGGCAGTTAAGAAAACCTTGATTAGTACTGTTGACCTCGCAGTCTGCCGTTACTTCGGAAGCGTGAGGTTTGTATTTAGTTCTAAAGGGGGCAGGATCATGAAGCGGAATTGGCGAAGTAGCGGGCACTGCGCGAAACAACGTAGATCATATATTTGCACAGAATAGATTTAGCAGGGGTGTCAACTTTGCAGAAACGCTTCCTATACTTTGGCATAGCAATTTTAATACTGTTACTAATAGTTACTGTTGTCAGCTGCCGACAACGCGGCAGTTATGTAGGCGAGCTGTTAGATGGCCTGCCACACGGCAGCGGCCGTTTGGTATATGCCAGCGGCGCTTTTTATGAAGGCGAGTTCCGGGAAGGCAAGCGCTGGGGCCAGGGGAGCTGGCAGCATCCTGAAGGTATCATCTACCAGGGCAGCTGGTTGAAGGACATCTACCACGGCTACGGTGAACTTACTATCCCCGGCGTATACTGCTATAGAGGTGAATGGATTGCCGGCCGGAAAAGCGGCTACGGCACGAAAACCTGGGTCGACGGCCGTCAATACACGGGGCAGTGGCATAGCGGCCTGATGCACGGCTTTGGTACCCTCTATTATCCCGATGGCTCACACTACGAAGGCCAATTTCAGGAAGGCCGCCGGCATGGCAGCGGCACCCTCTACAAGGCCGATGGCGAAGTCTTAAGCGGTACCTGGGAAGAAGGTATCTTCGCTTACATCCCCGTGGAAAACATTGTGCTCGTTACCCAAACTCTTGAGCTCAGCTTAACTGATGATCCCTACCACCTGCCGGCAGTCGTTATTCCGCTGGAAGCTACCAACCCGCATCTCAACTGGCGTTCCAGCGATCCCGGAATAGCCAGTGTGCAAGCAGGAATTATCACCTAAGAATGTTTGCGACGCCCCTGCTTTTTATGTTCGCCACTATCAGCACTGCCATAGTAGTAATACTGCTGATATCCGTTGTAGTAGGAGTTGCCCCGGGGGACAGCATTGATTATGGCCCCAATCACGTTTGCCTGCACCAGCATGAGCTTTTTATAAGCCTCTAACGCCTCATCCTTACGCACCCGCCCGTAATCGAGTACCAGCAGGGTGCCATCGACCAATTTCGACAAAATTAGCGCATCGGTAACCGCAATAATCGGCGGTGAATCGAAGACAATATAATCGAACTGCTTGCTGACCGCTTCAACTATACGCAGCATATGCACCGATGAGAGCATCTCCGCCGGGTAAGGCGGGATGGGCCCGCAGGGCAGCACCATAAGGTTGTCGTATTCAGTTTTGCGCAGTGCCTGTGACAGGCTGACATTCTCATTAAAAATGAGGCTTGACAACCCTGGCTCCATCGTCGCGTTGAACAGCTTATGCTGTCGCGGACGCCGCAGATCGCAATCGATAATCAGCACCCTTCCACTGCGCTGGGCAAGAACAGCCCCCAAGTTTGCTGAAACGGTCGATTTACCACATTCAGGGTTCGCTCCGCTTACCAGAATTTTTTTCACCTGTTTTTCAACGGAGCTATACTGAATATTGGTCCGCAGCGTTCGGAAGGCCTCGGCAGCCACCGAACGCGGGTTGGCCATGGTTACCAGGGTTTCTGTTTTTTCCAGCTTCGGTATCAGGCCAACTACCGGTAAGCCAAGCAGGGCCTGGGTCTCTACCGGGTCTTTAACCGTTCGATCCAGGTAGTCGAGCAAAAAGATTAAAAAGAAGGCCACCATTGCCCCCAGCACAAATGTTATCAGTACATTAAGCGATACGCGCGGGCTTACCGGCCGCCACGGCTCCACTGCCGCGTCGACTACGCTTACGTTATCAACCTGCATGATCTCGGTAATCTCCTGCATAAAAACAGCAGCCACTTCATTGGCAACATCGCGCGCCAGCTTCGGTTCGGGGTGAGTCACCACCACCGTGATCAGTTCTGTGTCGCGAACCGCCTGAACCTCTACCATTTGCCGCAAACTTTCTGTGCTGTATGGCAAACTACGGTTGGCAATTACAATATCTAAGACTCTTCTGCTGTGCACAATTTCCCGGTAAGTATGTACCAGCTGTCTGCTAAGCTGGATATCCTGAAGAATAATCTGAGACGCGTCTACCGGCCGGGTGACCATCAACGTCGTAGAAGCTTGGTACTGGGGAGTAATAATCAACATATTTACAAGCAGGCTAACTGCAGCCGCCAGTATCGGCAGCGCTACCAGTAGCTTCCACCTTTTAACGATCAGCTGCCAAATTTGATGTAAATCGAGTTCGTTCATTTCGTTGTCCAATGTTGCCGAACACCTCGCTTCAACTTTTTAAAAATCCGCCTG
>DBBD01000096.1 GCA_002292015.1 Firmicutes bacterium UBA993
AACCACACAAAGCCTTAATTTCAATTGCGTTCGATTAATAACTATGCTATACTACCTCTGGCTATTTTTAATACTCACGCCTAATGAGTCGGGTTCCTGTTGGCGTAAAGCTGGGAATCGACAATGAAGCGGGCGGCGGTAAAAACAAAGGAGGAGTTATATTGGCCAAGATTAGTATGAAACAACTTTTAGAAGCTGGTGTTCATTTCGGGCATCAAACTCGCCGCTGGAATCCGAAGATGAAGCCCTACATCTTCACTGAGCGCAACGGAATCTACATTATCGACCTTCAAAAAACAGTGAAGTTGATTGATATCACCTATAATTTTGTGCGCGATTTAACAGCCGACGGGGGCAGCATTATTTTTGTCGGTACCAAAAAACAGGCTCAGGAATCGATCCGTACTGAAGCTGAGCGCTGTGGGGCGCACTACGTTAACTACCGTTGGCTTGGCGGTATGCTCACTAATTTCAAAACCATTCGTCGCCGAATCGATAGAATGGTTGAACTGGATCGGATGGAAGTGGACGGCACCTTTGAGCGCCTGACTAAAAAGGAAGTATTAAATCTGCGTAATGAAAAAGAAAAGCTGCTTAAATTCCTGCGCGGTATTCGCGAAATGAAAAAGATCCCGGATGCGATCTATATTGTTGACCCGCGGAAAGAGAAAATCGCTGTCGCCGAAGCCAGAAAACTCGATATTCCGGTAATCGCCATCCTTGATACAAACTGCGATCCGGATGAGGTCGACTACCTGATACCCGGCAATGATGATGCGATCAGGGCAGTTAAACTGATTACCTCGGTAATCGCTGAGGCGGTCCTCGAGGGAAAGCTTATCAGTGAAGCACCTGCTGTTGATGAGCGGAGCGACGTGGCTGAAGAGGAAAAACCTGACCTTGAGGAAGATCCAACTATTGGAGCAAGCGACGAAGAAGACTTAAGAGCGGATACGGTTGACTAGACCGTAAAAAGCGAAGTTCGGGAAGCGAAAACTGAAGAATAATTTACAGGAGAGTGCAAATAGATGCATATTGATGCAAAAGTTGTAAAAGCCCTGCGCGAAAAAACCGGGGCCGGTATGATGGATTGTAAAAAGGCGCTAACCGAAGCTGACGGCAACGAGGAGAAAGCGATTGATATTCTGAGAGAAAAGGGGCTGGCTGCCGCAGCCCGTCGTTCAGGAAGGGCTGCCAACCAGGGTATTGTTGATTCTTACATCCATATGGGTGGCAAGATAGGCGTGTTGGTAGAGGTTAACTGTGAAACCGATTTTGTGGCCCGGAACGATGAATTTCGTGAATTCGTACGCAACATTTGCCTGCAGGTTGCGGCAACAAACCCCGGCTACCTGCGCAAGGAAGATGTGCCGGATTATATCCTCGACAAAGAGCGCCAGATTATAAAAGCACAGGCCTTAAATGAAGGTAAACCGGAGAAAGTGATTGATAAGATCGTTGAAGGACGCCTTGAAAAATATTACCGTGAAAACTGCTTGCTGGAGCAAGCTTTTGTTAAAGACACCGATCAGTCGATTAACGATCTTTTAGCGGGTATGATTGCTAAAATTGGTGAAAATATTGTGATAAGGCGTTTCACCCGCTTTGAAATCGGTGAAGGCTTGGGAAACGAACATTCAGACTGTGATTGATCAGGCAAAAAAGAACACTGGAAAGTGTTCTTTTTTGCATTTGGTGACGATGAAACCAAAATATTTAACGGTTCTGAAGGTGGAAAATTAATAGCTGTCGAATAAAAGATAAAAGCAGGAGGTGCATTTTGAGAAAGCCTGCCTATAGAAGAGTTGTGATCAAGCTAAGCGGCGAGGCGATGGCCGGTGAACAGGGCTTCGGGATTGATCAGGCAGTAATTGAAAGCATTGCTTTACAGATTAAAGAAGTTACTGAGTTTGACGTGCAGGTAGCAATTGTAGTCGGTGGCGGAAACATATGGCGAGGTGCCTATGCCGGCAATCAAGGGATGGACCGGGCTACTGCCGATTACATGGGTATGCTGGCTACAGTGATCAATGCACTGGCGCTGCAAGATGCTCTTGAGCGGCACGGAGTTGATACCAGGGTGCAAACAGCGCTTGAGATGCAGCAGGTAGCAGAGCCCTACATTCGCAGGCGCGCTTTGCGTCATCTTGAAAAAGGACGAGTGGTAATTTTTGCCGGAGGAACCGGCAATCCATATTTTTCTACTGATACCACTGCCGCTTTGAGGGCGGCGGAAATTGAAGCGGAAGTTATACTGTTAGCCAAAGGAAAAGTAGATGCAGTATACGATGCTGATCCGCTGACCAATCCATCAGCAAAGCGTTTCAGTGAATTGAGTTATATAGAAGTTATTAACCAGGGTTTAAAAGTTATGGATTCGACAGCCGCTTCGCTTTGCATGGATAACAAAATAAGAATTATTGTCTTTGGCTTAAACCTTGGCAATATCAAAAATGTGATCATGGGCGAAAAAATCGGGACAATTATCAGGAGTGGATGATTTATGTTAGATTTAATCTACAGTGACTCCGAGGATCGGATGGGCAAAGTGATCAGCGCTTTTCAAAGGGAGTTGGCCGCTTTGCGCGCCGGCAGGGCTACCCCGGCCTTGCTTGATCGGATCGAGGTTGATTATTACGGAGCATCGACTCCTCTAAATCAGCTGGCGGGTGTATCGGCTCCGGAGCCAAGACTGCTGGTTATTCAACCGTGGGATAAGCAATCGATCGGTGCTATTGAAAAAGCAATCCTTAAATCCGATTTAGGACTTACGCCAACCAGCGACGGCGTGGTAATCCGCCTGACAATACCGCAATTAACCGAAGAGAGAAGGAGAGAGCTGGTCAAGCTCGTTCGTAAAAAAGCTGAAGAGAGCAAGGTTGCTATCCGCAATATCCGTCGCGATGCTAACGATGAGATCAAGCAGCTCGAGAAATCAAGCGATATAACCGAAGATGACCGGAGGCAGGCCCAGGATAATATTCAGGAAATTACTGATAAAAAGATCGTTGAAATTGATGAAACTACGGCTGCTAAGGAAAAAGAGATGATGGAAGTTTAATCGGCGTTAAATAAGTTGCCGGGATGCGGCTCTCTTTTGGCTGGCAAGAGGGAGCCCTTTATTATGGATTGTTGGTGATAGTAATATGGATATGGATATAGGTGACAGAGATACGGTTTTCCCTGAGAGCATTGATCTTAGAAAAATACCGGCTCATATTGCTATCATTATGGATGGCAACGGTCGCTGGGCGGCAGAGCGCGGATTACCGCGACACGAAGGCCACCGCCAGGGTGTAGAGACGGTACGCGAGACAGTACGTAATTGCAATGCGCTAGGTGTTGAAGTTTTAACGCTGTTTGCTTTTTCAACTGAAAATTGGCAGAGGCCTGATTGGGAAGTAAATTACCTGATGAGCCTGCCTGAAAAATATTTTGAGAGTGAACTACCTGAATTGGTCAGGAAAAATGTCCGTGTCCTGATGATCGGCGACCGGAAAAAACTACCGCGCCGGGTATTAAAAGTAATTGATGACGGGGCAGCGGCAACAAACTCCAACAACGGGATGATCTTAAATTTTGCTCTAAATTACGGCTCGCGGGCTGAAATTCTTCACGCGGTGAACCGTCTTGTTTCTGAAGCTGCTGCCGGAAAACAGGTAAGCAGAGTAACCGAAAAAAAACTTTCATCGTACCTCTACACCGGAAATCTGCCTGATCCCGATCTATTGATCAGAACAAGCGGTGAACAAAGAATCAGCAATTTTTTATTATGGCAGTTGGCCTACAGCGAACTCTACTTTACCGGGGTTTACTGGCCTGATTTTGACAAGGCAGAGCTGCTTAAAGCGGTCAGCGTTTACCAGCTGCGAAAAAGGCGATTCGGCAAAGTCTAAGCCAGAAAAAGGTGTTTAAATGCTTTATCGGCGAGTACTATCAGCGATTGTCGGTATTCCGGTTGTCATTGCTGCAGTTTATATGGGCGGAATTTGGTATGCTTTGCTGCTGTTGACGGTGTTCAACATCGGGATCTACGAATATTACCGGATTTTTAAAAGCAAGGAGCTTAATCTGCCGGTTGCTTTTGGTTTTATTGGGGTAACACTTTTTATTGCCCTAATCTTCTTCCAGCAGACTGCTTTGATCTACCCTATGGTGATCTTTATTTTTACACTTCTCTATTTGCATGCACTTTTAAACATGGAACGGTTTAGCATTTCTGAGGCCGCGATGCTGCTCTGGGGCATTGTCCATCTGGGGGGGCTCGGTGGATTTATGTTGATGCTGCGTCTTTTACCGGATGGCGCCTTTTACACGTACCTGCTTTTTTTCAGCGTTTGGATCCATGATTCGCTTGCTTATTTTATCGGCTCTAAATGGGGTATACGTAAATTTGCCCCGTTGATAAGCCCGAACAAATCAGTGGAAGGTTCGATGGCCGGAATCTTTGGTTTAACCGCGATTTTGTTTTCAACTTCGATCCTCGCTTCACCTATCTTACCGTTGGCACCGACGCAGGCATTAATCTTAGGCCTGGGGATTGCGGTTTTCGCCCAACTTGGAGACCTCCTTGAATCAGCTTTGAAACGACAGTTGGCCGTAAAAGATTCCGGCACCCTTATTCCAGGACATGGGGGGATTCTGGATCGTTCTGACAGCCTGCTCTTTACTGCTCCTTTCGTCTATTATTTCTTTCTACTGATCGACGCTTCAAGAGGAATTCTATGGTAAAAAATATTGCCCTGCTAGGTTCGACAGGTTCGATTGGAATCCAGACCCTTGAAGTAATAGATGGTTTAGGTGACGGTTACAAGATTGTTGCGCTAGCCGCCGGCAGTAATTATAAGCTGTTGGCCTCACAGGTTAAAAAGTATTCTCCTGAAATTGCTGCCCTTGCTGATGAAAGCGCTACCAATACCTTTCAGGAGATGATTAAGGGCATACCTTGCCACTTTGAACAAGGCCGCTCCGGGCAGTTGCTTGCCGCCTGCTGGCCTTCTGCCGAACTGGTTGTTTTAGCTCAAGTCGGTTTTAGCGGGTTTGAACCGCTTCTAGCCGCTTTGAAAAGTGGGAAAAAAGTTGCGCTTGCTAATAAAGAATCGCTAGTCATCGGAGGTGAGATTCTTCAGCGCTCCGGACTGCTCGATCCCGATCGCATCCTCCCGATTGACAGTGAACATTCAGCTATTAAACAATCCTGGACGTCGAGAAAACCGGAAGAGATTGCCAGGATCTACCTGACCGCTTCCGGGGGTCCGTTTTATGGCATGAAATCCACGGATTTGCATAAAGTTACTCCGGATGACGCACTGAAACATCCAAACTGGCAAATGGGGCCTAAAATTACTATCGATTCGGCGACAATGATGAATAAAGGGCTTGAAGTAATTGAGGCCAAATGGCTTTTCAACCTCGATATAAACCAGATTAAAGTAGTAATTCACCGCCAGAGCATTGTGCATTCAATGGTTGAATATATTGATGGTTCAATCCTTGCTCAACTTGGCTTGCCTGATATGCGCGCGCCGATCCAGTTCGCTCTGACCTACCCGGAGCGCAAGGTGAGCCCGGTTACGGCGTTCAGTCCCTATGATACAACGCTGACATTTACTGAGCCTGATTATGTTAATTTTCCTTGCCTGAACCTGGCCTACAGAGCTGCGAATGCCGGAGGAACTATGCCGGCTGTGCTTAACGGCGCCAATGAAGTTGCTGTAGCACTTTTTCTGGCGGGTAAACTGGCCTTTACATCAATCCCGGACCTGATTGAAAAAGTGATGGATTTACATGATAATATAAAGGAACCGGTTTTTTCAGATGTGATTGAGGCTGATTGTTGGGCGCGGGCAAAAGCTCTAGATACCGGTGCAATGCTCCGGGAAAGGAAGTATTAAAAAATGCAGACTATCATCGCTTCGGTGCTTATCTTTGGGTTACTAATCCTGGTTCACGAACTGGGCCACTATTTTGTTGCCCGTCTGACCGGGATCAGGGTTCTCGAACTGGCCGTCGGCTTCGGTCCCAAGATTTTAAGTTGGACAAAAGATAATATTGATTATTCACTGCGCGTTTTTCCACTGGGCGGTTTTTGCCGGATGCTGGGTGAAAACCCGGAAGAAGCAAATGAGCCGGACAGTTTTCCACAAAAACCGATTTTGAGCAGGGCGGCAGTCCTCGTTTCCGGATCCGGCATGAATCTATTACTCGCCGTTGTTGTTTTCTTTATCATCTTTTTCTTCCTGATCGGTGTTCCGGTAACAAACAGTGGAATGATCGGCCAGGTTATTGACGAAATGCCGGCCCAGAGTGCCGGTTTGCAAGCCGGTGATGTGATCATTTCAATCGATGGTCAAGCTGTAGGAGATTGGGAAGACGTGCTGACCATGATCTCGGTAAAACAGGAAGAAGAGTTAGAACTGTTGGTTGGAAGGGATAGCCTGGAATTTACAGTTTTCTTGCCGACCGAAGTTAATCCGGAAACCGGAAGGGGGATGATCGGTATCGCTCCCCCAGTGTTGAGATATCGCTTTTATGATTCGCTGAAGATGAGTTTACAACGTTTTGGAATGATTATGTCTTCAATTTTCCAGGTCATAACCGGTAAAGCTCCGCTCGATGTGGCGGGACCGGTCGGGATCATCTTCGTTATTGGTGAGGTCGCGCAAACAGGGATCGTAAACCTTTTCTTGTTAACTGCGTTGATCAGCATCAGTTTAGGAATTATGAATTTGCTGCCCATTCCTGCGCTTGATGGCGGGAGGCTCTTCTTTCTGATTATTGAAGGCATCAGAGGTAAACGAATCGATCCTGAGAAAGAAGGCTTGATCCATTTTATCGGTTTTGCACTTCTGATTCTTACGATCCTCTTTGTCACCTACCAGGATCTGATTCGTTGGGATATCATACCCGGTAACTGAATAAATACAGACGGATGATGAGGTTCTCGCGGTGAATCTTCCGGAACGGAAAAAAACCAGGAATGTTATGGTTGGAAATGTGGCAATCGGTGGAAACGCTCCAGTTGTTATTGAATCAATGACAAATACGAAGACTACCGATGTCGATTCATCACTGAAACAGATCCGGTCCTTGGTTGGTGCAGGGTGTGAGCTGATCAGAGTTGCGGTGCCTGATCCTGATTCGGTTGCAGCCCTGAAAGAAATAGTCAGGCACAGCCCCATTCCGGTTATTGCCGATATTCATTTTGATTACCGGCTGGCTTTAGCAGCAATACAGTGCGGTGCAGCAAAAATTAGGATAAACCCCGGCAATATTGGCGGAAAAGCGCGTTTTACTGAAGTAGCGCGACATGCCAAGGCAGCGGGAATCCCAATACGCATCGGCGTTAATGCCGGTTCCCTTGAAAAGAAATTTCGCGACCAATACCGGCAAAAACCGGCAGAAACCCTTGTTGAATCAGCGCTCTCATCAGTAGATATCCTTGAATCGATCGGTTTTTACCAGGTAGTAGTCTCGTTGAAATCATCTGAAGTATTTACAACTATCCAGGCTAACCGCCTTTTTTCTGAGCAGTCGTCCTATCCTCTGCATCTGGGTGTTACTGAAGCCGGCCTGCCGGAAACCGGAGCGATCAAGTCAGCAATCGGGATCGGAACTCTTCTGGCTGAAGGAATCGGTGATACCTTTAGAGTTTCGCTCACAGCCGATCCGGCTGAAGAGATTAGTGTAGCGCGAAGGATTCTTCAGGCTATCGGTTTGAGAATATTCGAACCAGAACTTATTTCCTGCCCCACCTGTGGACGCTGTGAAACAGATCTTGTTACTCTGACTAAATCCGTAGAGAAGATCATCTCAGGCCTGAGATTGCCGCTACGTATCGCCGTGATGGGATGTGCGGTTAACGGTCCCGGTGAAGCGCGGGAGGCTGATCTTGGCCTTTGTGCCGGACGAAAACAGGGGCTGGTGTTCATGAAGGGGGAGGTGGTCAAAACTGTTCAGGTCGATAATTTAATCGATGCTTTTAAAACGGTGTTGGACGAGCAAGTGAATACATATTATGGAAGAAGTGAAAAATATCCGGAGTAAATGTTACAATTGTAGGGCCTGGCGGGCCTGACCAGGCTATTGCACTGAAGGTAGCTTTATGTTAGAGTGATGTTGGTGAGCAGTTTTTGCGCAAAGGGTGGGTTTTCCCCACTCTTTCATGTTACAGGGGTATTTTGTTGAGCTGGAGGTAAACTGGTGAGCCGGGAAGAGACCAGAATCAAGCTTATAGGATTAGTCGAGCCGTTTGTGAAGCGGATGGGTTTCGAACTTATTGATCTGGAGTACTATTCTGGCCGGCAGGGAAAAGTGCTTCTGGTTGTTGACAGCGAAAAGCCGGTCACCATTGCTGACTGCGAGGAAATAAGCAGGGCCGTTTCCGGTCTTTTAGACCGGCACGATCCGCTATCCCATGCTTACCTTCTTGAAGTAGCATCACCAGGACTGGAGCGGCCACTGACCAAACCGGCACATTTTAAGAAATTTTTAGGGGAAACGGTGAAGATTACCCTGATCAAAGAAGTTGACGGATCACTGAAATATGCCGGAATATTAAAGGAAGCTGATGCTGATCAAGTTTCAATCGAAAAAGACGATGGCAAAATAACCATAATCAACTATGAAATGATTAAGAAGGCAAAGCTCTGGTTTATGAAACCAGATCACGAGAAGAAAAAAGCTAAATAGTGAGAGGAGGTTTGAACCGGAAATAATGAATAAAGAGCTGTTTGCAGCACTGGAATCCCTTGAAAAAGAGAAAGGCATTAGCAAAGAAGTATTGTTTGAAGCTCTCGAAATAGCACTCATATCAGCATATAAGCGTAATTTTCAATCTGCGCCGGCGGTTAGGGTCAGCTTCGATCGGGATACCGGAGAAATCAGGGTCTTTTCGCAGCTCCGGGTTGTGGAAAACGTTGAATCTGAACAACAGGAAGTAAGCCTCTACGAAGCAAGAGTTTATGATCCCCGTTGCCAAATTGACGATATTGTTGAAATGGAGGTCACCCCGAAGGAGTTCGGCAGGGTTGCTGCTCAGACTGCCAAACAGGTGGTAATTCAGAAAATCCGAGAAGCTGAACGGGAACTGATTTATGAAAATTATGTCGATCGGACCGAGGAAATTATCACTGGCCTGGTTCGACGTTTTGAACAGCGCAACGTGATTATTGATTTGGGGCGGACTGAAGCTGTGCTGCCAATCGAAGAGCAGATCCCCCATGAAAGGTATCGACAGGGAGAAAGGGTCAAAACCTTTATCGCTGATGTGAAAAAAACAACTAAAGGTCCGCAGGTTATCGTTTCCAGAACTCATATCGGTTTTCTAAAGCGGTTGTTTGAGATGGAAGTACCGGAAATCTACGAAGGAATAGTCGAAATTAAAGCGGCGGCACGTGAAGCGGGTTATCGTTCCAAGCTGGCTGTAATCTCAAATAATAAGGATATAGATCCGGTAGGTGCCTGTGTCGGTCCTAAGGGGAGCAGAGTTCAGGCAATCAGCAATGAACTTAAAGGTGAAAAAATCGATATCATTAAGTGGAGCGGAGAGTCTGAAGAATATATTGCGAACGCCTTGAGTCCCGCAAAAGTTTCATCAGTAATCTTAGATTCCGAAAAGAAAACAGCTACTGTTGTTGTTCCCGACACACAACTTTCCCTGGCGATTGGCAAAGAAGGTCAGAATGCAAGATTGTCTGCGAAGATTACCGGCTGGAAAATAGATATATCCAGCGAAACCCAGTTTGCTGAAAAAAGCCTTTCCGCGATTGGCCTGGCTGATCCCGATGCTGCTGAGGGTGAAGATGTGACTGAGTCAATAGAAGCGGTTTCTGAAGTCGGGGAACCTGAAGAATCAGTTATACCGGAAAAGCTTGCCGAAGAAGTGGAAGCAGTGACGATTGAAACTGGTGAAACGACTTTAGCAGCAGCAGCAGCAGAAGAA
>DBBD01000100.1 GCA_002292015.1 Firmicutes bacterium UBA993
CATTCAGGAAGCCCTAATAAATGCTGCAACTCTTAATCGAACTGGAAGGCTAAGAAGGACCTGTCATAATATTGTAGAAGAATATAACAGTGGGGCTCGAGATCAGAGATTAGTGAAGAAACGTTTAACCGATGTGGGCGCAAGTTCTTTGATGTGACACCAGGTCGCTCAAGCAGAAGAAACTAATCCCCCCTCACCCCAGCCCTCTCCCCAATATGTGTATATTTAAAGAGGAGAGACGAACTATGAAGCAGGTGCTTATTTGCGAGGTGAATTAAGATGGACTTTCTCAAGTGTAAAGCATTAGTTACCGGAGGAGCCTCCGGGCTTGGCGAAGCGACGGCCAGAGAAATAACCGCTGCCGGCGGAAGGGTTGCCATTCTGGATTTAGATGACAACCGCGGGAAAAAACTGGCCTCCGCGCTCGGCGATAACTCACTCTTTATTAAAACCGATGTCAGCTCCGCTGAAAGCGTTGGCAAGGCAATCGAGCAGGCAACGGCAATCTTTGGGCAGATCAACGTAGTCGTAAACTGCGCCGGTATCGCCCCGGCCGCCAAGGTGCTCGGTAAACAGGGGCCGCATGATCTTGATCTGTTCAACCGGGCACTGCAGATTAACCTGGTCGGCACCTTTAATGTTATCCGGTTGGCTGCCGGGAAAATGGCTGAAAACGAGCCTGACGCCGGTGGTGAGAGAGGAGTAATCATCAACACCGCTTCGGTTGCCGCCTTCGAGGGCCAAATCGGCCAGGTTGCCTATAGCGCCTCTAAGGGCGGCATTGTCGGCCTGACGCTACCGGTCGCCCGCGAATTGGCGCCGCTCGGGATCAGGGTGGTAACCATCGCCCCCGGAATCATGGAAACACCGATGCTGATGGGCATGCCGGATCACGTCCGCGAAGCGTTAGGGAAAATGGTGCCTTTCCCCCAACGGCTGGGACACCCGGCAGAATATGCAATGCTGGTCCGCCAGATTATTGAGAACACTATGCTTAATGGCACGACAATCCGTCTTGACGGGGCTATCCGGATGCAGCCCCGGTAGAGGGCACAGGCAAGTTCAATTCGTATTATTGACATTGCCGGCCCGGCTACTATAATTATATTCGAGGAATAATCTTGTTATAGCCCCTTTCCCAATTTGAAAGGGGCATAATCAGAAATGCGTTATACTTTTAAAAGCATAACGCTTCTGCATCAAGCGATCCTATGGTTGTGCCGGAGAGAAGGATCCGAAAGTGATCATCAGCCAGGTTGAAACCAGAAAAGCAGTCGGGCGTTTGCTTTGCCACGACATAACCAAGATCGAAAAGGGCGGCTATAAAGGAGCTATTTTTAAAAAGGGTCATCAGCTTCGCCCTGAAGATATTGAAACCCTGCTTAACCTGGGCAAAAACCATGTCTTTGCTTTAGAACTGGAGGCAGGGGAGCTGCATGAGGAAACTGCCGGAGAAAGAATTGCCCGGGCAATTGCCGGGCCCGGCCTGGTCATTGAGGGTCCCGTTGAAGGACGTTTAAACCTGGTTGCCCAAACAGCCGGACTTCTTAACGTAGACCCCCCAAGACTACTGCAGATTAACAATATCCCGGATGTAATTGTTGCCACGCTCCACAACTATTCTCCGGTAAAAGCAGGAGAAAAAGTAGCCGGAGCCAAGGTTATTCCCCTGGTTGTCGGGGAAGCAACAGTAAAAATAGTTGAAACACTCTGCGCCGCCGGCGAGCCATTGATCTCGGTAACGCCCTATCAACCCTTCAAACTCGGCGGCCTGGTTACGGGGCGCGAGGTTTTCGAGGGCCGGATTAAAGACGGTTTTGCTTCCGTTCTGGCCGAAAAAGCAGCTTGCTACAACTTAGAGGAACCGCTAATCCGTTACTGCCCCGATGACGCCAACCTGATCGCCTCTGCGATCAAAGAGTTGATTGCGGCAGGGTGTAATCTGATCGCGGTCACCGGCGGCATGTCAGTTGATCCTGATGATGTTACCCCGAGCGGTATCCGCAAAACCGGAGCGGAAATTATCAAGTACGGGGCCCCGGCCCTGCCCGGCGCCATGTTTTTACTGGCTTACCTGGAAAATATTCCTCTGGTTGGCCTGCCGGCCTGTGCCATGTACTTTAATACCACCATTTTTGACCTGATTCTGCCCCGCCTCCTGGCTGCCCGCCGGGTAAGCGCCGGGGATATTGCGGCTCTCGGCCATGGGGGCCTCTGTCGTCAGTGCGCAGTTTGCGTCTTTCCGGACTGCTCTTTTGGACAAGGAGGATATTAAGTGAAGTGGCCCCTGGTTAACGGTATGCCGGCACGCAACGTAAATTATCCGGCCATGTTCATAATATTGTTTGGAGGATTTTTAGTTTGACGACATTTATTACAAAAAGCGGCGTTATGGTCGTACTCTGCGTGGGGGCGCTTATTGCTTCGATAGCAGGAATAAACGGGTGCAGCACCAAAAGTCAGCCGGTAACATTAAATATTCTTGCCGCTAGCAGTCTCAGTAATGCACTAGACGACATTAACGAACTTTTCCATCAATCCGCCGCCGAGATAAAAATCACCGCAATCTATGCCGCATCCGGGGATCTCGCCACCCAAATTGAAAATGGCGCCCCGGCTGATCTTTTTATTTCTGCATCAACCAAACAGATGGATTGGCTGGAAAGTATGGGTTTGCTCCTACCTGGAACACGAATAAACTTAGTCGGCAATAAGATCGTATTGGCAGTGCCGCTTAGCAGCACTCTCAAAATCGAGGGTTTTGAAGATCTACCCGGCAGCGGAGTTCAAAAGATCGCCATGGGAGATCCCGGGTTTGTGCCGGTTGGTACTTACGGCCTTGAAGCGATTGAGATGCTCGGCATAGATTATGAAAGCCTGGTTCCAAAAATAATCCTTGCCGGTAGTGCGAGGCATGTTTTAAGTTACCTGGAAAATGAAATTGTGGATGCCGGAATCTTATTTGCCACCGATATCGCCTTTTCTGAAAAAGTCAGGGCAGTGGCCACTGCGCCGGATGAAGTAAACAAAAATATTTTTTATCCCGCTGCTCTTTTAAAGGCAGGCAAAAATCAGGAGGCAGCAAAGCAATATCTGGACTTCCTGTCCGGCAATGAGGCAAGGACAATTTTTGAAAAGTACGGTTTTCTAGTGATTGCTGACTCTCAAGACACCGGATGGCAGCAACAGGGGGATTAAATCCCCCTCACCCTGTCCCTCTGCCCAAAGGGGAGAGGGGATCTATAAGCTGGCCCTCTCCTGTAGAAGAGGGGATCTATAAGCTGGCCTGCTCCCCAAGGGAGAGGGATTTATCGGGTAGAGTAATTAACTTTTAGCGGGGAAGTAATTTTGCTGGAACCTTTTTTATTACCGCTTGGCGTATCGATTAGAACCGTTTTAGTGGCAACGGTGATCACTTTTTCCCTCGGTATTGCTGCTGCACGGATGATGGTAAACTACAAAGGCCGCTTCAGCAGCCTGATTGACGGGCTATTTCTGTTGCCGATCGTTTTGCCCCCAACCGTTATCGGTTTCGGCCTGCTGCTGCTTTTCGGCAACCGGGGGCCACTGGGCAAACTGTTGGCGCTATTTGATACCACCCTGATTTTTAGTTGGCCGGCTACCGTGGTTACCGCGGTCATCGTCGCTTTTCCCCTGATGTACATGACAACCCGCGGCGGGTTTGAACAGGTGGACCCCAATCTCGAAAATGCCGCGCGCACGCTTGGCGCCGGTGAATGGCGCCTCTTTTGGACCGTTACCCTGCCGCTTTCCTGGCCGACGGTATTGGCGGCAACTATTCTCTCTTTTACCCGCGCTCTAGGTGAGTTCGGAGCCACGTTAATGCTGGCCGGTAATCTGCCCGGTAAAACAACCACCCTTCCCGTCGCCATTTATTTTAGGCTGCAGGCCGGCCAGATGCGCGATGCGCTGATCCTGACTGTTATTGTGTTTTTATTTGCCCTGGCTTCTTTGGCCCTGCTTGCTTACTGGAAGAAAAAAGCCAGGCAAAACGGAAGGGGTAAACAAGTTGCTGGAAATCAGCGTTAAGCATTCCCTGCCCGGCTTTCGACTGGATATTAACCTGACTGTCAACGGGGAGATTGTTTCAATCTTAGGCCCCTCCGGTTCCGGAAAAACAATGACCCTTTATTGTATTGCCGGCCTGATTCGACCCGATGAAGGCTTGATCAAACTAAACAAAGAGGTGCTATTCAGCTCGGAAAATAAGATCTTCATCGCTCCGCGGCACCGTAAAATCGGTTTTGTTTTTCAAAATTATGCCCTCTTTCCCCACCTGACAGTTGCCGATAATATTGCCTACGGGTTATCGGGCCAATCAGTGCCGGCTATCAATAAAAAAGTGGCAGAGCTACTCGAAGTGATTAACATTCCTGCTTTGAAAAATCGCTACCCGGCGGAACTTTCATCGGGGCAGCAGCAAAGAGTGGCGCTGGCAAGAGCCATTGCCCCCGAACCGGAAGCTCTGCTCCTTGACGAACCATTCTCGGCTCTGGATACTTACCGGAAAGAACGGCTTGAGTACGAACTGCTGTCGCTCTATCGTTACTACAAAGGCGACATCTTATTCGTTACACACGATTTAGAGCAGGGCTTCAAGCTTGGCAAACAAATCGCAATATACGACAATGGAAAAATCGCCCAATACGCTGATAAGCATAAAGTGATTAGTTGTCCTGCTAACCGTACGGCAGCCCGCCTGGCCGGTTTTAAAAACCTGGTTGAAGGCCGGGTAGCTATCAGCCGCGGTAACACGGCAGAAGTTTTTATTCCTGAATTTGATCAGAACCTGGCGGTGATCACTCCTGCATCAATGAAACTGGTGGCCGGTCAACCGGTTATGATCGGGATCAGACCCGAACACCTGGCTGCTGCCGGCCAGCCAAAGAATAATACCGTTCGCTGTCGCCTCGAACGAAAGGTCAGTGGAGTAACCACCTTGCACCTCTATTACCATGCGTTAAAAGATCATCAGAAGCGCTATAGTTTAGAGCGCCTCTGTTTAGGCTTTGATCGGAATTACCCGGATTATGAAGAGAGCAACTGTTACCTCTATTTTAACCCTCAGCATTTGGCCATTATTCCTCTGGGCTGAGAAATCATGGCCGGCTGACGACAGGCTGACAGTAGCCGATTCCCGGCAATCGCATTTATTTAGGTGCCCACAAAGGGGAGACAAATAAGATGAAAAAAAATCAGATCGAAAATGTAATCAGGGTATTTACAGAATCTTATCCGCGAAGCAACGACACTGGCTGGGAAATGCCGCTTGTTGCCTATGCCCGGGCAGATGACCCTCTCTTTGCGCAGCTGAAAAACTTGGCCGGTCCGATCCACGAAACACCTTCTGACTTCTTAAAAGAGGCAAAAACAGTAATTGCCTATTTCGTTCCCTTTAAAGAAGAGGTAATAAAAAGTAATTTAAAAGGGCGCTACTGTTCACAAGCCTGGGCCCTCGCCTATGTAGAGACCAACCAACTGATCGCCGCCCTGAACTGGCGCTTGGAGGAAGCGCTCATAAAAGAAGGTCACCAAGCGGTTTTCGTTCCGGCCACACACAATTTCGATCCGAAAACACTGCTCAGTGGCTGGTCGCACCGCAGTGTTGCATACATAGCCGGGCTGGGCACTTTCGGCATTAACCACATGCTGATTACCAAGGCCGGTTGCTGCGGCCGGATTGGCAGCCTGGTAACCGATCTTGAGCTGGAGGCTACACCACGCCCAACTAGCGAGTACTGCCTGCATCTGGGCGGTGGCAGCTGCGGACGCTGCGCAAAAAAATGCGTTAACCGCGCTTTGACTTTAGATCGTTTAGACAAGCATAAGTGTTATGAAATGTGCCTACTCAATGCCAATAGGCAGGCCGATCTGGAAAGTATCGCTGATGTGTGCGGCAAATGCTTAGTTGGCGTTCCCTGTTCCACCGCCGCTCCGACTTTATAGCTTGCATCCACTTTTTTGTAATCCATCGCTCTTTGGCTTGAGAGCCAGGCTCTGCCGCAAATTGATGGCAGAACCAACTTCCGGACATTTTCCCCTTTGTTACTTTTATTTTGCCTGAAAGAGGCACAAGGTATTGTAATAGACAAAATAATAAGATAGGATGGATGAAATCGCTTGACTAAGAGATTATTTATTCTAGCTGCCGCAGCAGAGCCCGCTCTGCAGTTTTTTTATTAAGGAGCAGTTCGTCAGTGTCGTTAAGAGGAAGGTGCCTTAAAAGATGAAACTTATTGTCTTGGCAAAAAGCAAAAAACTTCAAAATGAGATTGACAGTTACCTGAAATGCATTACACGATCCTCCCTGCTTTTTTTTGAAGGAGCTAAAGAAGCTTACCGGGGTAATTACGCGGATGCTGAAATCAGGTACCGTGAAATTGCCGAACTTGAAAGAAAAGCAGACGAGCATCTGAAAGATATTCAGTACAAGCTTTATGCTTATAATATTGCGCCCGATTCGCGCGCCGATATCTTCGAACTCTTAGACGGACTCGATGATATTGTCGATCTGGCGAAGAAAAATATCTTTCAGATATGCGTTGAACGGCCGGCAATTCCAGACTGTATGAGGGGTGATTATTTGGCAATTGCCGAGGCTTCAGCTGATGCTGTCGATACCCTGATCCAGGGGGTCCACTCCTTTTTTGAAGATGTTAACACCCTTGATGGCTATATCAAGAACGTGTATCTTTACGAAAAAAAAGCTGACGCTCTGGAAGAAAAAATCAAGCGCAATATTTTCCAATCCGGAGTAGTCGACGAACTGGCCAGAAAGTTTCAGCTGCGCTACTACGTAGAGAAAATGGCAATACTCTCGGATGTGGCTGAAGATCTGGCAAAAAAAATGCTGATGTACAAAATTAAACGCATCATTTAAGCTTTTACTGATCACCATAAAGAAGTGTTAAATTAATCCTGGTAATCGGAGGCCGGCGTTAAGATGTTTGCATCCTTTTTTTTCCTGAGCAGCGGGTTATTTATGGGGTGGTCCCTGGGTGCCAACGATGCCGCTAATATTTTCGGCACAGCCGTAGGCACCAAAATGGTCCGGTTTACCACAGCGGCGTTCATCAGCAGCCTCTTTATTCTTTTGGGCGCATTATATAGCGGCGCCGGCACAACCGGCACCCTGGGCAGCCTGGGAACGATTAAAGCCTTGCCCGGAGCTTTCATCGTGAGCCTCGCTGCAGCACTGACAATAACGTGGATGACCAAAACAGGTCTACCGGTGTCGACTTCCCAGGCAATTGTCGGCTCGATCCTCGGTTGGAATTTTTTTGCCGGGGCCTCCACCGATTATGCTATAGTTTACCGTATAGCCGGGGCCTGGCTTTTTACGCCAATCCTGGCTGCCCTATTCTCTTTCGGCTTCTATTTTCTGTTTAAAGGTATCTTGGAAAATGTAAAGATTCACCTCTTTAGCCTCGACTGGCTTGTCAAGCTGAGCCTGCTTTTAGCCGGGGCCTTCGGCGCTTACAGTCTCGGCATGAATAATATTGCTAATGTGATCGGGGTGTTTGCGGCAGCATCACCTTTTGTCGATATCCAAATCGGGGATTCCCATGTAATCAGTGGTATGCAACAGCTGCTGTTTCTTGGTGGGGCATCGATCGCCCTCGGGGTTTTAACCTATTCCAAGAACGTGATGATGACGGTCGGGTCGGGCATTTACCGGCTCTCCCCGGTTACAGCTCTGATCGTGGTACTGTCAAGTTCCATGGTACTCTTTATTTTTGCCTCCGAAAGTTTGCAGGCTGCGTTGGTTGCTCTTGGTCTTCCGGCTATCCCGCTGGTGCCTGTTTCCCAATCCCAGGGCGTGGTTGGCGCCATATCAGGCATCTGCGTCGCCAAGGGCGGAGGTAATGTCAATGCCCGGCTGGCAGGCAAAATCGTAGTCGGTTGGATGCTGACACCGGTTTGCGCCGGCATTTTATCATTTATATCACTCTTCATTATGCAGAACGTTTTTATGCAAAATGTTGTGTTCTAGCCGGAGACACTGGCAACCTGCACAGCAGGCTTCCATCGTTCCGGAAACCACTGAACTACCTGTTAAAACCCTCTCCCGGAAGAGGGTAGGGGTAGGGGGGCATTTAACCTCTCTGCTGGTGCTACCAGGTGGTATGCTAGTCTTTAAAGGTGTTGGCGGATGAAATTTTTTTCTTCAAAGTTTTTTATAAAGAAGATGCGCCTCGGGCAGGAGGTTGAGTCTTATCTCAACTGCGTCAACGAGATCTGCAGCGCTTTTAACTCTGGTGTTAAAAGCTACCTGGAAGGTGATCTGGAAACTTTCACCAGATGTTCCAAGGTCACCTCTCAGGGCGAAAAGAAAGCTGACGAAGTCTTAAAGGACATTAAATGCCAGCTTTATATTAATACCCTTTACCCCGATTACCAGAAGGATATTACCTTGATATTTGATCAGATGGACAACGTTGCTGATATAGCAAACCAGGTC
>DBBD01000101.1 GCA_002292015.1 Firmicutes bacterium UBA993
CAAATCCTCCCAGGCGCACCAGGAGAAAAGGGGTTTCGGGGTTCGTGAATAATTCCGAACCCTTTTGTACTTTAAGAGGAAGGGTTCATAGCGGAGGCGCCGAGAGTGTAGACAATTGCGGTAACAAGTAAAAAGTGACCGGCACGGCTACTTACCTGTTACGGTTAAACTTCACAGTAATAGACCCTCCCTGGAAATGTCCCGGGGAGGGTCTTGTTTAATGCAGGGTTTCCTGATACGGTTATGGTCATATCCATATAATTCAGCAAAGGGGGAGCTTACTTATGCACAAGGTAACGCTTATCAGGGGGGACGGAATAGGGCCGGAAATTACAGAGGCAACTTTGAGGATAATCGGGGCGGCCGGTGTTAAGATAGACTGGGATGAAGTAATTGCCGGGCAAGAAGCTGAAATTAAGCATGGCATGCCGTTGCCCGCTGAAACCAAAGCGTCGATTGCGCGAAACGGCGTGGCCTTAAAGGGACCTTTGACCACCCAGGTTGGTAAAGGTTTCCGCAGTATCAATGTTGCCCTGCGTCAGGAATTCAATCTTTTTGCCAACTTTCGACCGGTTAAAAGTTTTCATGGCATAAAATCGCTTTTTCAGGATATAGATATTATTGTGATCAGGGAGAATACCGAGGATCTTTATTCCGGCGTTGAACACAAGATCGGCGAAGATGCAGCAGAAAGCATAAAAATTATTACCCGTAAAGCATCTGAAAAAATAGCTGAGTATGCTTTTAACTATGCGGTTCACCATGGCCGGCATAAGGTAACTGCAATTCATAAGGCAAACATTATGAAGTTAAGCGATGGTCTTTTTCTAGAATCGGTTAAAACTGTTGCTGAACGCTATCCGCAAATTGACTGTAATGACCTGATCGTCGATAATGCCGCGATGCAGCTGGTTTTAAACCCCTACCAGTTTGATATCATCCTGGCTCCCAACTTGTACGGCGATATTTTATCGGATCTCTGTGCCGGTTTGATCGGGGGTCTTGGCTTAACACCCGGCGCTAACATTGGGGACGGAGTTTCTATCTTTGAACCGGTTCACGGCAGCGCTCCCGACCTGGCCGGTAAAAAAGTGGCCAATCCGACTGCAATGATCCTCTCGGCAATATATTTGCTGAGGTATTTGGGTGAAGCAAAGGCTGCCGGCCGGATAGAAAAAGCGCTTGCTGCTATAATCCGGGAAGGACATTTTATCACTCCCGATCTAAATGGCAAAAGCAGCACAATGGAAATGGCTGAAGCGATTATTATGCGTATGGAATAAGTTGGCTAGAAGAAGGGTAAAAATGGAAATCAGGCCGGAGTGCGGTGCATAATCAGGCTGATATTTTGAAGGTGCGCCGATCCAAATTACTTACAAGAGCAGGAGGTTAAATTTGATGAAAATAGCGCGTAACGTTACCGAGCTAATCGGGAACACCCCACTGGTTTATTTAAACCGGTTGACCCGGGAATGTGCGGCAGCGGTAGCCGCCAAGTTAGAGTTTTTTAATCCCGGGGGAAGCGTTAAAGACCGTATCGGCCTGAACATGATCGCGGCCGCCGCGAAAGCGGGGAAGATCGGACCGGATACGGTTATCCTGGAGCCCACAAGCGGCAATACGGGAATTGCCCTGGCCATGGCCTGCGCAGCCCTGGGCTACCGCTGCACCCTGGTGATGCCGGAAACAATGAGCCTGGAGCGCAGGACCCTGTTAAAATATCTGGGAGCGGAACTAATTCTGAGCCCGGGGGCGGAAGGGATGAAAGGAGCTGTCCGGATAGCGGAAGAGATGGCGGCGGCCGATCAACGTTTTTTTATACCGCAGCAGTTTTCGAATCCCGCTAATCCGGAGATCCACCGGTTGACCACGGCCGAGGAAATCTGGCGTGATACCGGCGGGAAAGTCGATATCCTGATATCCGGGATCGGGACAGGCGGCACACTGACAGGAGTGGCCGGAGTGCTTAAGAGCAGGAAAAAAGAGATTCGGGCGATTGCGGTGGAACCGGCAGCTTCGCCGGTATTATCGGGCGGCACCCCCGGTCCTCACAAGATCCAGGGTATCGGGGCGGGATTTGTGCCCCAGGTTTTAGATGTGACACTGATTGACGAAATTATCACGGTCACCGATGAGTTGGCCCTGGAAACAGCGCGGCAGATCATCAGAGAAGAAGGACTTTTGGTTGGAATTTCTTCCGGAGCCGCCTGCCAGGCAGCGCTACAGGTGGCCCGCCGTCATGAAAATGAAGGGAAGCTGGTAGTTGTTATTTTTCCGGACTTAGCCGAGCGCTATATCTCCACCGCCTTGTTTGAAAGTTAAAATGACTAGGGGTTGGGAAAATGACGTACAAGTAGTTGTAGTTTAATCAATGCGGAGATGCTCACAGCCGCATTAGGGTTGCCGGCGAAGCTGAAAAGGCGTTTGCCTTGGCTATCGAAGAAGGCTGCTACACAACTCCCGGTTTGGGAGGAAAAAGCGGAGGCGTGCAGAAGGACGCGGCGATTATAGCTATAATGGAAAAAGGTTAGTCTGCTATAAGGCCGCCTAAAAACCGCTGATCAGGCCGAGGGCGAGGCGCATGACCAGGTTAACGTCCCGGACATCAACTAAACGGTCTTCGTTGACGTCAGCCAGATCGACCAGGTTAGAGGGTAATATTTGTAGCTGCAGCACGTGCCGCTTGACCAGGGTTACATCACGGATATTCACCAGCTTGTCGCCGTTCAGGTCTCCCTTAGCGGTAGAGCTCGTCGGAGGAACTTCTCCGGTTGCATTTCGCACCGTAACTTCACTGGTAGCCGCGGCGGCGCCATCTGCCGTCCTGACTGTAATTGTTGCGCGGCCGCTGCTTTGAGCCGTTACCAGGCCACTTTCGCTTACCGTAGCAACCGCGTTGTTGCTGCTGGACCAGGTTAAGGGCACTGTTGACAGCGCTGCCGGGATAATGCTGACAATCAGCATCTCGATCGCTCCAACGTCAAGGGTGAGACTGGTTTTATCGAGGGCCAGGCGGAATGCTGTTTTGCCGGCAGTTCCCGCTGGTGTCCAGCGCATCCAGCTCTCAATTTGATCCAGGTTTAAGCTGTTCAGGTGCGGGCCGCCGCTGATGGGCTTGTTTTCAAAAGCAAAAGAATGGATAGCCACCACCCGATAGGTTCCCGCTGCTGGATTGTAGGTAAAAACGGGACTGCCGCTGCTGCCGCCGCTGGTGAGAGCATCGTAAAAGAGGCAGTAGTCATTTCGGGAGAGCACAGTTCCCGAAGCCCGCCACTGGCCATGGCTGGGTGATCCCCGCACGAAGCCGGGGTAGCCGACTACCGCTATTGAGGTTGGCACTTGGTTGAACTGTAAGGGCATAAACGTGTCAATGCCGGCAAAGGGCTGCTCGAAAAAGAGAGCCCCGTAATCGTAACGGACCAGGTTTTCCTGGTCATTGGTATTTTCAAAACGCAAAAAAGTTTGGTTTACTTCTGTTTTGACCGGTTCTTTGGTGGAGAAAGGCCGCCGGATTTCCGGCCAGATTGTTTCGTATTGGCCGGGTGAAAAACGAACTCTATTGTGCCAACCGCCAAGTGCGGTAGCGTAGAGGTTGTGGGCGTTGGTTAATACGGTGTGGGGGCTGACTAAAAAACCGGTGCCGCGTATAAACTGCGATCCAAATTCAACCGTGAGCATCCCAATTGTGTTGTAAGGGTAGGTTACGCTCAAGCTGTTTTCAATAGCGGAGCGGTTATCGACCAGGCTGCCTGGGACAACCTGGGTTGCAGCCAGGCTGGTCAGGTGCAAGCGCTGTTGTTCTTCCCATTTTTGCGAAGCGACAAAGAGCGCTTCCATCTCCACGGCGTTGAGCATTTTTTGTTCCGGTTCAAGCAGCAGTACCGAAAGCCGGCGATTTTGATCGTCTTCGTATTCAATCCATTTGTGCAGTTTACCGTCGATAATCTGCAGCACAATTTGGGTGGAATGACCAAAGGCCGGGATGTCAAAGGGGCTGTCAGGGTGGCTGGATTGATTCCCGGCAGCAGTGGGTAGACCCGGAAGATTTAAAAGAGCGACGCAAAATAGTAAAAGCAGCGGGTATTTGCTTAAATACCCTGATTTGTTCTTATTGCCCATCCTGACTCCCATCTGCCGGAGGCCGTATTTTTGTAGTCGCAGTAAAAATATAGCAATATATATAAATATGCGCAAGCGCTTTTACCGCCTAGTGCAAAATTATTATCGGGATTCGGCAGGTAAAGATTTTATTAGATAGAAAGAGAAAACGCAGCTGTTTGCCAAAAGAACATGTTCCCCACTTAAGGGGGCAGAGGTTTCTCATGGAATTAGTGAACGTAGAGGAGATGGAAGTAAAGAGTTATTTCAGTCTTAGCTTTTAGGAAGGATAGGCTTGTGCAGGAGTAATAATCTATTAATGGGCAATCGGGCCGAGGCTTAAGCGGCTTAAAAGATAATTTAAACAAGCAAGGAGCAGTTTGCCAGTGAAAAATGAAACTGATGCGAAGGCAAGAAGGTTGGCTGGGATTATTAAATCCTATGGACAGGTTACCCTGGCTTTTTCCGGAGGGGTGGATAGTAGCTTCTTGCTCTTCGAAGCGCAGAGAATTTTAGGATCCGGGAATGTATTGGCGGTAACGGTGAGCTCGGCCCTTCACCCAGTTACTGAAATAAGGGAGGCAGCCTTAATCGCCCGGCATATTGGTGCCGAACAGCTGGTGCTGCCCCTTGATCTGCTCGCGGTGGCGGAGGTGGCGGAGAATTCCGCCGACCGCTGTTATCATTGTAAAAGAGTGATCTTCAAAGCTTTAACTGCAGTAGCCGACCGGTATCAGCTAACCACCGTAGTGGACGGAACAAATGCAGACGATGCCGGCGATCACCGGCCGGGGTTGCGGGCTCTACAGGAATTTGCGATAAGCAGCCCCCTGCTGGAGGCCGGCTTGGGCAAGGCCGAAATCAGGCAGCTGGCGAAAGAAGCCGGTTTGCCGAACTGGAGTAAGCCGGCCGCTCCCTGCCTGGCTACCCGCTTTTCCACCGGAACCAGGCTTACAAAACGGGTTTTAGAAAAGGTGACAGCAGCAGAATCAACCCTCCGTGACCTGCGGTTAGAAGGCAATCTGAGGGTACGGGTACACGGAAATCTGGTGCGGATTGAGGCGGACCCTTTTGTGATGGGTGACTTGGTCGAAATGCGGGAGAAGATAACAAGCCGCCTCAAAGCGCTGGGTTTTAAGTATATCACCCTCGATCTCGAAGGTTACCGGACTGGCAGTATGCAAAACCTGGATCTTTTAACGGACTGATTGTTACTCCAGATTCCACCAGCCCTCGTTCTGATCTTTTTCCACTACCCCGTCAATTTCCATTTTTACAGTGTGCTGAAAACCGCTTCCTGCAGCAGCGATTTGTTTGTCGGATTTAGTCGTTCCTTCACCCGACTCTTCCCCCTCTTCTTCCTCTTCTTCATCCTCTCCTTCTTCTTCCTCTCCAGGTTCCTCTACCGCCGGCACATCAGGAATAGGGGGGCGTGCGCAGCCGGGCAGAGCAAAAATAACCAAGGCCAAAGCTACCAACAGCAGAGATTTGATTGATTTAATCATCATGCATACCTCCTGCAACTATTCTATAAACGTCTACGTGAGAATTATAGCATATTTCTGATTACTGTGATCGACCGTCTCCTATAATATATAGTTCCCCTTTAAAGGGTCGGTGATCGCATTTTTTCGGTATAACCCTTCATAAACATAGTTTAATGGCATGAGCCTGTGATATAATTATCTGAATATGATTATGCAATTAGTGAACCATGGTCACATTGGTTTTACTTTTGCATAAGTGTGGTTCTATTTTTTTGTCTGTCGGTTTTGACTGCCATAAATAAGGGGCCGGGTTCAGGCCGCCAAATAACTATTCCAGCGAAGTCTATAGAATGTAAAGACCAGGCAAATAACATTTATCATCAACGGAGGGTTATATCTTGACGGCAATACTGCAAAATCTTGCTGCAGCGATCCTCGGCGGCAGTAAAGGCGCAGCCCTTGAGTGGGCTGAGAGGGGTCTTCAGTCAGGAGTTAAGCCGCTGGAGCTGATTAACGGCGGTTTAACTGTAGGGCTGGATGAAGTGGGCCGCAAGTTTGAGTGCGGTGAATACTACCTGCCGGATATGATGCTGGCGGCTGAAGCGATGAGCGCTGTTCTGGAGAAACTCGCACCGCGCTTAGATCAGGATCGAAATGACACTGCGCAGGCGGTTAAAGTGGTGATCGGCACGGTTAAAGGCGATCTGCACTCGATCGGCAAGGATATTGTCATAATGATGCTGAAAGCAGCGGGGATGGAGATTTTCGATCTAGGCGTGGATGTTTCTTCCGCCGATTTTGTGTGTTCAGTAGAGGAAAACAATGCCGATATCCTCGGCATTTCTGCCCTGATGACAACGACAATCCAGGAGCAGAAGAAGATTATCGACCTTTTAGCCGATAAGGGATTGCGTGAAAAAGTAAAAGTTATTGTTGGCGGAGCGCCCCTGTCTGAGGAATGGGCCCTGAAAATCGGTGCCGATGCGTATGCTGCGGATGCTATCGCCGGAGTGAAGAAAATCAAGGCGCTGCTGAACCTGGCTTGAGCGAAAGGAGAAAAGCTATTGCGGTTTGAACCTTTATCGGGAAAAGAACTACAGCTAATTCATGATGTCACCCTGAAAATATTGCAGCAAACAGGGGCAGTTGTCGAGGGCAGTGAAGCCAGGGAAATTCTATTGTCCGCCGGCTGCCTGGAGGATGGCAGGCGGCTTTTGTTTCCGCCCCGGCTGGTTGAGGATTGCCTTAATCACCAGGTAGCGGTGACCCTTTACGGGGTTGACGAAAGTATCGTGCTGCCGCTGACCGAAGCTACCCGATCTTATACGCACAATTTTGGTTCGGTTTCGGTTCTGCTTGATCCGTGTGATAACAAGATTCGGGAAGCCCTACTGCAAGATCTGATTGATTTTGTCAGGATCAGCGACTCGCTGCCCCATCCGGATATGGTAGTACCAAGCTTAAGGCCGACCGATCTGCCGGAAGAGATTGCTTCGCTGGCGATGACGGCATATACGCTTCAGAATACTGTCAAGCCGGTTGATATCGGCACGGCTTCGGATCGGTGGGAGATTAGTTACCTGATCCGTATTGCCGCGGCGGTCAGAGGGGGATTGCAGAACTTAGTCGAAAAACCGATGGGCACCTTGTCGATATCTCCCCTTAGCCCGTTGAACTTTCCGGCTGATATCACGGAGGCAGTGATTGAAAGCGCCCGATCCGGTTTGCCGATTACCATGCTGCCCTGCCCGACCCGCGGTTTAACCGCCCCGGTCACCCTGGTCGGAGGCCTGGTGCAGCAGAATGCCGAACAGCTGGCTTTCTTAGTGTTAGCCCGTCTTGTTAACAGCAAGACCCCTTTAGTCTACACCTGCCGGTTGGCGGGGGCGAATATGCGCACCGGTTGTGTTAGCGGCAGAGATCCCGATATCGGCTTTTCCGGGGCCTGTGTTGCCCAACTGGCCCGCTATTATGGATTACCTTCCGGAGTATACGGTCTGGACACCGGCTCGGCACAACCAGATTTGCAGTCAGGTTTTGAGCGGGCCATTAACGGGCTTTACCCGGTTTTGGCCGGGGCAACGCTTGTTTCCGGAATGGGGGCGCTTAATGCCGGACTGCTGGCCAGCGCCGAACAGCTGGTGATCGACGATGAAATTTACGCGATGATCAGGCATCGGCAAAAAGGCATTACTGTAAACGAGGAGGCCATTGGCGCAGAAGTCGTTAGCGCGGTAATGAGGGGCGGTCATTTTCTGGCCCAGGAACATACCAGGAGCTTTATGCGTAAAGGAGAGATCTATACCGGCACCTTGGGCAATGAGGCGCCTTACGAGGAATGGCGGGTTAACGGGTCAGTTGCGATCAGGGAGCAGGCGCAAGAGAAAATTAGAACGCTGCTGGCGAATCATTCAGGAGTAGTACTGGATCAGTCGGTATGCAGCGAAATAGAGCAGATCCTGGAGGAAGCCAGGATAGATAAAAAGGGCTGGTAGAACCGGGGGGCGATGCTTCAGGGACTGTAACTTTTTGCTTTACAAGGCATTGATGATGGAAAAGCAGGTAGTGCAAGGCGGAGAAATGGTGGAATATCTTTGGAGGGGTAAGATTAAAAATCAGTTTATTCAAGGAGGAGAAAAGATGAAGCGGATCATACTGGCCGTTTTGACCCTGGTGTTGTTCACTGTTGCGCTTCTGGGTACGACCGGTTGTCCCGCCCCCGTTGCAGTCGAAGACGAAAGACATACCCTGCGGGTGGGCGCCGTCGATGAATTGGAGGGTTTAAATCCGCATCTGGTCTGGTCGATGTTGGGCTATGAAGTGATGCTGCTCAACTATAATATGTTGATCACCTGGGATGAAGAACTCAATCCTGCTCCCGCTCTGGCCAAAAGCTGGAGCGTTGACGAAGAGGGAACACTTTGGACTTTCAACCTGGAAGAGGGCGTGCTCTGGCATGACGGAACACCCTTTACCGCTGAAGATGTCAAGTTTACTTTTGAGTATATCCGGGATAACGAGCTGGGTTACTTTCTTGATCCCGTAGCCGGGATGGAGGAGATCACCGCAGTCGACGAGCACACGTTGACTATTAAGACCGATCAGCCGCTGGCCTGGATGCCCGGGATCATCGTGCCTATACTGCCCAAACATATCTGGGCAGAGATTGACCCCGAGTATGCCGGCACCGATTTTGCTAACGAAAACCCCGTGGGTACCGGTCCGTTCCAGGTAGTGGAATTCGTCAGAGGGCAGTATGTGCGGTTGGAGGCTAATGAGAACTATTTTAGGGGCGCGCCCGGGATAGACGAGGTAATCTTTATTCAGTTCGCTAACGCCGATCTGATGGTGGAAGCCCTGAAAAAAGGCGATATCGATGTTGCGGTAGAAGTTCCCGGAGCCTCCCTTAAAGCGCTGGAGGAGGCTGCTGATCCAAATATCGTTACTTTAGATGCTGATTCCCCCTCCTTCTCACAGCTTGGTTTCAACGTATGGGTTGACGACGCCGAGTCCGAAGGCAACCCCCTGCTGTTGGATCGAAATATCCGCGTGGCTATCGAACATGCGATGAACCGCCAGGAGATTATTGCCGTGGCCCACGATGGTTTCGGTACCCCGGGGTCTACCTTGATACCTCCCTTTCATGATTTCTGGCACTTCAATCCGGGAGCAGAGCTGCGTGCCTACGATCCGGCTAAAGCTGCAGAAATTTTGGAAGGGGCCGGTTATACGTTGGGTAACGATGGGATCAGGGTCAGCCCTGCCGGCGAACCCCTATCCTTTGATCTTATTGCCCGTTCGGAATCAGTTGAAAGCCAGCAGGCTGCCACACTGATCAAAGATATGCTGGCCGAGGTCGGCATTGAGATTACAGTCACCGTCATCGACGAGGGGACGCTGACCGATCGGCTTCCAGAGGGAGATTTCGACATGTTCCTCTGGGGTTGGTTTACAGAGGTGGACCCCACCAGCATACTCCGGGTGAAGACTACTGCTGAGCTTATGTCATGGAACGAAACATTTTATTCCAACCCGGTCTATGACGAGCTGCATCTGCGGCAGCAGCGCACGATGGATCGTGAAGAGCGGCAGCAGCTGGTCCACGAAATGCAGCGGATCATTTATGAAGATGTTCCCTATATCATCTATTCAAACGACCCCGAGCTGATGGCTTACCGGACAGACAGATTTGAAGGGTGGGTCCGCAATCCGCCGGGCGGCCCGGTGATCTACCAGGTAAGCGGCTCGATTAGAACATATGAGGAGCTGCGCCCGCTGGAGCGATAAATTACTGTTAAACAAAGACCATATTTAACGATTCTAATTGCGGCAGGACCATTTCCGCCGGGGAAAAGCTGTTACCGGTTTCTTCCCCGGCGTCAACTTTAACCTGAGTCCACGCTGCTCGAATATTTTCGGGGAAATGCCGGCGTAGATTTCTCCTCCGGCGGTAACCTTAGGAGAGTGATCGGGAAACGATGAATATGCGGCTTTACCTGTTGAGTAAGTTCAGCCAGGCCGTCGTGACAATATTTATAGTTTTAATTATTAACTTCTTTCTTTTCCGGGTTATGCCCGGGGACCCGGTGCGTGTGCTGATCCGCAGTCCCAGAATTTCTGCCGAGACGCTGGCCCGGCTCAGGGAAAGATTTGGTTTGGACGAAAGTTTGTTGACTCAGTTTTGGGTTTACTTACGCGATCTTTTTACCCTGGATTTGGGTAGTTCATTTAACTATCGCCAGCCCGTACTAGATGTTATTTTGGAGCGTGTTCCGGCCACGCTGCTGTTAGTGGGAACGGCCACGCTGCTTTCCATTGTTCTGGGAATTAGTCTGGGTGTGCTCCTGGCCTGGAAAAGAGGCACCCGGATCGATGTGGGAGGGTTGGCTTTATCGCTGATCCTTTATGCCATGCCTACTTTCTGGGTGGGCATCATCATGTTGATGGTCTTTGCCGTTTATTGGAATATCTTTCCTTTATGGGGAATGGGTGTGCCCGGGGCCATTTACCAGACTTTTTGGGCAGAGTTGTTATCGAGACTCCATCACCTGTTTTTACCGGTGCTTACCTTTACCTTGATCCTGGTGGGGGAGTATGCCCTGATTATGCGCAGCTCGCTCTTGGAAGTTTTGCACGAAGATTATATGCTGACTGCCCGAGCCAAGGGTGTATCGGCAACTGAGTTGCTTAGAAGGCATGCTCTGCCCAATGCCCTGTTGCCCATGGTTACTTTGATTGCGATAAACCTGGGTTTTATAATCGGCGGAGCCATTCAGATCGAAACGGTTTTCTCCTGGCCCGGACTGGGCCGACTGATGTTTTCCGCGCTGACCGACCGTGATTACCCTGTTCTGCAAGGGCTTTTTCTGTTTATTACCATATGTGTTATTTTAGCTAACCTGGGCGCGGATATCATCTACCGCTATATCGATCCCCGGGTTAAAGCATAAGGGGGAAGCATGGTGCCGTCTTCGGTTTATAGCAAAGATAACCTGCGATTGCTGAAGAAAAATCTGCGCTCTTTTTGGGATATTTATCGCCAAAACACCATGGGGTTGATCGGCTTGTGCATCCTATGCTTCTTTACCTTGCTGGCCTTTCTGGGGCCGCGCCTGGTAGATGTAACAACCTATGTGGTGGACGGAGTTACACAAACCATGCACCCGCCTGTCTCAGGTTACTGGTTGGGTACCGATAATCTGGGCAGGGATATCTTGGCCGGAGTGGTTATCGGAACCCAGGTATCGCTGCTGGTCGGCGTGGCCGCAGCGACTATTTCTATGACTATCGGCACGGTTATCGGTATCGTCGCCGGCTTTTACGGTAAGCTGGCCGACAAGCTACTGATGCGCTTCACCGACGTATTCCTGGTTATCCCCTGGCTTCCCCTGGTGTTGGCTATGGCCGCGCTGTTGGGTCCCAGCTTGGGCAATATAATCTTTGTCATCGGAATTACCAGTTGGGCGGGCACCGCCCGAATTATCCGATCACAGACCTTAAGTGTGAAAGAGCGCCCTTATGTGGAGAGAGCACGGGCGATCGGCTCCAGCGGAACTCATATTATGCTCCGTCATATTTTGCCCAACGTCTTTCCCTTGATTTACGCCAATACTATCTTAGTGGCAGCCATTGCTATTTTATCCGAAACCACCTTGAGCTTCCTGGGTATGGGAGATCCGACCCGCATCAGCTGGGGGATGATGCTGCATTATGCCTACGAGATGGGCGCCGTGATCAGCAGGGCTTGGTGGTGGCTTTTGCCGCCGGGGATCTGTGTGGTCCTGGTGGTGCTGGGCTTTACTTTTATCGGTTTCGCGCTGGATGAGGTGCTTAACCCCAAGCTGAGGAGGCGGGATCGATGAGCCTGTTGGAAGTAGAAAATCTGACCACTTATTACAAGCTGAAAGAAGGTTATGTTCGCGCCTGCGAAAACGTAAATCTAAAACTGGAAAAAGGCGAAGCGCTTGGCCTGGTCGGCGAATCGGCATCAGGTAAGACCACGGCGGCCCTATCGCTGGTTAAGCTGCTTCCTGACAATGCCGAAGTGAGGGCGGGGAAGATTAGTATCGAGGGACGGGATATTTCCCGGGCAATGGAAGATGAGCTGCGCCGCATCCGTTGGAAAGAGATCGCCATTATTTTTCAGGGAGCGATGAATGCTCTGAATCCGGTCAGGAGGGTTGGCGATCAGATAGTTGAAGCGCTGCGTATTCATGAAAAAATGCCTGAGAAAGAAGCCTGCCTGAGAACGGCTGAACTATTTGAACAGGTGGAAATAGACCCGGACAGAGTCAGGGAATATCCCCATGAATTCAGCGGCGGGATGCGACAGAGAGTAATGATTGCCATGGCTGTTGCCTGCAATCCGAAGATAGTGATCGGCGACGAACCGACTACTGCCCTTGATGTAATGGTCCAGGCCCAGGTTTTGCAGCTTCTGGAGAAGCTGCGCCGAGAATTACAGATGGGGATGATCCTGATCACTCACGATCTTTCAGTGGTTGGCGAGACCTGTGACCGGGTGGCAGTGATGTATGCCGGCCGGATCGTGGAGACCGGTCCGACCGAAAAAGTGTTTGAGAACCCGGCTCACCCGTATACCCGGGCGTTGATCGCTGCCTTTCCCAATATCGAAGGTAAGCGTTACCTGGCCCAGTCTATTCCCGGAAATCCCCCAAATTTGCTTAATCCCCCGGCAGGCTGCCGCTTTCATGAACGATGCTCGCAGATTATCGGACCTTGCAGTGAAAAAGATCCGACAGCGGTTGAAGTATCAACCGGCCATATGGCTTCGTGCCACCTCTTAGGGAGGTTGTAAATTTGGACATCAACAATCGCGGAGATGAACAATTAGAATTGCTGAAGGTCTCCAACCTCGAAGTGCACTTTGCAGCCCGCCAAGGGTTTTTATCATCGCTGCTGAACAAGCAGCCCAAACAGGTACGGGCGGTTGATGGCCTCGATTTTTCAATTAGAAAAGGAGAGATCCTTTGCCTGGCCGGTGAATCGGGCAGCGGCAAAACGACAACCGGTAAAGCGATCCTGCGTTTGGTTGAGCCAACCGGCGGCGAGGTATGTTTTAAGGGTGAAGACGTAATTGCTTTCAACCGTCAACGGTTGCGTCGCTTTCGCCAGGAGGCGCAGATTATATTTCAGGACCCGTATGAATCGTTGAATCCACGACAGACTGTTTTTTCCACCGTTGCGGAACCGCTCGAAGTAAACCGGATTTGCAAAAATAACGAGCAGATCGAAGAAAGGGTGATCGAAGCGCTCACTGACGCGGGGCTGAGCAATCCACAGGAGCTTTTCTTACGCTATCCCCACGAATTAAGCGGCGGGCAAAGGCAGCGACTGGCGATTGCCGGCGCTCTTGTGGTAAAGCCTGACTTTATTATGGCCGATGAGCCGGTCTCAATGCTTGACCTGTCGATCCGGGCCGGTATTCTGAAGTTGATGGTAGACTTGCGTGATCAAAAGGGGATCAGCTATCTTTTCATCACGCACGACCTATCCCTGGCCTGGCTGGTTTCGGACCGGATTGCCATCATGTACTTAGGGAAAATTGTCGAGCTTGGTTCTGCTGATACTGTTATCCGTCAGCCTCTACATCCTTATACCCGGGCTCTTGTTTCTGTTATACCGGTGCTAAAGCGTGTTATGCCAAGCGACAAAAAGCTGCTCCAGGGGGAAACGCCGGATCCGGTAAATATTCCCACCGGCTGCCGCTTTCACCCCCGCTGCCCGGAAGCGCAATCGCGCTGTCGCGAGGAAGAACCGCTTTACAGGGAGGTAATGCCCGGTCATTACGGAGCCTGCCACTTTATATAGAAAGAGGTGCATTAATGATGACTGAACTATTCCTGTTAACGGTGCGCGGCTGGCTGCAAAGCCTCGAACTGGCAGCAGCTGTCTTAAGTGACCGGGGGAGAGAAGTTTTTTTTCTCGATCCCGAAAGGGTCGCAGAGGAGAAAGATGCACTTTCCATACTGGCCGGTCGATTGCCGTTCTGTACGTATAATCTGACTGGGTACGAAGAAGTTGATCAGCTTGCTGCTGCAGCAGGGTTGAAGCTTAAAGCAACTCCTTTTTCCGGCTGCCTAGACTTTGATTCCTACGTTGCCTTTTTCGGGGAGCCGGTCGGAATATGTTCTGCTGCGGCCGATTCTCCGGCTGATTGCCTTAAAGCCGCGATGCTGGCGATACGTCTCGGCTACTATTTTTTAGCGCCGACAGCCGACTCTCATCAAAAGCTTGTTAATTACCCGGAATTACCACTTGTCTGGATCGGATCGCAAAAATCATTGGCGGCGGCAGACCGTACCTCCGAAGCGAAAAACTATACTGTTCTTGAGGATGACCGCCAACTTTTTGAGTTTCTTGTATCAGCCGGCCTCGCCGCCGATTACCTGGTTGTCTATAACTCAGTCGACCTGCTGTTTGATACATCCAGGGGGATCGCCTTGAGTGAACTTTGGGTTCGCGGGTTAAGCCTGCACCTGCTTAACCTTGCCTCTTACCGCCCGGTATTTCCTTTTGATGTGCAGAGTGAACAACCGAATCCGCGGCAGATTGAAGAGAGCTTACATCAGATGGTGTGCCTGACTGGTCTTAAACCCCGCTATCAGGTTATTCTTGCTTCCCCAGCGGCAGTGCCATTTTTTTACGAGGAGAAAAAAATGATCGGTGCGGTTACCGAGGAGATGATCAGGGATATCCACCTGCGCCTAAACGATGATCTTTTCTTTGACCTGGCCGAGGGGCGCCTGATGCAAAATACATGTGGTGGGGTTTCAACCCAGATTATCAGCACTAAAAGGTATAATGAAGTTCAGAATCATCTGCAGCGCGGAGGACAGGATCTGTTGATTGTTGCCACTCCGCATGTGGAAACGGGGATCATCTTTTCCACTGATAATGCGCTGATTGATACACAGCTGGTGCCGTTGTTGGAAGACGCCGGTTTTGCTATCAACCAGCTCCGGGATCGTGATGCCGGTTACCGGGAGGTGGCTGAGGCGTTAAAAGGTGCCGACTATTTTCTCTATACCGGACACGGTGGGCCGGAAGGTCTGCACACCCACAACAGGACTTTATACAGGGAAGATCTGCCGCTGATGCCGCCCCTGGTGGCTTATGCCTCTGCTTGTTCGACGGTGGGCCTGGTCCCCCACTGGTATTCGCCCGATGAAGGCTTAACCTGGGAAGGGGTGCCGGTTGATTCGCGCCAGGTAATCGGCCTCTCATTCGTAGAAAAGGGGGCAATCTGCTTTGTCGGCGGAGCCACGATCGAAGATTTACAGTACACCACCTCTACCTACAGTGTCTTTATGGAGGCGCTGCTGCTAAAAGGCCTGAGCGTCGGTGAAGCTGTACGCGAGATGCGTAATGTGATCAGCCTCTATGCGGCTACCCTGCTGCAGAAAAACCCAGCGGCCTACCGCAAATATCGCTGGGGTACAGCCAATGCTATCCACCAACAGGTGTTATTGGGCGATCCGGCCTTTGTTCCGGCCGAAAAGAAGGATATCGGTGCGGCCATGCCCGTCAGATTGGAAGGAGATGCCCCCCTGCAAACCCTTACCGTAGAGATCCCCGCAGATCGCCGGCAGCGCGGTGCGGCCGCTGTTCATAAGCTGGATGCCTCGAAATACTATTACCGCTGTCGGAATGTCGAGGTCATTACGCCATACGGCGAAGACATCTTCAGCTGGGGTGATTATTACCGGGTGGCGCCTGACGCCCGCGATGTAAGCGAGTGGGCGGTCAAGTCAACCTTTTTGCATTTGACCCATCTTCTGCCGCCTGGTATGGTGCCGCAAAAGCTGACCCTGATCGCCGCTGAGACCGGCGAGAGTGAATGCCTGCTCTGCGGTAATGAAGCTGAACAATTGCTATCGCCCCTCAAAGCGATGCGTAAGTTTAAACTGCCGTATCTCCTGCAGCCGCCGATCGAGCTGAATATGGAGGACGGGTGGGCTTTTTGCACGGAGGATCTGGATGGCTCAGTCCGGATGCGCTGGCTGGCACCGCTTTTGTTAATTGACGATAAAAACCGCAGTGCTTTTCCCCTGAAAAAGTTTACCTTTCAGATTGAATCGGTGCCCGCTGTGAAAATGCAGGGCAAAATTACGAATGCAGAACCAGCTTCGTCGTACTTGGTTTGCGCCGGTTATTATGGTGCAAAAATTTCCGGACAGGATTTCCGCGGACAAACCTTCTGCATGACTGCTGCTGCTCTAACCGGTAAGGGCGGCATCTTTTCTTTCGACTGTGCTCCCGGCTCTGCGCTTACTATCCGGGGGCAGTTTCCGGTATACGAACTGCTGGAAAGATATCAGCCTTTTGAAGCAACATTTTGTAAACCCGATGATGAAAATCAGGTGTCTATTGAGCTGAAGCAGCCAAAGATGATTGATTTCAGAGGTTTTATCTATGATTCGCTCAGCGGAGAGCCGCTGGCCGGCGCGCTGATCCGGGTTTTTCGCGGTGAGCATGACCCGGTAGGAGATCTGTTAATCGAAGCTTTTGCCGGGGAAGCGATCAGCAGCCTGAAAGGGGATTTTCTCATCAAGCTGCCGGCCGGCAGCTACTTGGTTTATGCTGTTGCTGCCTCCGGGGGCCGGTGTTATAAGTCGGCCGAGTGGGTGCTTACACTGCGTGAATGGGAGAGGGGCAACCGGGTTTATGCCCTCGACCAGGGCGCTCAGGTCAGGGGCAGGGTTACTTTTGAAGGTTATCAGCCTCCGGATCCGGCAATGGTTGCTTTGAAAAGGTTTCCAAAGGTAGAGGGCGCACCGGCGCTGACTAAAGTTCCCGTTAATCGCGACGGCACTTATAGCTGCCTGGTCAGTTACCAGGATCGGTTTCAGATCGTCCTCGAAGAGGAAGGGCGTCAGAATATTTATGATGATAACGATGGCAAAGGTTATCGGCTGGAGCCGCAGCAGATTCTTGAGCGCGACTACCGTCTCTTAACCGACGATGAAACATAATCCATCTGGCGGAGGAAAAAAGGTGAGCAAGATCCGGATCATCAGAGCCAAAGGCAAAAACTACGATATTGGTTTTACCATAGGCCGGGCTGCACAAAGTTTAATTGACAGGGCAGTCAGCAATTACCGGCAGATTCTTCCCCGGGAGGAAGGATGGAGCGGAAAATGGGCGGTTCCGAGCGGTTGCCTGGAGGCGGCCCAAGAACAGTTTCCGCACCTGGTTGAAGAGCTGCAGGGGATGGCTGATGGTTCCGGGCACCGGTTTGGTGATCTTTTTTTTCTTAATGCCCTGGAGGAAGCTCTCGATTTAAAGCCGCCGGCTGCCTGCACTGCCATTGGGCTGGCAGGTGCCGGAGGAGCTTGGTTGGGGCATAATGAAGATTGGTATGCGGAAGATACAGATACGGTAGTTGCCATCTATGGGCAGCCGGATCTTTATCCGGCTTTCCTGAGTGTTACTGCTGCTCCTTTCCTTGCTGCAGTGGGAATAAATGAAGCCGGCCTGGCCCAGGGAGTTAACTCGGTTACCGCAACTGACTGCCGGGCGGGAGTACCGCGAATGTTGGCTGCGCGTGCCGTTCTGGAAGCCACAACGCTTGAAGAGGCAATCAAAAAGGCTACTCCGCCCAAGCGGGCCGGAGGGTATAATCACTTGTTGGTCCATGCCGGGGGAGAACTTGGCAACCTTGAAACTACCGCTACCGAGGCCGATTATATGCCGGGCGGCAGTATAATCTATCACACCAATCACTATCTTAGTCCACGATTGAAAAGCCTGGCCGGTAAGGGATCTGATCATTCCCTGGCCCGTTACAGGAGATTGACCGAACTGGAAAGTAAAGTTCACGGGGTTGAAGGTTTTGAGATGCTCACCGAATATTTAAGGGATCATGAGAACAGGCCTTTATCAATCTGCAAACATGCTTCTGAACAAAAGGGCAACGACGGGACTATTTTTTCGGCTATTTTCGAGCTTGGTTCATTCAAAGCCTGGGTTGCTGCCGGTAATCCTTGTGGTAACATATACAGAGAAGTCATTATTTAAAGAGACGGTGATAGCGGAAATGGCAGATTATGCTGTTATTCAAGAGAAGATAGAAGAGGAAAAAAGCAAGTTGGTGGAGATTGCGCGGGCTATTCATAGCAAACCGGAGCTGGGAGGCCGGGAATTTTTTGCCTCGGAGCTGCTCTCCGGCTATCTGGAAGAGAAAGGTTTTAAAGTCTGGCGCGGCTTAGGTGGCCTGAAAACAGCTTTCATGGCCAGCTATGGTGATTCCGGTTACCATGTGGGATTTTGTTCTGAATATGATGCCCTGCCCGATATTGGTCACGGTTGTGGCCACAACCTGATTGCCGTTGCCGGCGTCGCCGCCGGCGTCGCACTGGCAGCGGCGCTGAAAGGCAGATCCGGCAGGGTTTCTGTAATTGGCACGCCAGATGAGGAAGATCACGGCGGCAAGGTAGACCTGGTGCGGGCAGGCGTATTTGATGATATTGATGCGGCCATGATGTTTCACCCCGGCTGTTCGACTTCTATTTACGTAGAGTCTTTAGCCTGCCGCGATTTTCGCTTTATTTTTCACGGGCGCAGCGCCCATGCATCCTGTGAACCCTGGGAGGGGCAGAATGCCCTTGATGCGGTAATTCAGACCTTTAACGGGGTTAATGCCCTGCGGCAGTATTTAAAAGATGATGTGCGCATTCACGGTGTTATACCTGAAGGAGGATTAGTGCCCAATGTAATCCCTGATCGCGCTGCCGCCCATTTTATCGTCAGGTCCCGAGACCGCAATTATTTGATGGAGGTAGTGGAAAAGGTAATTGCCTGTGCCCGGGGTGCCGCTACCAGTACCGGCACAGCGTTTGAGGTAAGTGAATCGGGCTACCCCTATGAAGCGATGGTCAGCAACAGGGTGATGGCCGATCTTTTCGCGGAAAGCCTGAAGGAAGCAGGGTACAATATAGAATCACCGCATCGGGAGGGTTTAGGCTCGATCGATATGGGCAATGTCAGCCTGGTAACGCCCTCAATCCACCCGGTGGTAGCGCTTACCGATGAATGGGTGCCCGGCCATACCCACGAATTCACGGCGCTTTGTGATACAGATGAGGCTTACCATGTGATGCTGACAGTCGGCAGAGCGATGGCAATCACCGGGCTGAAAGCTATACAAGATCCCGCAGTGCAGGAACAAATTAAATGCGAGTTCAAACAATACCCTGCGTGTTAGCGTATCTAACTTACGTGTCAAATTAAATAGTCAGAGGGATGTGACATAATGCCGGAAACAGTAATAGAACAGATCAGGGAGGATCTATTTCGCGCAGAAATACCCCTGCCCCGCAACCCCTTAAAAGCAACAAATGCGTACATCATTAAAAATGGAAAACGGAACCTGGTTATTGACACCGGGATGAACCGTGATGAATGCAAAGCAGCGTTAAGCGATGCTTTTCGGCAGCTTGATATTGATCTGGAGCATACCGATTATTTTGTAACCCACCTGCACGCCGATCATGTAGGCTTGGTAGCCGAGTTTTCTGCTCCTGGTGCGATTATCTATTTTAACGAACCAGATGCGGAAATTTTACAGCGAACCGATCTCTGGCATCTTGTCAGCTCCCTGGCCGGCAAACACGGTTTTCCTGAAGAACTGGTAAGTGCGGCGATTGACTTACATCCGGGGCAGCGTTACAGCCCGCAGGGGCCGGTTAATTTTACTATGGTTGAAGATGGCGATCTGTTAACGTATGGTAATTATGAGCTGCATTGCATAACCACTCCGGGACATACCAGCGGGCATACCTGCCTTTTGGAGCCTCACCACAAGCTGTTTTTTTCCGGAGACCACATATTAGGAGATATAACCCCGAATATATCAACCTGGCTTGAAACCGGCAACCCATTGGCAGAATACTTTTCAAGCCTTGATCGCGTTCATGAACTGGATGTAAACCTGGTGCTGCCGGGTCATCGCAGCCTGATTAAAAATTGCCGGCAGAGAATAGACCAATTGAAGGATCATCACCGCCGGCGCTTAAATGAAGTGCTGCACATTGTCGGGGAAATTGGTCAGGGCAGCGCCTTCGAAATCGCTGCCGGTATGACCTGGGATCTTGTTGCTGACAGCTGGGATGACTTTCCCCTGATGCAGAAATGGTTTGCCACCGGCGAGGCCTTGGCCCATGTTCAATACCTCGAGCACGAGGGTAAACTGCAGCGCAGCTCCAGGGAAAAAACCCTTGTTTTTTCAGTAGGCTGACCGAGCACCATCTAGCAAGCTCGGGGTTGTATAGTTATCTACCCTATAAATCCTTTCTCCTTTAAGTATACACGTATTGGGGAGAGGGCCAGGGTGAGGGGGGATTTAATCCCTCTGCTGGTGCCGCAGGCGGCATGGGCGTCTCTGAAGATATATGTTTGTAGGAGGGGTTTGCAATTTCAAGGTATATACTGTCGATCGATCAGGGGACAACC
>DBBD01000139.1 GCA_002292015.1 Firmicutes bacterium UBA993
CGGAGATGGACAATCGCCGCTTAAATGAGCTGCAGCACGAGATTAATCGCGATTATCAGCTGCTAATGGATAAGGTTGCTAAATATTCTGTTGAAGTACAGGAATAAAATTTAGAATTATAATAAATTCTAAAATAAAGAGCAGGATTTTATTTTGACAAGCAGAAAAAGAAATAGGGAGATAGATAGCCTTACCGGACCATTCAGGCGAAGACAACGAGGTTTTTTTAGGCCGGGCGCAGTGCGCCTGGATAGATACCGAAATGATATTGAGAAACGGTTATTACAAAAAGGGAGGTGTTTAGTTTGCGGGAAATTGCCGCGTCTGTCATCAGTGACCAGGTGGCCGGGATGTGCCGGGAAGCAAACATCTATTTGGGAGAAGACGTTTTCAATGCCTTAAAGGAGTCTCTGGAGACCGAAGAATCTCCCACGGGTAAAGAAGTTTTGAAACAGTTGATCGAAAATGTTGAAATTGCCAAGAATGAGCAAATTCCAATCTGCCAGGATACAGGGTTTGCTGTTTTTTTTGTGAAGTGGGGTCAGGAGGTGCATTTGACAGGCGGATCGCTCGAAGATGCGATTCACGAGGGAGTGCGTCGTGGTTACACTGAAGGATATCTACGCAAGTCGATTGTTGCTGATCCGCTTTACAAGCGCAAAAACACCGGGGACAACACCCCAGCCGTGATTTACACCGATCTGGTTCCGGGCGATAAAGTTACAATCGCTTTTGCCCCCAAGGGCGGCGGCAGTGAAAATATGAGCACGGTCAGGATGCTAAATCCTTCCGACGGCGAAGCCGGAGTGATCGATTTTGTGGTCAACCATGTCAAGGCCGCCGGTCCCAATCCCTGCCCGCCAATTGTTGTCGGAGTAGGAATCGGCGGCACTTTCGACAAGGTTGCTTTACTGGCTAAAAAGGCTCTTTTCAGATCGGTCGGTTCAAAAAACCCCGATGAGGCTTTTGCGGCCCTCGAGAAAAAGATTCTCAGCAAAATTAACGATTTGGGAGTAGGCCCGCAGGGTTTTGGCGGCCGCACATTTGCCCTGGCGGTCCATATCGAAACATTTCCTTCGCATATCGCCAGCATGGCGGCCGCAGTTAACATCAACTGTCACGCCAGCCGCCATCTGGAACGCGAGCTATAATAATTATTGCGAAGAAGGAGGCTTGAAAGATGGAACCGAAAAGAATCGCTGCTCCTCTTACCGATGATCTGGTACTTAGCCTGAAAGCGGGCGATAATGTATTAATCAGCGGGGTTATCTACACTGCCCGCGATGCGGCACACAAGCAACTGGTTGAGCTGATGGATAAGGGTGAGCCTTTACCGATCGACCTGACCGGCCAATTAATTTATTATGTCGGTCCCACTCCGGCCAAACCCGGGCAGGCAATCGGATCAGCCGGCCCGACAACGAGCGGGCGAATGGATGCCTATACACCCCAGATGTTTGAAAAAGGGATGAAAGCCTGTATCGGTAAAGGTTTGCGTAGCCAGGCGGTGAAAGATGCCATGCAGAAGCACAAAGGTGTCTACCTGGCTGCTGTTGGCGGGGCCGGGGCTTTACTGTCAAAAAAAATTAAAAAATGCGAGGTGGTCGCCTACCCCGAGCTGGGGGCGGAGGCTATTCACCGTTTAGAAGTGGAAGATTTTCCAGCCACAGTCATTAACGATGCTTATGGCAACGATCTTTACGCCGAAGGGGCAAAGCAGTATGTCCGTTAATGGTTATTTTGCTTTTTACATTGATAGCAATAATTGTGAGCGAAAGCGGGGATGGATTAAGAGATGAGTATGAACAAAGAAGAACTGTTGGCCAAGGCAAAAAAGCCGGCCGCAGATGCAATGCGGCTGCATCCTTTCTACAAGGGTAAAATTCAGGTTGATTTAAAGTGTAGCGTGCGGGACATTAAAGATTTCGCAATCTGGTATACACCCGGTGTTGCCGAACCATGCAAAGCTATCGCGCAGAACAAGGAAGATGTATATAAGTATACTAATAAGGCCAACTTGTTGGCGGTCGTCTCCGACGGCACCAGGGTTTTGGGTTTGGGTGATATCGGTCCTGAAGCGAGTATGCCGGTGATGGAAGGTAAAGCGCTGCTTTTTAAGTATCTGGGCGGTGTTGATGCTTTTCCGGTTTGTGTGGATACGAAAGATCCGGAAGAATTTATCAAGTTTGTTAAGATGCTTCAACCCAGCTTCGGGGGCATTAACCTGGAAGATATTGCAAGCCCTAAATGTTTTTATATTCTCGAACGACTGCAGGAAGAATGCCATATTCCGGTCTGGCACGATGATCAGCAGGGAACAGCCATGGTTACCGTGGCCGGCCTGATCAATGCGCTTAAAATTGTCGGTAAGAAGATGAGCGACGCGAGGATGCTGATGATGGGTGCCGGAGCAGCTAACATTTGCACCGTCAGAATGCTCAAAGCAGCCGGAGCCGATACCGGAAAGATTATCCTGGTAGACAGCCAGGGAACACTGCACAAAGGACGTACCGAGCTAAAAGAGCAGCACCCGGCTAAGTGGGAGCTTTGCCGGACTACCAATGCCGGCAACCTGGTGGGAACAGCTGCCGAAGCAGCTGTCGGCGTCGATGTGATCATCGGTCTTTCCACTCCCGGTCCTGATACGATCAAGAAAGAATGGATCTCGAGCATGGCCGATAATGCAATTGTTTTTGCCTGTGCCAACCCGATTCCGGAAATCTGGCCCTGGGAAGCGCTCGAAGCCGGGGCGAAGATAGTTTCAACCGGTCGCTCCGATTTTCCGAACCAGGTCAACAACTCGCTTGGCTTCCCAGCCATCTTCCGCGGTGTGCTGGATGTTCAGGCAACGAAGATCACTGATTCGATGTGTATTGCCGCTGCCGAGGAGCTGGCTGCCTGTGCACCCGATGGCGGTATGAACCCTGAAAAGATTCTCCCCACCATGGATATGTGGGAAGTCTTTCCGCGAGTGGCAACCGCGACCGCCTTAAAAGCGATCGAAGAAGGAGTGGCCAGGCTCAAACTGAGTAAAGAAGAAATCTATAGGCTGGCCGAGGAATCAATCGGCAAGGCCCAGAAACAGACAAAAATGTTAATGGATGAAGGTTTTATACCGGCGCCGCCGACCGAATAAAACCGCTTGCCTGAAGGAGGATGCAATGAGCGACGAAATAAAGGACGAAATAAAGATGGTTGATCTGTACATCATGGGCAAGCGCTATACTGTCCCGGAAACGCTGACGATCATGGACGGCATGGAATATGCCGGCTATCAACTAAAAAGAGGCTGCGGCTGCCGGGCCGGTTTCTGTGGGGCCTGTGCCACCGTTTACCGAATGGTTGGCGACTATGAACTGAAAGTGGGCCTGGCTTGTCAAACCAAGGTGGAAGACGGTATGTATCTGGCCCAGATTCCATTTTTTCCGGGGCGCAAAGCAACGTTTGATCTCGAGGCGATTAAGCCTTCGACAGCTTACTTTGCCCAGCTCTATCCGGAGGTATATCGCTGCCTCGGTTGTAGTTCCTGTACCAAGGTTTGTCCTCAGGATATTGATGTTATGCAATATATTGCCTATATTCAGCGTGGCGATTTTGCGAAAGCGGCCGACATTTCCTTTGACTGCGTGATGTGTGGCCTTTGTGTGTCGCGCTGTCCCGTTAACATTGTGCATTACAATGCAGCATTGACCGCCAGGCGTCTGTACAGCCGCTATATTGCTAAGCCGGATGCTTTCCTGGCTGCGAGGTCAGGGGCCATTGAAGAGGGTGCCTGCGACTCGGAAATTGATGCCCTGATCAACTCAGATCAGGCAACATTACAGGATATGTATAATAAGCGGGAAATTGAATAACAGGACCGGAGAGGAGGATCTTAATAGTTGGCATATACCGGCAATATAGGTGAATTAGTTAAAAAAGTTGAAGAAAGCAGGACCTCCCGGGTTGGTGTTCATTATCCGCGCATGACACAGGAAGAACGCCGGGATGTCCTGGAAAAATTTCATCCCGATTATAATACCGATGGTTTTCGCAACCTGAAAGTAGGGGTAAACAAGGGGGCAAGACTGCCGGTCGAGATGGCCGATGTTTTTGAGACCTGGAGCAGGCTGCGCGACAGAAAACCGGATCTGCAGGCGGATCCTGTTTATGATGTGGATGTGCTGATCATCGGCGGGGGAGGGGCCGGAGCAGCGGCTGCTCTTGAAGCAAAAGCAGCCGGGGCCAGTGTGCTGATCGCCACCAAGTTACGTTTTGGCGATGCCAACACGATGATGGCCCAGGGTGGCATTCAGGCAGCCGATAAGGAAAATGATACCCCGGCTATCCATTATCTTGACGTTGTCGGCGGGGGCCGGTTTGAAAATATACCGGAGCTGGCCCGGGCGCTGGTGATGGATGCCCCGCTGGTCATTAAGTGGCTGGAAGACATGGGCACCATGTTTGACAAAAAAGAAGACGGCACGATGATTACCATTCACGGGGGCGGCACCTCAAGAAAGAGAATGCACGCTGCCAGGGACTACACCGGTGCCGAAATAATGCGAACTCTGCGCGATGAAGTTTTGAACAAAGGGATAACGGTCGTTGAATTTTGTGCAGCCGTAGATTTGATCCTCGATCAGAACGGTCGCGCAGCCGGCGCTGTGCTTTTTAACCTGGAAACAGAGCAGTACCTGTCGGCCAGGGCCAAGACCGTAATCATGGCAACCGGGGGATCAGGACGCCTGCACTACCGCGGTTTTCCAACCAGCAATCATTACGGGGCAACAGCTGACGGTTTGGTGATCGGCTACCGGGCCGGTGCAAAGATCATTTATGCCGATTCGATCCAATACCACCCAACCGGTGGAGCGTATCCACCGCAGCTGCTTGGTCTTTTGGTAACTGAAAAAACAAGAGGTTTGGGTGCTACGCCGCTTAATATCAAGGGCGAACAATTCGTATACCACCTGGAAACGCGTGACGTTGCGTCTTCCGCTATTTTAAAGGAATGCCATGAGCGTAAATTAGGAGTGCCGCTGCCGACGGGAATCAGTTCGGTCTGGCTTGATTCACCGATTATTGAATTAACCCACGGGGAAGGAACTATCGAACGCCAGCTGCCGGCCATGATGCGCCAATTCCAGCGATTCGGCGTTGATATCCGCACCGAACCGATGTTGATTTACCCCACTTTGCATTATCAAAACGGCGGACTCCTGATCGATGAAAACGGCTTAAGCACAGTCGAGAACCTTTATGTGGCCGGTGAAGCGGCGGGCGGCATTCACGGGACAAACCGGCTGATGGGTAACTCTTTGTTGGACATAATTGTTTTCGGGCGTCGGGCCGGCAGACATGCCGCTTTTGTCAGCAAAGAAATGAGTGTTCCAGCAGGACTGAACCTGGACCATCTGGATGCATTTCATCGCGAGCTGGAAGCTACCGGGGCAGCTGACGGTAGGGTGGGGCCAATGCTTTTGCCCCATTATACGCACCGCTAAACTACATGGCACATCCTTCCGCTATGCCGCTCAAAGATTTACGGGTGATTGATCTGACCAGGCTACTGCCCGGCCCTCTGTGTACAATGTTACTGGGTGATTACGGGGCTGATGTTGTTAAGATTGAAGATCTGGATGCCGGCGACCCTACCAGGTTCGTCGGTGTTCCTTTTCGAGGCGGCGGTTCGTTCTTCAGGCAATTAAACCGCAATAAGCGTGGCCTGGCTCTTAATCTAAAAACTGAAGAAGGGTTGGAGATCCTAAAAAAACTTGCCAAAGATGCAGATGTTTTAATCGAAGGCTTTAGACCGGGGGTAATGACCAGGTTGGGATTGGGGTATGACAATGTAAAGGAGATTAACCCGGCCTTGGTCTACGCTTCGCTTTCCGGTTATGGGCAGCAGGGCAGCTACGCCATGCGCGCCGGGCACGACATAAATTACGTTGCTCTTACCGGGTTGCTGGATTTGAGCGCAGAAGAAGGCGGGGATCCGGCAATGCCCGCCATCCAGGTTGCCGATATCGCGGCAGGCTCATTGATGGCGGTTAACGGTATTATGTTTGCTCTTTACCAGAAAGAAAAAACCGGGGAAGGCTCATATGTTGATATATCGATGGTTAGGGGTCAGCTGCCTTGGCTTGTCTACGCTGCCTCTGCTCCGGTGATCGGCAGCAGGCTGCCACGCAGTGGCAGCGGCCATATCACCGGGGCCTACGCCTGCTACAACATTTACCGGACTGCAGACCAGGGCCACATGAGTCTCGGTGCCCTGGAACCGGCTTTCTGGAAGAATTTTTGCGATACCGTAGAAATGCCCCAGTGGGTTGACAGGCAGTTTGATTTAGAATACAGGCTGGAGTTGATTGACCAGGTTAAAGAGCTTTTCGGCAGTAAAACCAGGGAAGAATGGTGCAGCATATTCGCCACTGCCGATTCCTGTTGCGAACCGGTATTAACCGTTGAAGAAGCCGCTTCTCATCCCGTGGGCATCGAAAACGATTTCTGGTTGGAAAATAAGCTTGATGACGGTAGCGTGGAAAAATTAGTCGGTTTTCCGTTGCTGTTTGCCGGCCAACCAGGTTGTTTGAGACGCCAGGCACCACGGCATGGGGAGCATAGCCAGGTTATTTTGCATGAGCTGGGGTACACAGATTCCGAGATCGCCGCGCTAAGGAAAAAAGGGATTATTAAATAGCGATCAGCTTTGCCGGCTGTTAAGCACAGGTTGGCTGGCAATAAATATACTAGAACTTAAGTTTCGAACAGAGACGGCTGCCGGCGAAGGCCCGGCGGCCGTTGCCTGTTCGTCATTTACATGCAGATAAGAAGGATAAATTCACCTTTGGCGGAATTTAAATGATAAAACTGACTTAAAAAAACCAGAGGGGTCCAGACCCAATCTTTACCTGAAAGGTCGCTCGATCTATAATATCGTATGCAAAAAAAGCAAAAGTTGGTTGATGGAAACAAGTTAGCAAAAATAGTCAGGCAAAAGCTTGCTGATCATTATCCGAACGCAAAAACAAGTCTGAACTATGAGAACCCGTACCAGCTTTTTGTAGCAACGGTACTGTCTGCGCAAACGACCGATCAGCAGGTTAACAAGATTACAGCTGCTTTATTTAATGCATTCCCGAAGGTAGACGACCTGGCTACGGCAGAACCTGAAATACTGGAATCATACCTGAAAAGTTGTGGTTTGTATCGTCATAAAAGCCGCTTTTTGATCGCGGCCGGCAAGATTATCGTCGAACATCATGGCGGGAAAATACCGGATAATTTTTATGATCTGATCAAGTTGCCGGGAGTCGGCCGCAAAACTGCCAATGTTATAATCAGCAGCGCTTTTGGCAAGCCTGCCCTGGCAGTTGATACACATGTTTTCCGGGTTTCAAAAAGAATTGGCCTGGCCGGCGCCGGCGATGTAGCCGGAGTTGAAGAGCAGTTGAAGGCGATAATACCGGAAGAGGAATGGACTGCTACTCATCATCGTCTGATCAGGCTAGGCCGATCGGTCTGTCATGCCCGTAAGCCTGCCTGTCACGAGTGTTTTTTACCGGCAGTCTGCTGTTATGCAAGAGAAAGGGGAAACTTATAAATGGCCTGGAATGAACTAAGCGTTGAAGATCTGCGGTTGACCTGTAAACCGGAAGAGATCACCTTTAAAACCACTGAAGAAGTTCCACCGCTGGAAGGAATGATTGGCCAGGAAAGAGCAGTCCGGGCTACTGAGTTCGGCTTGAGAATTAAAAGACCGGGTTATAACATTTTCATGACTGGCCTGACCGGAACCGGTAAGTCAAGCTATGCCCAGTCCATTATCGAACAGATTTCAGACGAAGAGCCGGTACCTGACGACTGGGTTTATGTCCATAATTTCGAGAACCCCGGAGAGCCGCTTGCCTTAAATTTGCCGGCCGGCATGGGTTATGCATTCTGCATGAAAATCCAGGAACTGCTGGAAGATTTAAAGCAAAATATCCCCAAAGCCTTTGACGGCGAGGATTACGAACGTCAAAAATCGGTCTATATAAAGGAGTATCAAGAGGCCCGGGCAATACACTTCGAGGAGCTAAACAAGGCTGCCCAGGAGCAAGGGTTTGCCCTGAAACGTACCAGTTCGGGTTTTGTAACGATCCCGCTGCTGGAGGGTGAACAGATCAGTGAAGAAGAATATGCTAAGCTTGAACAGGATGAGAAGGATAAACTGGAAAAGAAATCAACCGAAGTGCAGCTAAAAGCGATGGAGATTATGCGTCGGGTCCAAAAAGTTGAAAAAGAGCTGAAAGACAAGCTTAAAGAACTTGACCAGCGCATTGGCCTGGCGGCTATTGGCCATCTTTTTAACGAGCTTGCCGACGAATATAAAGATTTTGAGAATGTTATCAATTATTTAAATGCGTTTCAAGGCGATGTTCTTTCAAACCTTGCTGATTTCCGCGGCGAAGAAGAAGAACAGCAAAACCCGATGTTGTGGCTTAGACGCCAGAGCCAGGAACAGGCCGAACTGCGCTATACGGTTAACCTGCTGGTAGATAACCGCGAAACAAAAGGCGCTCCGCTGGTTTACGAGACTAATCCGTCTTATTACAACCTGCTTGGCCGGGTTGAATATGAAAACCGTTTTGGAACGGTGGTTACAGATTTCTCGATGATAAAGCCGGGAGCGCTTCATCGAGCCAACGGCGGGTACCTGATTTTGCAGGCGAGAGACGTTCTTACCGCTATGCAATCTTGGGATGTGTTAAAAAGAGTTTTAAGAACCATGGAAATTCGCATCGAGAATATCGGAGAACATTTCGGCTTGGTAGCGATGGCTACCCTACGACCGCAGCCTATTCCGCTTAATATCAAGGTAGTAATGATCGGTAACCCCTATCTTTACCAGATCCTTTACCATTATGACGAAGATTTTCGCAAACTCTTTAAAATCAAGGCTGATTTTGATATCGAAATGGAGCGTCATAGCGATAATATTAATAAAATGGCTGGTTTCATATCATATCACTGCAAAAAACAGGGATTACGCCATTTCAACCCGGAGGCAGTCGCTGAGATAGTTGAATACAGTACCCGCCTGGTAGAAAAGCAAGACAAGCTGAGCACCCGGTTCAATGAAATTGTGGATCTACTGTTTGAAGCCGATACCTGGGCCGAACTCGAAGGGGCAAAAGTTGTCGGTAAAAAACAGGTGCAGAAGGCGCTGGATGAAAT
>DBBD01000159.1 GCA_002292015.1 Firmicutes bacterium UBA993
TGGAATATTTCTTTAAGTAGATATAGCGCATGAGCAATGCTTCAAATGGGTTGATCGGTATTACTTTACCTAACAGGGTAGCATAGATCATTGCTTTGCAGTTCTTAGCCAGAACTAAAACAGCAGCAGAAGCATCATACTTGTTAGGGCCGCAGCATAAGGCACCGTTTCCTTTAATCATTACTGCACTGTTTCTTTTTAACTTCGCGACTACCTTTCGCGCTGATTTATGGGTGCCGTCTTCTTCAGCCACCAGGGCGCTTGTGCCGATAATCTGCGCAAAATCGTCAAGCAGCGGGTATACTCTTTTACCGGTTCTGGATACCGCCAGAATATCCGGCAACGTAGTGTGTATAATCGCCCCAACTTTCTTATAGCGCCTGTAAATCTCCCGGTGTAGCTTTGCTTCTGCTGACAAACCGCCATCTTCACTTCCCGGTGCCGTTTCGTTAATGCTAACCTCTTTAAAGCCCGTACCCTCATCGGGCCAAGGTTCATCCGCGGTGGAACCCACATAAAGCTTAAACAAATCTCCCCTTCTTTCGCTGCTGAACAAAGGTTTTACTGTATTTTCTCCCGTGATCGCCGATGGTGCAGCGTACTTACAGACAAAGCTGTCCCTTAAGATATTTTCGTCGGTAGCTTCCCGATTTATTTCTTCGCCACTGGTTTCCAGATAGCGCCGGCAGGCAAATTCAGCAGAGAACTTTTCAAGTTCCGATGCCACCTGGAAAGCCTCTTCCATACCTTTCCCGAGGCAAACTGCCCCATGGTAAGCCAGAAGAATCGCTTTGCCTTCAGTGCGGGCAAACGCTGCTGTTGCCTCTTCCTTCAGTTTTTGTGAACCTGGTAGCCCATAGGCCGCGCAAGCCACTTTTTCACCGAAGCTGCCGGCAGATCCCGGATCTCTGACCGGAATATCCTCACCCAGAGGGCTGAGCGCCGATGCGCACGCCTGGTGAGTGTGAATGATAAAATTTACATCTTTCCGGTGCTTGTATATTTCAGCATGCAGATCTTTTTCCGAAGAAGGCTCGATTTCCCCGCTATAGCTGCCATCATCTATGTTGACTGTTACTATTTCCCCAGGGCTCAAGGTCTCATAAGCCTTCCCGCTCGGGGTTATCACAAACTGTCGGTTGCTGATCCGGCAGCTTACGTTGCCCCACGTTCTGGCGATCAACCCTGACTTAAGCAGTTTCTTGCCGGCCAAAACCACATTTTCCCGGGCTTGCTCAGTTTCCATCTCTGCTAACCCTCCGTCTATCCTTCTTTAATGGCGACATTGGCAAAAACCCGATCGAAACAGACCAGTGCCTCGTCGACCATTTCAGCAGTATAGGCAGCACTGGTATACAAGCGGCTGCCGGCCAGCGTGACCAAGCCTTCAGCCATGTAGGCAGCACCCATATGTTCCATTTCCGTTTTCCGCTCTGCTGTGGCCTTCATTACCGCAGGAATAGTCCATATTTTCTTCCAGTCAATCACAAAATGCATGGTACCGACAGTTTCCAGGTGCACGATTGACCCCTGATTAAAAACTACAAAGGGCAGACTATACTTCTTAATCAGCTCTTTTAAACCGGTTACCAGGTAATCTCCAATCTGCCCGGCTTTGCGGGCAGCATTAGTCCTCTCAATCTCACAAATCGTGTAGTATCCGGCAACGCAGCTTAAAGGATTCGCTGCCATGGTTCCGCCTACCAGGGCTTTTTTATGTTTTACTTCCCCCTGCAGGCCGGCGGCTAAGAATTTCATATATTCTCTTTTCCCGCCAAGTCCGCCGGCACTCGGGTAACCTCCAGCAACTATCTTCCCAAAAACCGTCAAATCGGGTGAAACTCCAAAATAACCCTGCGCACCAGCCGGTCCCATCCTGAAAGCAGTTACTACCTCATCAAAAATCAACAGGGCCCCATACTTGCGGCAGAGCTTTTCTACACCCCTGTTAAAATCAAAGTCAAGCGGCCTGGTGCCGCTTTCCGGGCCAACCGGTTCGATCAGCACTGCCGCTGTCCCTCCCCTGAATTGGTTCAGGCGCAGCTTTCGTTCCAAGTCGTTTAAATCGTTGGGGAAAAACTCCCCGGTATTTTTGAAGATGTGACGAGGCACGCCACCGGCCTGGGTCCATTTAGAACCAGGTATCCGGATACTATAAGCCAACTGATCGCTCCAGCCGTGGTAAGCCCCTCCCATTTTCAGGACATATTTCTTTTTAGTCGCCAGGCGGGCCACCCGGATCGCGGCCATAGCGCCTTCAGTCCCTGAGTTGAGCATCCGGAACATCTCTACCGAAGGCATTAATTCGGATATTTTTTCAGCCAGTTTACACTCGTATTCATGAAATAAGCCGGTAGAGGGGCCGCAGTTGTTTATGAGTTCAATAACTTTTTCTCTTACTGCTGTAGGATTGGAGCCGAGCAAGGTCGGGCCGCCGGCCTGCAAAAAATCATAATACCTGTTGCCGTCAATATCATGTAGAAAAGCCCCCTCTGCTTTAGTAAAAACCAGGGGAAAGGGGTAATTAAAAGCCAGGTTATGTTGAACCCCGCCGGGGATGACCTTTACAGCCCTGTCGAGCATCTCTTTTGACTTTTTACATTTCCCGGCATAATATTCTTCTTCATAACGTTTAAGGGCATCCGGCCTGATCGTGTAAATCGGCTTTTTGATCAGTTCATCAAGAGCCTTGATAATTGCCGCCGTATCATGATATTGAGCAATTGCATATTGCTGATCCATCGCCAGCCCTCCCACAATCTGCTTAACCCATTGGAGATTAAGAGTAGCGTTGACCGATAATATTATGCGGATTTGCCCTTAGCTTTGAAGCTTACTACTAATATTCAACGCAAAAAAATTTTTCCTGTTGTCCCGATATAAATTTTTGAATACCTGAAATTGGCGGTCATAAACACTTTTATTGCTCCGATTTGGATAAAATGTTTTAGCTGCAGGAATCAGCTGTCCGACCGCTTCGAACGATTCAAACAACCCAAGACCGATTGCCGTTACAACCGCAGAGCCAACTGCGCCTGCATTTTGAGGGTTTTCAACCGATACTATTTCCCTTTGCAGCACATCGGCCAGAATCTGGCAAGTTACCGCCGAAAGAGCACCTCCACCGACGAAACGAATTGGGTCAGAGGTTCTGACTTTCTTTTCCTGGGCTTCAAGCATCCAGCGCAGGTGGAAGCAAACTCCTTCAATCACAGCCCTGATCAGCTCAGACTTCCCGGTATCAAGACCAATGTTAAAAAACATACCCCGGGCAGCTGGATCTTCAAAAGGACAACGGTTCCCATGAAGCCAGGGGGTAAAAACGACTCCCCCGCTTCCGGGCATCACCTTCTCAATAATGCTCGTTAAATACTCATACAGGCTGGTGTAAACTGTCTCTTTTGATTCGTGAATCAGCTCACCTTCAAGGTATACACCAATTTCATCAAGGGCCAGGTGATCTTTGACCCATTCGAGGCATTTCCCCGCCGTCTCAAGCTCGGCGAAGTAATTATATTTACCGGGCTGAGCGCCTGTTATGGAGGCGATCATTGAATTGATATCTAATACCGGCTTATCAACCACGGTGGAAACCCAGCCTGAAGTGCCGGCATAGATATGGGTATCTCCGTTTAACAGAGATCCCGCCCCGATACCGATCAGAGACGCATCGCCACCCCCGCCAAAGACCGGCGTTCCCAAAACTAGTCCCATCATAGAAGCAGCCTCCGGAGTGATTTCCCCCGCTCGATCAGTTGACTTTATCACTATAGGCAGGTGAGCCTTGTTAACCCCGAACATTTTGCAGACAGCCGTGCTCCATCCCTCTCTCCCTTTGCGATTAACATATAGCAGAGTGGCGAATGCGCTGTCTTCTGTCATAACAAATTGTCCGGTACATCTGCAAATTAAAAACTCCTTTACATCAAGCCACTTGTAGATCTTTTTAAAAACCGCCGGTTCATTTTTCTCAACCCACTTATATTTCCAGATCGGATCTTTAACGCTGGCCGCCACAACCCCGGTTTCCCTGATCGAACGTAGCAGTTTGAATAGATTTATGCCGGAGATTTTAATGCCCCTTCCCATAACCTCCCGCATCTCTTTATAAGCCCGTTGATCCATGTAGCTCATCATGCGCCGCAATGGCCGGCCTTCCCGATCAACTAGCACCAACCCTTGCATCTGAGAGCAAAAGGATATCCCGGCAATCTCTTCCGGAACAATTCTTGTTTTTTCGAGCAGTTTTTGTGTAGTTGAGCACATTGCATCCCACCATTGCCGAGGTTCTTGTTCTGCTCCTCCATTGTCCAAAATATGTAGGTCATAACCCTCCATTTCCGTGGCTAACAATGTTAACGCTTCACCAATGCTAAACAGGCAGGCTTTTAGTCCGGTTGTACCCACATCATAAGCGATTATTTTTTTCTGTGGTGATTTCAATTAAATCCCTCCGGATAATTTTACGCCTATTCGCTGATATTGTACGAGCGCCGTTATCCCCTCCATCAGCTAATCTGCTACTGACCAACCATTTTACGGCCCACCCGACCGGTTAAAACAACAGGATCGTAAACCGGGGAAAAAGGCGGGGCATAAGCCAAGTCAAGCTGATAAATCTGTTCTAAATTCATTTTTGCCGTTATCGCCGTTGCGTAAACATCAATACGTTTAACACTTTCTGCCGGTCCCGCAATCTGCGCTCCAAGCAGGCGGCCATCTTTTCTGTCGGCAATCAGGACAAACGTCATCTTCCCCTGACCCGGATAGTAATGGGCCCGGCTGTTTGCATCCACTTTGAACTTAAATGCATCAAACCCGTTCTTCTGCGCTTCAGCTAAAGTTAAACCGGTGCGAGCTAAACCAAGATTGCTGAACTTGGTGATGGCCGTGCCTAGCACTCCGGGAAAGGATTCCTTGCCGCCAGCAATATTTATTCCTGCTACCACGCCTTCTTTGTTCGCCTTTAAAGCCAGCGGCACATATGCCGGCTGCCCCGAAACCATATTTTTAGTCTCAGCGCAATCACCGGCAGCATAAATGTTCGTAATGTTTGTCTGCAGGAATTCATTTACCCTGATCGCCCCTCTTACTCCGGTTTCAATCCCGCATTCCTGTGCCAGATCGTTATTTGGTTCAACTCCTGCGCCAATCACGACCAGATCATATTGCAACGTCCCCTGATCGGTTACAACCGTAACTGCTCCGTTATTTTCGTAAACTTTTTTAACAGTATGGTTAAGGTTGAGGATTATTCCTGCCTCCGACATTGCAGACAGGGTCAGGTCAGAAATCTCCTGCTCAAAGGAACGTGAGAGGCTATCGCGGCGGTGAACCATATGGGTTTCAATTCCCCGTGAGTGAAGGGCTTCAAGCATTTCAAGCGCTATAAACCCTCCGCCGATAACAGCGCAGCTCCCGGGCTTTTTTCGATCAATCAAAGTGCGTAGAGCCTGAGAATCATCAAGAGTGTGGGCCGTGGAGATAAGATTAGACAAGCTATAGTCGATTTCCGCTGTTTGTGGACGGGCTCCAGTGGCAATAACCAGGTAATCATAGATCTCTTGCCTCTGGTTGCCACTTGAACGATAAGTGATAGTGTTTGAATGCGGACTGATAGCTACCACTTCGTGATGCATCCTTAAGTCCAGCTTTCTTTTACTGACAGCTTCCTCAGGCGAGACCGTCACTAAATCGCCCAGACTGTTAACCAAACCTTCGATATGATACGGTATGCCGCAGGCTCCATAAGAAATATAAGAGCCCTTCTCAAACACTATAACCTCCCAATCGGGTTTAAGTCGTTTAACCTGGCTTGCCGCACTCATCCCAGCTGCATTGCCGCCTATCACGATTACCGTTGCCATGTTAAAACCCCTTTCGTGGATTTCCTTTTCTTTGATAATATTATACCCACTTGCGGCGCAAGTGGGTACAATTTTTGTAGGAATTTGCAATCATAAATGGAATGCTTACTTTTATTTTAGAGGTTGCGGACTGGACGATGATAAAACTTCTCGGTGATGTATAAACACATTTGGGCTGCCGCCTGTTACTGACTGCCCTTAATGTTAAATAGTACGAGCAGAATGCTCAGTGCATTGACAACTTTGATTGTCAAGCCCGCTGTACGGGCACCCGGCACAAGGGGCACCTTTTATCCTGTCAATGATCATTTTAGCTGCAGCGCCGGCAACAATAGCCGCTATAATCAGCACAACTATAAAATTAGTTAACATCAGACCGCCTCTTTCAGCTCAACTCTCGATTTGTGATCATTCCTGCGAACCAGATAAACTATAACCCCAGCGATTAATGCAACGCCGAGCAAACCCGGTATAACGCCGGTACCAAAACTGCCGGTAGTAATTAGTGTGCCAACCTGGTAAACAAAGTATGCTACCGTATAGCCGACCCCAAACTGGAGCCCGATGCCGGCCCACAGCCAATTTCTGCTGTCCATCTCAGCGTTCATGGCTCCGATCGCTGCAAAACAAGGGGGAGTGAATAAATTGAACACCAGGTAAGCAAGGGCAGCAACAGAAGTAAGGCCCATAACTTCTGCCACTTCACCAGCCCCGGAGAGCAGGGCTAATTCTTCGGTATCGATAAAATTGGTGATGCCGTAAACTACAGCCAAAGCACCAACAACATTTTCTTTGGCAATCAAGCCGGCAATCGCCGCAGCGGCAAGCTGCCACGCTCCAAAACCAAGCGGAATTAATAGAAAGGCAAAGGGGCTGGCAATAGTGGCCAGGATACTTGTGCCTTCCATACCGGGTTCAACAACTTGGAAGCTCCAAGTAAAAGTTTGCATTAGATGAACTGCTGCATTACATAGCAAAATAATTGTAGCTGCCCGGATGATAAATGCTTTTGCCCTGGAGAACATCGAAACAGTGGCACGCTTTAGGCTTGGCAGGCGGTAATCCGGAAGTTCCATGATAAAGTAAGACTCTGCCGGTCCATTATTGGTAATCCGTTGAACAATCAGTGCGCTTATTACGATGATTAATATCGCCACAAAGTACATTGATGTCCCAACCCAAGCCGCATCACCGAAAAAGACCCCGGCAAAAAGGGCAATTATCGGCAGCTTGGCTCCGCAGGGCATAAAGGGTGTAAGCATGGCAGTCGTGCGGCGCTGTCGATCATCGCGGATCGTTCTTGTCGCCATCACCCCGGGTATAGCGCAACCGGTACCGATAACCATTGGAATGATTGACCGCCCCGATAGGCCAACCCGCTTCAGGTGGCGATCCATTACCACGGCAACTCTTGCCATGTAACCGCTGTCTTCCAGTAGCGCCAGCAGGAAAAAGAGGACCATAATCAGGGGCAGAAAACCCATCACCGCCCCAACGCCGCCGATGATGCCATCTAATAACAGTGAGCTTAAAATGGGTGACACATCAGCGCCCATTAAGCCTCCTATATATTCGTAGAAACTGTCAATCCAGCTTACCAGGTAATCAGCTAAAGGTGGTCCTAGATACGTTTGCGAAAGCGAGAACACAAAATAGATTACCGCGGCAAAGATCGGAATGCCTAAAATTCGATGAGCGACAACACGGTCAGCGGCATCTTGCCTGGTTTGTTTAATGCTCGCCACTTTGCGCGTTTCAACATCTTTAACCAGACCTTCAACAAATGTGAATCGCTCATGTTTAACCTTATCATCTACAGCCTGATCTTTATTGCTTGAACTGAGGCCTGTAAAAGGTGCAGTCTGCTTATCACCATAAACAATCCTGGCCTGCTCAATCAATTCAGGCAGTCCGTGCCCCTTGGTTGATGCAGTTTCAACAACTGGGCAGCCAAGCTTCTTTGCTAGTACTTCCCTGTTGATTACGATCCCTTTTTTATCCAGGAGATCGCTTTTATTGAGGGCAACTACCACGGGAATACTGAGTTCCAGTAACTGAGTGGTAAAAAACAGGCTTCTGCTCAGATTTGTAGCATCAACAATATTAATAATTACATCAGGCTTCTCATTCCTTACAAATTCACTGGTGATACTCTCTTCCGTGGTAAAGGGCGACAGGGAGTACGCCCCGGGGAGATCGACAACCCTGATCATCCCGCCTTCTCTGTTTAGCGCCTTCCTGACATCGCCTTCTTTTTTGGCAATAGTTACCCCGGGCCAATTGCCAACATGTTCAATCTTACCAGTGATCGCATTGAACAAAGTGGTCTTTCCGCTATTGGGGTCTCCTGCATGGGCAATTCTCATAGCAATCCTCCTGCTTAAAATATTTGTTAGTTATGGCTAACTAACGAAGCAAAAAAATAACCCAGACCGTTACCGGTTAAACCAGTATAGCCCTGGCCAAACCTTCGTCAATACTGTATCTTGCATCCTTTATGTTTATTATGTAACTTTCGGTTAAGACAGAGATCACCGTTACCGTTTCACCTTCGTAGCATCCCAGTGTAAACAGAAAATCTTTCATGCTCCGATCAGAAGTGTTAACCCCCTTAATGACGTACGGCACATTGACAGCCGCATCTGATAAGTTGAGGTGCTCACTTACCGTATCGAGTCTTTTGTTCAGGTATCTGCTGATCATTTTGTTGTTTACAACTGCCTGTTCCATCTTGGCCTCCCGATGACTACTGATTTAATTTTCGTTTTCCAGGCATCTTTCAATTGCTTCCATCATGGCATCGGTAATGATGTGCTCCATACTGCAAGCATTTTCGGCTGCTTCACCGTGAGTAAGGTTAAGCGATTTCTCAAGATATCGGGTTATCAGATGATGTTTTCTGTAAATCTGCTTTGAAACGGTTTTGCCCTTTTGGGTAAGCGTAACAGGGCCGTAGCTATCCTGGCTGATCAGATCTTCTCTCTTTAACTGTTCCATAGCTTTAGACACGCTGGGCTTGGTAACCCCTAACCTTTTCGCTATATCACCAACATGAGCATGTCCGTGAATCTCTTCGAGGATGTAGATGGTTTCAAGATACATTTCACTCGATTCGCTGATATTCATACCAAGCTGCAACCCCGCAACAATAGCAATTTACTAAATATTTTGTTCGCCCTGACTAACTTTCTATCCACATTATAAGCGGCAGCAAACAGGTTGTCAAGCATATAACCATATTAATTAAATAAGGCTTGCCCGGGTTTCGACAAAAGATTAAAATACAATAGGAATTAGAAAAGCTACTGTTTTCG
>DBBD01000132.1:0-3277 GCA_002292015.1 Firmicutes bacterium UBA993
TGCTGCCGTTCCCTTTATGTGACTATTTTTGTAATTGACCGATTATTTGCTATTGTGGTATACTTGTAAAAACCATTTTCAAGCAGTTTAGCTTGGTAGCATAAAATTAAAGGAGGAGTACAGGTGGGTAAGCTAGTGCGCGTCAACATGAATGAGAAGTCTGTAAAGATTGAACCTCTGCCTGATAAGTATCAGGGCATGGGCGGACGATGGTTAAGTTCCTTAATGGTCAGTGACGAAGTGCCGGCAGATTGTCATCCCTTGGGTCCCAACAATAAATTAGTTTTTGCCCCGGGGATTTTATCCGGAACCCGTGCCCCTAATACCGGGAGGATTTCTGTAGGAGGTAAATCTCCCCTCACCGGTGGAATTAAGGAAGCCAACGCTGGAACCCCCTTTTCACAGAAACTTGCCCGTATGGGCTACGCGGCGATTGTTGTTGAAGGGCTGGCCGGTGACGATAAAACCTGGTTATTAAAACTTGATGTCAAGGGCGGCGAACTGCAGCTGGCAGAAGATTTTAAAGGAGCGGGAGCGTACGAAAGCGGTCGTAAGATTTGGGAAAAATTTGGTGATAAAACTGCATTTGTCGTTAACGGTCCAGCCGGTGAAGCTAAGATGGCCATGGCCGGGCTTGCTTTCAACGATGGAGAAGGACGCGCAGCCCGTTATGCCGGCCGTGGTGGCCTGGGAGCGGTTATGGGCAGCAAGGGGCTTAAAGCAATCGTTCTTGATGATACCGACGCTCCGGGTGTTAAACCGGCTGATGAAGAACTGCTCCGGGCAGGACAAAAAAAACTGGCTGATGCGATCCTTTCCCACGATGTAACCAAGAAGGGCGGCGCCCTGAACAGTTACGGCACCGCGGTGCTGATCAATATCCTCAATGAGGCGGGCGGGCTGCCGACCAATAACTTCAGTTCCGGAGTATTTGAAGGAGCCTCGAAGATTAGCGGCGAAGCTTTAGCCGAAGCAGCCCAGAAGCGCGGCGGAGTCGGCACAATGGGCCACCGTTGCCATCCCGGCTGCATCATTAACTGCTCGAATATCTACCCCCGTGAAGACGGCAGCGAACATGTATCCTGTGTCGAGTATGAATCGATCTGGGCGCTCGGCGCCAACTGCGGCATCGACAACTTAGATCAGGTTGCCGAGCTGGTCTGGCAGTGTAACGATTTGGGTCTCGATACCATTGAGGCCGGCGTTACGATCGGTGTGGCCATGGAAGCCGGGTTGGCGAAATTCGGCGACGGTCCGGCTGCGATAAAAATGATGGATGAAATCCGCACCCGTACCCCGCTTGGCCATATTCTCGGCCAGGGAGCCCAATTTACCGGCGAGGCCTACGGTGTAACCCGTATTCCTACTGTTAAGGGACAGGGCATGCCGGCCTATGAGCCACGCGCGGTTAAAGGCATCGGCGTAACATACGCCACTTCGACCATGGGGGCCGACCACACTGCCGGGTACACCATTGCGCCTGAAATCCTTGCCGTCGGCGGGAAGTCAGATCCACTGACCAAGAAAGATAAAATTGGCCTTTCCAAGGGGTTGCAGGACGCAACAGCGTTTCTTGATGCCGCAGGTTTCTGTATTTTTATCGCTTTCCCGATCCTTGATATTCCCAGTGGTTTTGAAGGTGTAGTCGAAACTACCAACGGTATGCTCGGTACGAAATATACTGCCGAAGATGTCGGCCGGATCGGCGACGAGATCTTACGCATCGAGAGAAACTTTAACCTGAGGGCCGGGATCGGCAAGGTAGCGGACCGCTTGCCGGAATTCATGCATTACGAGAAACTTCCGCCGCACAACCAGGTCTGGGATGTTACGGATGAAGAACTCGATTCTTTCTGGGATTAACCGGTTAAGGGCAGAAGGAAGCAGAAGCAGAAGATGGAAGTTAAAGTGCGCTGTTATGCGACACTTTCCCGCTACAACCCGGAAGGAAAGGGTGATAACCCTTTTACGATTGAGCTGAGCGCCGGTTCGACTGTGGCCGACTTGCTGGATCAACTGGGAGTGGCGCGAGGAGAAGTGAAACAGGTTTTTATCAGGCACAAGGCTCGCCTGCTCGATTACCAGCTGCAGGACGGCGAGCAGGTAGCAGTTTTTCCGCCGGTCGCCGGCGGGTAATTCTGAACAACTGAACAGCCCGGCGTGGCATCGATCACGCCGGTTTTTTCATTTAAGGGCAGCGGATGACTCTTTGCGACCAAAGACAGTCGGTGCAGTACGGTAAATTATCCCGGCGGTCTTCGTTTTGTTCGCCATAATCACCGATTTTAGCGGTTGAACATTCCCTGCAGGAATTGCATATATCTCGCATATAATATTCAAAGCCATTTGGTCAATATCAGCTGGATAACAAGAGCTCAAAATGAGTTATCTATAGCCCCTAACCGGAATAATTTATGGTATGATACAAAAGGTTTTTAAAAAGCAACTCGACTGGAAGAGATTTGGGAGGGTGTTTATGCAACTGACAGAAAAGCTATACTGGTATCCCTGGCAGGGCAGGGCCAATAACTGTAACAGCATCATTTACAAAGGCAGCCGGACGATTCTCTTTGACCCTGGTCACATCTACAACGATTTTAACGAAAGCTGCCTCGAGACTTTACGGCGCCAGGTTGAAGCCGACGGTTTAAAGCTGGGCGATATTGACCTGATTCTTTGCACCCATGGGCACCCGGATCACGTTGAAGCAGCCGGCCTGGTGCGCAAGGAAAGCGGGGCTCGCTTTGGCATTAACCGTGGCGATGAATTTATCTTGGAAGCCATGGCCCAGCACTATGCCACGCGCAGCGGCAGGGAACTGCCCGACCTGAAGCCGGATATTTACTTAGAAGCCGGTGCACTGGCCCTGGATCCTACGGACAGCGCCGGTGAGAAAATCGAAGTGGTTACTTCCCCCGGCCATTCCCCGGGCTGCGTCTGTTTTTATCTGCCTGGTGAGAAAACGCTGGTCAGCGGTGATACAATATTCCAGAACAGCATTGGTCGCACCGATCTTCCCGGCGGCGATATGGGGCTGATGGGCAGCAGTGTGGATAAATTGTCTGCTGTAAAAGATGTCGAGTTGCTTCTGCCCGGCCACATGGGCTATGTGCAAGGAGCACAGGCGGTGGCACATAATTTTGCCCAAATTAAGCACTACTTTTTTTAGGTAGAGAGCTTCATTTTTCCCTGAAGGAAAAACTTCTGCAATAACGAACTAAAATGCAGTTATGCCGCCGCCTTTGAACAGTCCAGCTTTAATTACAACACCAGGGCG
>DBBD01000132.1:3677-5666 GCA_002292015.1 Firmicutes bacterium UBA993
CCTTTTTCAGCAGCAGCTAAACTATTAGCTTAACGAACAACGGGTTAAATAGGTTTTTGGATGGGGTGATCTGATGTATGCCGTAATCTTAGCCGGTGGCAGCGGCACCCGACTCTGGCCGCTCAGTCGCGAACAATTTCCAAAACAATACCTGCCCCTGGTTCCCATTCAGGCAGATACTGAACTCCGGTCCGGGCACGGGAGTGAAAGCGGCTTTATCTCCCTCTTCCAGGCTACAATCAAAAGGGTAAGCGCCGGCATACCACCCGAAAAAATGATCGTTGTCACCCATACCGATCAGGCCGCGGAAATAAAACGCCAGCTGGCCCAAATTGGTGCTTCCGGTGTTCGCCTGCTGGAGGAACCTGAGGCGCGCAACACGGCCCCGGCGATCGGTCTCGCCGCCCGGGTTTTAATGGACGAAGCCGGACCGGATGCAATAATGGCTGTACTGCCGGCGGATCACCTGATTCCCGACCATGATGAATTTACGTCTCTCCTGCATGACGGCGCTGCAGCGGCAGCTGCATACGGCCTGGTTACCTTTGGCATTCAGCCCTCCTGCCCCGAAACAGGCTACGGTTATATCTGCTGCGGTGAACAATTAGACGAAAAAACTTATCAGGTAAATAAATTTGTCGAGAAGCCCGATCTGAAAACCGCGGAAGAATACTTTAAAGATCCCCGTTACCTCTGGAACAGCGGCATGTTTGTCTTCAGGATAAAAGACTTGCTCGCCGAATACAAGATGCACCTGCCGGCAACCAGCGCAGCCCTGGCCGAAATCGACTTCGACCGCCCCGATCACTTAAAAGAGCTTTACCGCTCGTTCGAAAAAACTTCCATCGACTACGGCATTCTCGAAAAGGCCGGAAAGGTTACCGTTATTCCTACCTCGATCACCTGGAACGATTTGGGCAGCTGGGAAGCCTGCCACCAGGTTTCGGACCGGGATGCTGATGATAACTACCTAAAGGGTAGGGTTATTGCCCTTGACACCAAAAAAAGCCTGATCATCAGCCAGTCTCGCCTGGTTGGCGCCGTGGGACTTAAAAACCTGGTTATAATCGACACGGCCGACGCCCTGTTGGTATGCGACCGCAGCCGCACCCAGGAAGTAAAAGATATCGTTAACAGGTTAAACGAAACCGCTGCAGCCGAAGCGCGGGAACACCGTACGGTCTATCGCCCATGGGGCAGTTACACCTCCCTGGAGGTGGGTGAAAACTACCAGGTAAAAAGGATTAACGTTAACCCTGGCGCCCGCTTAAGCCTGCAGAGTCATAAACACCGTGCTGAAAACTGGGTAGTGGTCGAAGGGGAAGCCCTGGTTACAGTTAATGATGAACAGATCTTGGTTAAAAAAGGCGAGAGTGCCTACATTCCAAAAGGTGCCCGCCACCGGTTGGAAAACCGGGGCACTGTGCCGATAGCTTTGATCGAGGTGCAAAACGGCGATTACTTGGGCGAAGATGATATTATTCGCTACGAGGACGACTACGGTCGCACCGCCCAAACAACCCCCTCCCCCCTGAATGGGGAAGGCTGCAATCCTCCCTCCCCCCCGAATGGGGAAGGCTACAATCCTCCCTCCCCCTTGAGGGGGGAGGGTCGGGGTGGGGGTGATGATGGTGATGGTGGTGGTGGCGGAGGCAGGGGTGAACCCTCCCCCACCGCCCTTGCCCACTACCACCGGTGGTTATCCCAACCCGACCTCGACCCGGCGATGAAAGCAGATCTGCTGTCGATACAAAACGACCCCGAGCAGATCGATAACCACTTTGGCCGCGAACTGGTTTTCGGCACCGGCGGCATGCGCGGTATTATCGGACCCGGCCTAAACCGCATCAACTGCTATACCATTCGCCGGGCCACGCAGGGCCTGGCCGACTACATCAACGCTCAGCAATCACCCACCGGCCAACCGCCGGCACAGTCGTGCCAGGTGGCCAGTGCTTATGACACCCGGCTCTATTCGGCAGAGTTCGG
>DBBD01000154.1 GCA_002292015.1 Firmicutes bacterium UBA993
TAGGTCACCCGATGGGTCCCTTCCGCTTAAAGGATTTGACCGGTATTGACCTGGCCTACCATATTACTATGGAAGCCTACAAAAAAACTGGAAACCCGGAAGACAAACCATCCCCGACAATCGTAGAAAAATATGTTAGGGGAGAGTGGGGAGAAAAAACCGGTAAAGGTTTTTACGACTACAGCTAAACTAAGGATTTTTCGTAATCCTGTTAGTGCTTAAGAAGAGTAGGAAGCGGGCTCTGCAAAAATTACACAAAAAAATATTATTTATAAAATAGTATGACAACATAATTCAGCATTGCTTAAATGCTTTTCTAAGTTCTTGTAGACTAAACGGAGACCGGGTTAGATTTACTGGCGAGCAAACCGATTTTTAGGACATACAAGCAGGAAAATGTTCCCCATGCGCGAATTAAAAGCAATTGAGGAAATAGTGTCAATAATATGCCCTAACTAATTGCTGCTTCTGGTGAGCGGCGTCCTGATTTCTATTACGCAAACAGGAGATGATTTCATGTGGACTTATGAAAAGCCTGATAACCTGGTGGAGTGGTGGATTGAAAGCGAAAATAAGTTTGGCGGTTTGCCCTTGTTTTTGGTGCATAATGGCCAGGGTGGTCTTGATCCGATCACCTATGAAGAAATCGGGAGCAGAATTGCCAATACCCGTGGAGGGCTGGCTGCTCTTGGGGTCGGCAAAGATGATGCGGTTGGGATTATTGCCAATAACCGTCCCGAGTGGGCGGTGCTGGCCTTTGCCACTTTCGGCCGCAACGCAAGCTATGTACCGATGTATGAAAAAGAGCTGGAAAAGATCTGGAAATACATCATCAGGGACAGCGGTTTAAAGTTTCTAATCGTTTCAAAGCCGGAGATCTACGAAAAAGTTAAAGATTTTCCCTCAGAAATCCCAACTTTGGAAAGGATCTATGTGATTGAATCAGATGGGGAAAACAGCCTGGCAGCCCTGGAAAAGCTGGGGGCCGAAAATCCGGTTGATCCGCTTATTCCGCATCACGATGATATCGCGGTTTTAATCTACACTTCGGGCACTACGGCCGAGCCAAAAGGGGTTTTGCTCAGCCACGGTAACATTACTTATAATGTTCTTACCGGCGGCCGGCTTTTCCCCGAGTTGCAAAAAGTAGGACAGGTCGGGATTTCGATGCTGCCTTGGGCCCATTCTTACGCGATAACTGCAGAGCTAACCTCTTGGATTCACTTTGGGGGAACACTTGGGTTTATGCGCGACGTAAGCACCCTGGCTGAAGATTTGCGCTTGGTCAGACCGCACTTTTTGGTATCGGTGCCCCGGGTTTTTAATAGGATATACGATACTATTCAGCTGCGGATGAGCGATGAAGGTGGGATCAAGAAAAAGCTTTTTGATGCTGCCTGTGCAGCCGCTAAGGGGAAAAGGGAGTTAGCCGCCAGAGGGAGAAACAGCGTACTGCTAAACATAAAACTATCCCTGCTTGATAAACTGGTCTTTTCGAAAATCCGGGCGGTCATGGGGGGCCGCATTGCCGGGGCGATGACCGGCAGCGCCGCCATGAACAAAGAGATAGCTGAATTTTACTACGATATCGGCATATCGATTTACGACTGCTACGGGTTAACCGAGACTGCTCCCGGTGTTACCATGAACAGCTCGACGGCGTGGAAAATAGGCAGTGTCGGCCAGGTAATGCCCGGTCAAAAAGTGGTCATCGACAAGTCGGTTTCCGAGGAGGGAGCTGACGACGGTGAGATTATTGTTTACGGACCCAATGTGATGAAAGGCTATCACAACAAACCACAGGAAACAGCGGCAGTGATGACTGCTGACGGTGGTTTTCGCACCGGGGACCGAGGTTGTCTCGACGAAGAGGGCTTTTTATGGATCACCGGGCGTATCAAAGAGCAGTATAAGCTATCTAATGGCAAGTATGTTTTTCCGGCGGCGATTGAGGAGGAGATCAAGTTGCTGCCCGAAGTGGCCAATGCTATGATCTATGGGGACGGCAGGCCCTATAACGTTTGCCTGGTGCTGCCGGATTTTGCGGTAACGGCCCGCTGGGCTCAGAAGGAAGGTGTGGCGGCTGCACCCAATGCTTTGCTTGCCAATCACGATTTTAAGAAGATGCTTACCGAAAAGATCCAGACCCACTTGAAAAACACCTTTGGCTCCTATGAAATACCAGAGAAGTTTCATCTGATTAGCGAAGATTTTACGGTCGATAACCGGATGCTGACTCAGACCCTTAAGCTGAAACGGCGTGAAGTGCTTGAACGATACGCGTCTGAAATAGAAGCGCTCTATAATACCGCTTCTTAATTGTTAAATAGTTGTGCTTATGGCGCTATAATTCTTATGAACTAAGTGGTGGAGGTAGTCGGGCAAATTCTTAGTACGGATATAAAATAAGTCCCAGCAGAGCGCCGGCGGCAATGAAGTAGAGAGGACTGATTTGCTTTACCAGGCTGGCGATTAACAGCAGGGCGAAGATCATAGCTGTGGGAGTGTCGATTAAGGCCGCCTGTCCCAGGTTGTAGGCGGCCAGCAGGATCAGGGCGACAAGGGCTGAGCGCAGTCCGTTAAGAAAGTTTCCGGCCACGGGATTCCGGATCAGTTTAAAAAGCGCTTTTGACAAGACCAGAAGCAGAATCAGCGAAGGGCTGATCACCCCAAGGGTGGTGATCAGCGATCCGGCGACCCCGGCCATCCGGTAGCCGATAAAAGTGGCTGCGTTGATCGATACCGGGCCGGGAGTCATTTCTGCTACGGCGATAATGTCTAAAAACTCAGCGGCGCTTAACCAGCCATGGGTACCGATTACTTCTGCTTCCATCAGCGGGATCATCGCATAGCCGCCCCCGATAGTGAAAAGCCCTACCTTAAAGAACGACCAGTAGAGAGAAAGAATTACCGGGATCATCAGTGGCACTCCCTTCTGCATACCAGGAGTCCGGCTACTCCGCCGGCAACTAGTAGCAAGATGGGGTGAACCTGGCTTACAATTGCCGCCACCAGCAGTATTGCACAGAGGATTATCCCACGAATGCCGTGTAAGATCTCCCGGCCCAGCTTGATGGCGGCCGCCGCAATCAGCGCTACCACTGCCGGGCGTAAACCGTAAAAGACAGCGTGCACATATTGGTTATCGCGGTAAAGCGGGTACAGCCAGGCAGCAATGATCAGCAGGATTATTACTGAAGGGGCGGTTACCCCCAGGGCAGCAACCAGCCCTCCTACGGTACCCCTTAGCCGTACCCCGATCTGGATGGCGCTATTCAGTGCCAGCTGCCCGGGCATTCCCTGGGTAATAATCAGGATGTCGGCAAAAACATCCTCGCTGACCCACTTTCGAGTGAAAACCACTTCCTGCCTGATCACCGGCAAAATGGCGTAACCGCCGCCAAAAGTAAAAGCGCCGACTTTCAAAAAAGTAAGCAGGATATTAAAAAGGGATTCTTTGGGCCCGGGTTGCCCGGCCAGGGTTTTTGGAACAGTCAAAAAAAGTAACCTCGCTTTACCGGATTAGGCAAAAACCAGGCGCGGCTAGTCCGTTTCCGGGGTGCTGGCATTTAATTCCGGTGTTGTTCCCACAAGGGCCAGATGCTCAAAAACGCGCATAACGGATTTAAGTGATAAGATCAAGTTTTCACGTTCATCGGAATCAAGATTTTCCGCCAGATTGTTAAAACGAAAAGATCTTCTTTCAAAAACCAGATGCGCCAGCTGCCTACCGTAAGCGGTAAGAGTAACGCGAACGATGCGGCGGTCTTTTTCGTCGCCACGCCTTTTGACCAGGCTTAAATTGACCAGGCGATTTACCAGGCGGGTAGCGGCGCTTTCAGCCAGGTATAATTCCGAACTCAGTTTGCCCATGGTCAGATCATCATTTAAATAGAGCACCAACAGGGCATTAATCTGGCCCGGCGTGATTCCGAGCCCGGTCAGTTCCCGGTTTTCCTCGGTGTTTAAGTAGTGCATTAACTTAGGGAAGATCGCCTGAATTGCCTCTGTAAATTTTTCTGTGTCCCGGTAATTCCGGTTGTTTGCCATTTACATCAAGTCCTTTATCCGGGCGGTGTAAAACTTACAGCTAGGTTAGGCTATAGCGAGTTGCCTGTCAAGTAAACGAATTGCGGCAGGGCAGTAAACGAATTGCAGCAGCCAGCCAGCTTTGCTTACTGTTTAATCATAACATATTGATATGCTATACTGTTGGCAGGCGATTGAAACCTTCAAACTGAAGGCAGGTGGTTGCTATGCTTAAATTGGTAGGCATCGCTCCTCATCCCCCGATAATTATACCCGCCATCGGCCGCGGCGAACTTAAGAAAGTGGCTAAAACTGTGGCAGGCATGCGGGCCTTAAGCTGCCGGGTAAAAGAGGCTGGGCCGGAACTGATTATATTGATTACCCCCCATGGGCCGGTGCTGCGGGAAGGTCCCGCGGTGTATAAATCCGCATATTTAGAAGGCAGTTTTGCCCAGTTTGGTTTTCCCCAGATCAGGGTTAGCTTTAAAACAGACTGTGAATTACCGGAGCTACTGCGGCAGGAAACTGAAAATGACGCGCTAAAGCCGGTTTTCATCGGCGGCAGCGGTAATTTTAGCCATAGTAGGGTGGATCATCTTGATCATGGCGCGATGGTTCCCCTGTACTTTTTAAACCAGGAAGGTCTGGACCTGCCGGGCCTGCAGCTCGCTTTCGGTTTTAACAGCTACCGGGATCTCTATCGCTTTGGTCAAAGCCTGCGCCGGGCCGCTGACAGGCGCGGGCTTCCTTACGTGGTTTTAGCCAGCGGCGACCTTTCGCACCGCCTGATTCCGGGAGCGCCTGCCGGTTACAACAGGCGTGGCGCCGAGTTTGATCAACAACTAGTTGAGCATCTTGCCGGGGCAGAGATAGATAGTATTTTAAATTTCGATCAGCAGTTGGTCGAAGAGGCCGGGGAATGCGGCCTGCGTTCATTTATTATCGCTCTCGGGATGCTGGACGGGTACGCTTTTAAAAGCGACATTATTTCCTACGAAGGGCCCTTTGGCGTCGGTTACCTGGTAGCGGTATTAGAGCCTGAAAGCACGGGTAATTTTAATCCCACCCGGCTGGCTCGCAGTGCCCTGGAACATTATTTCAGGCATGGCAGAGCGCCTGCCGCGCCTGATCAGCTGCCGTCGCAGCTGGCTCAAAAAGCCGGCGCTTTCGTATCGCTTAAAAAAGAGGGTCTACTGCGCGGTTGTATCGGCACTACCGAGCCGGTAAGGCAAAACCTGGCCGCGGAGATCAGTGCTAACGCGATCAGCGCAGCGCTGAGCGACCCCCGTTTTCCGCCTTTACAGGAGGAAGAACTGGCCGCGCTGGAGATTGTGGTTGATGTTTTGAGCCCCCTGGAAAAGGTTGAGAGCAAGGCAGAACTGAATCCAAGTAAGTATGGGGTGCTTGTACGCAGCGGATCGCGAAGCGGGCTCCTGCTGCCCGATCTTGAAGGGGTGGAAAGCGTTGATGAGCAGGTCGCTATCGCTTCACGCAAAGCCGGGATTGAACAGGGAGAGACGCTGGAACTTTTTCGCTTTACCGTTACTCGTTACAGGGAAGAATAAGTTGTTGCCGGAGCTGTTTAATGCGGGAAGCGCTTTATTACGAAAAAAGGGGTAACAAGGCACGCTGTAATCTTTGCCCGCACCGCTGTTCAATCAGCGAAGGAAAAAGCGGTGTCTGTGAGGCACGCACCGTGCGAGGCGGAAAGCTTTATGCAGATAACTACGGGCAGCTGTCTGCGGTGCACTTCGATCCGGTGGAGAAGAAACCGCTTTACCATTATTATCCCGGTCAGCCTATTCTTTCCCTCGGTACCTACGGCTGCAATCTATTCTGTTCTTATTGCCAGAACTGGACCTTGTCCCGTGGTACTGCTGACGTAGAAGCCCAGGCGACAAAACCGGATGACATTCTTGCCCGGCTCGAAAAAGAAGGTGGTCCTAACCAGGTTTTTGGTGTTGCCTACACCTATAACGAGCCGTTAATCTGGTACGAGTTTGTGTTTGACACGGCCAAATTGCTTAAAAAACATGGTTACAGGAACGTGCTGGTTACCAATGGCTACATCAACCCCGAGCCGTTGGCGGAGTTGTTGCCCTATGTTGATGCCATGAATATCGATGTAAAAAGTTTCAACGACCATTTTTATCAGGAGCACTGTCGCGGGCAGCGGAAGGTGGTGCTTGAGACGGTGGAAATGGCTGTAAAACAATGCCATGTAGAGGTTACCTGCCTACTGATTCCCTCCCTTAATGATCATCCGGCAGAGCAGGAAGCCTTAGCCGGTTGGTTGGCCGGACTTGATCGCGACCTGGTTTTGCATTACTCGCGTTATTTTCCCCGTTATCAGCTGTCCCTGCCGTCAACCGGGGATGATATTATGATGAAAACCCTTGATATTGCCCGCAAGCATCTGCGCTACGTTTACGCCGGCAACATTGAACTGCCTGGAGCAAGTGACACCGTATGTCCATACTGTGGCAACCTTCTGATTCTTAGGAGCGGCTACCGGGTGAAGCTGTTAGGACTGAGGCAAAATCGTTGTAAGAACTGTGGCGCCAGGATCAATATTATTTTGCCTACCGGCTGATTGCTAACTTCTTAAAATGATGAAGGGTTTAAACTTTCAGCGGAGAATAAGTAAGTGTTAAAACTGGTTTGCCGGATATTGAAATCCAATAGATAAAAGGAATCAAGAGAAATTGGCCATTTGGGAACGCATAGTTGCGGCAGCATTACAGTTGAACATCGAGTGGCGAGACGTAGTTGATATTGTAGTTATATCTTTTGTATTTTACCGCCTGATCGTAATCATTCGCGGAACCAGGGCCGAACAGCTGGTCAAGGGGCTTTTCCTGTTGCTGTTAGCAATGGTTTTAAGCGATCAGGCCGGTTTTGACGCATTGCATTGGTTTTTACGCCAGGTGATGACTGTCGGCTTAATTGCTATCCCCATCGTCTTTCAACCCGAGCTGAGACGTGCTCTTGAGCACTTGGGGCGGGGTAAAATTTTTAAATCTTCCTTCTGGAATGTTAACAACCAGGATTGTGATAATATGATCGATGAACTGAGCAAAGCTCTACCGGTGCTGGTTAAAAAAAGAATAGGGGCGCTGGTTGTTGTTGAACGCTCAACCGGTTTAAAAGAATGGGTTGATACCGGAATCCCGGTAGAAGGTTTGGTAACCGCCGAACTTTTAGTAAACATATTTTTTCCCCGCAGCCCGCTTCATGACGGTGCCGTAATCATTCAAGGTAACCAGATTGTTGCTGCCGGTTGTTACTTGCCGCTGACCGAGGAGACCAACCTGGGCAAGGAGCTGGGAACCAGGCATCGGGCCGGTATTGGTATCAGCGAGCAATCTGATGCAGTGGCAATCATAGTATCCGAGGAAACAGGTGTTATTTCTATCGCCCACGACGGGGTGCTTACCCGCTATCTTGATATTAAGAAACTGCGGTTGCTGCTTCGTGAACTTTGCTCACCGGAAAAAAATGAAGGCATCAGCTTGAAAGCATGGAGGAGCAATCAATAAAGATGAGAAAATTTTTACGCAGCAATAACTTTGCCATGGTGCTCTCCATTTTATTGGCAATCGTGCTTTGGTTATTTGTTACCGGTGATGAAATAACCCGGACTACCCCGGCCATAAAAGTATGGCAGGATGTGCCGATTCGGGTGGAAAACCTAAACCAGGATTTTGTTATTACCGATATGAAAACCACGGTTGACGTTACGCTCGAAGGTTTGCCTGATGCTTTTGTAGATTTGCCAATCCACGAGTTAGACGCTTTTGTAGATTTAGCCGGCAAGGAAGAGGGTGCCCATCTAGTTAGGGTCCAGGGTAGTCCTCCGCGTGGTTTAAGCCTGACACTGATTGAGCCCGAACAGTTAAGGATCGTTATTGAGGCTTACCACAGCGAAGATTTTAATTTAGAGATTGAGTTTGTTGGCGAACCTGCTCCCGGCTGGGAGTTGGTCAGTTATACCGCGCTGCTGGATACGGTTTTGGTCGGTGCTCAAGAATCGCTATTTGAGAAAGTTGATCTTGTTAAGTTAATCATCGATCTAAACAACATGAGCTTATTTGAGTCCGTTGAGCTGACTCCGGTAGCTTATGATCAAGAGGGAAACCCGGTTATCGGAGTGACTATTGAACCCAACCTGGTTACGGTCGAGCTTGAATTTAAAAGAGTGGACGAACCCGAAGCATCTGATGATCTCAACTCGTAACTGATCGGAAGACGTTTTATTTCATTTATAAGGAGGATTATATTTGGGCAAACTTTTTGGAACTGACGGAATCAGGGGTGTGGCAAACCGTGATTTAACCCCGGAGCTGGCTTTCAGGATTGGTCGCATCGCTGCCTGGAAGCTCGGAGCGGAAGCGGAAAGCCCTCTTTTTGTTATTGGCAGGGATACCCGGTTATCGGGCCCAATGTTAGAAGGTTCGCTGATTGCCGGCATTACCTCTGCCGGCGGTAAGGTCAGCCTACTGGGCGTGGTTTCTACCCCGGCGGTGGCTTA
>DBBD01000015.1 GCA_002292015.1 Firmicutes bacterium UBA993
CTTACTTTGGGAATTTACTTGCTGATTAAAATTGTTACTTTTAAGAATAATGCTTTGCAAATATTTTAATAAAATGATATAATATCGTGGTAATAGTCTGTTTTCAACTAACTATCGGGAGGTTGACCAATCTGTGGAAAACAATGCTGAAAAAAGACCGCGCCGCTATCTGCGCAGCCGTATTACCCGCAAGCTGATTCTTGATACAGCTTTGGAAGTTTTTTTGGCCGAGGGTTACACAAAGACTACCATTGCCAAAATCAGCGAGCAGGCTAAAGTTGGCTACGGAACCGTTTACAGCCATTTTAAAGGTAAAGATGATATCTTAAACAAGGTTGTTGATAATGTGCTAACCGAATTTTACAATCTGCTGGCCGTTCCCTTCGCGCCGGCTACCCTGCAGGATGCACGCAAAGCCTACTATGAATTGGTGCTAACCTCTTTTCGTCTTTCCGAACAACACCGTCCAATTATGAAGGTATACCAGGAAGCACTGGGCCAGTCTACATCTATTGAGGAGCACTGGCAAAGTGTTATCGACCGCTTTATTAAAAGTTCGGCTAACTCATTTGCTTACACGCAGCAGAAAAAATTGTCTTCTGACTTTGACATCCAGATAGTTGCCAAGGCTTATATCCTGTTGGTGGATCGTTTCATCTGGGAAGTGGTGAATGAGCATGAAAACAACCTGGAGTATATAGCCGATACAATTATCGAGATGCTCTTCCATGGGTTCATTAATGGGAGCAGCAACAAAACCGTTAAACGCCGATAATCAACCAAGCTGCCTAGATCGGGTCAATTTCGACCAGGCGTTGTTCGGTGATAATATAGTCGACGCGCCTGTCCCACTCTTCTTCAGGCACCTCCGCAACTAATTGCAGGTCAAAAACGAGGGCTACCAGGGGAGTGCCCGGCTTTAAAAGTAAAGAGAAGCGATCATAATAACCGCCTCCATAACCAAGGCGGTTTCCTTTTAGATCGAAGGCAACACCGGGAACAATCAGCAAGTCGATCTGTTCCGGGCTATAGGGGCGAAGAGCGCCGGCCCGCGGCTCCGGAATATTATAATAGCCGGGCATCAGGTCGCTTTCCCAATCGAGGATCCGTGATGGGATTAGTTCACGGCTCCGGGGAACAGCCTTGGGAGCAAGGGCAATTTTCCCCTTGCGTATTGTTGCCTCTACCAATGGCCGGGTGTCGACTTCGCTGCCGAAGGAGATAAAAAACATGACTGCTTCTGCACGTTCGTAGGCCGGGAGACTATAGAGCTTGTCAGCGATAGTCACGCTTTTTGAGACTATTTCTTCGTCTGTCAGGAGATCGCGTGCAGTGATGATCTGTTTGCGCAACTCTTTTTTGTCCAAGTTGTTTATTCCTCCGGAAGATGGTTTCAATTATTCAACTTTAGCTATTGCTGCTTTCAGAAAAAACATTCGCGGAACACTCGGGAAGTATTAAAACAACTCGCCTTCAGGGATTTACAGACAGCCTCGCCAGACGGCAAAATTTAGTAAGCGCGGGCGAAGCAGGCGGCCGCGGTGGCCTTCTTGCCGCAGGCAAAGCAGCTGTCTCCCTCCGGTTTCATGTCGAATGGCAGACAACGAATCGTGGCCTTGGTATCAATCTTGATCTGTTCCTCACAGTCATCATTGCCGCACCAGGGCGCAATAAACAGACCGCGCTCCTCTTCCATTATTCGCTTGAAATCCTGGTAATCGCTGCCACGGCGGGTGTTAGCTTCGCGGTAATCGATTGCCCGCTTTAACATCTCTTTCTGAATTGTTTCCAGCAGGGCCGGCAGGTAAGCGGTAAGCCGATCTACGGCCACAAATTCTTTTTTACCGTCATCACGACGTACAGTTACCACCTGGCCTTTGTCAAGATCGCGGGGACCAACCTCGATGCGCACCGGAATGCCGCGCATCTCCCATTCGTTATACTTCCAGCCTGGCGAATATTCCTCGCGATCATCGAGTTTGACCCGGATATTTTCGTCTTTCAGGCAATCGGCCAGGGTCCGGACGGCTGTTAAAACCCGCTCTCGATCTTTTTTGCTTAAGATGGGTACAATCACTACCTGGTGAGGTGCCATGCGCGGTGGCAGAACCAGACCACGATCATCACCGTGAACCATAATCAGCGCCCCGATTGTCCGGGTCGACAAGCCCCAGGAAGTTTGCCAGGCATGTTTCAACTGATCATCCTGATCTAAAAAAGTAATGCCGAATACTTTGGCAAAATGCTGTCCCAGGTTGTGAGAAGTTCCCGCCTGCAGGGCCCTGCCGTCACTCATCAGCGCCTCCACCGAATAGGTGCGTAAGGCTCCGGCAAATTTTTCACGCTCTGTCTTGCGTCCGGCCAAGGCCGGGATAGCCATCTCGGTTTCCAGAAACTCGCGGTAAACCTCAAGCATCTGAAGGGTTTCTGTTTCCGCCTCCTCTTCAGTACGGTGGCAGGTATGCCCCTCTTGCCAGAGAAACTCGGAGGTGCGCAAAAAAGGGCGGGTCGATTTTTCCCAGCGCACAACACTGCACCACTGGTTGATCAAAATCGGCAGATCGCGCCAAGACTGAACCCAGCGGGAATAGAAGTCGCAGATAATCGCCTCGGAAGTCGGCCGGATCAGCAGCGGTTCATCAAGGATTTCGTTACCGCCCCGGGTCACCCAGGCCACCTCGGGAGCAAAGCCTTCGACGTGTTCGGCTTCTTTTTGCAGCAGGCTCTGGGGAATCAGCAGCGGGAAGTATGCATTCTGGTGTCCTGTTTCCTTAAAGCGCCGGTCAAGCTGTTCCTGCACTTTCTCCCAGAGGGCAAACCCGGCGGGGCGAAAAGCCATAAAACCCTTGACCGGGGCATAATCCATCAATTGTGCTTTGAGGATAACATCGATGTACCATTGCGAAAAATCGACTGACTTGGGGGTAATCGCCCTGACAAATTCTTTGTCTCCGGCAAATTTACCGGCCCTGTTATTATGCTCCAAGGCATTCATCCTTTCTGCGACTGACCGTAACGGCAATTTCTGATCATTCTATCACAGTTTATTTTAGGCCGCTACATAGTTATTGCCGTGTTATTGCCGTGTTGAGCTTGCCATCTCAGCCCTGGTGGACAGCCTGCTGCCGGCTGCGGGCGCCGAGCAACCGCTGCCAGCTTTCGTCGCTTAAAGGACGGTTAAAGCTACGGAAATTTGCCAGCCTGAAGCCGTGTTCAGCAGCCCAGTATCTAGTCTGCAGAATTGACTCCAGGTTTACCCCGGATGAACCGAGGCTGTAATGCTTATATTGCTGTTCTAAAGCCAGCATCATCGTTTCGGCCATACAGGCATAAGCCAGTCCCTCTTCAAAACCGAAATCCCAGCCGAGAGATGATTGCCCGGGCACCTCAACAACGCCCCCGTCGATCACCAGAACATCCGGCCGGGCAGCGTCAACTTCTTCGCTGACATTAGCCGGGCGGGAGATGTCACAAACAATCGCTCTTTCTCTGAGGTTGCCGGCATTGATCACTTTCGCCGTGGCGCTGGTGGCGCTAATCACGATATCGGCCCTGGCCAGAACAGCGTTAATGTCGGTTGAGAAACGAATGATCCCCAGGCGACGGCCTTCGTTGACCGCAAAAGCTTCAAAAGCGCTCATTGGGGCATCCGGTTTGGGCAGCTCAACACACCGGGCCAGTAAATTCCCCATGCTGCCGGCTTTAAGCGGTCTGCCCTGTTCAAGCAGGGCCGATTGGTAGCGATAGATTTCCGCGGCAACAATCTGCAACCGTTCGCTAGCCGAATTGTTGTTGGGATTGCCGATCAGGATCAGGCGGGGTACCGTTTCAGAGAGAAGCAGTGAAATTCCGCGCCCGATCGAGCCGGCAGCGCCGACGATGGCTGCCGTGGTCGTTGAGCGATCGACGCCTAGTTTCTCAGTCGCGGTGTTAACGGCATCAACGGCCGCAACCACCGTGTAGCTGTTGCCTGTGGTGATCGGAATACCTTCGTTTTTAAGGTAGAGACCGCCCATCGAAGCTACTGCTGTAAACGCGCCCAACCCAACAATTTTAGCGCCCCGCGAGCGGGCCAGGTCCAGCGCAGCTTTAAGCTCGGCTAAAGCCTGGCTGCGCGGCATGCTGATAAATTCATCGGTTGTGCGCGAAAGGGCAATAAATTCGCCATAAGCAGTCCGTCCGGCGGCCGATTCAATTTTGGTTTTACCAGCCACAAAAGGCTCGACTAAGTCGTTGAAACGTCCTGTCAGATCGGCCAGTTCTGTTTCACTGAAAGAAAGCAGGCTGTTATCAAACTGGTGGTAACTCTTCAGATCGAGAGCGTGGATCAAAAAAGCAAAGCGCCCTTCATCCCTGCCGCCCGAAGGTTCAACCTTTGGAGCCAGGTAGGGGACAAACTGTGTATAGCAATCGTCCTTGCCCTCCCCTGTCCTCACCAGGTATGAGAGAAAACGGGCCGTATTTTTTTCACTAAGTACCGCCAGCATTGCTGCAATGCCGTCTAAGGCTTCCCGGCACTGCTCTTCGCTTATGGTCAGCGGCGGTTCAATCCTGATTACCGCGTTACCGTTAAGGGTGGGCGCAACGCGAATTTTTTCAACGTTTAGCAGGTAGGAGGAGATTGCCGGGGTCAGAAGCTCCTGCTCAGCCATCACTCCTAAGAGACTGCCGGGAAACAGTTCGCGATCCACATTAAATTCAATGCCGAGCATCAGGCCGCGTCCGCGAATAGAGTGAATAAGATCCGGATATTTTTCCTGCAAGGCAAGCAGACCGGACTTAAAGAGTTCACCCTTGCGGCGCACTTCTTTAACCATGGCCTGACGATTGGCGGTAAGCAGGTCGAGAACCTTGATACCGATGCGGCAGGCCAGGGAATTACCGGCAAAGGTTGAAGAGTGTTTGAGGGCAAATTCTTCGTTGTATGCAGCGGCACTGCTGAGACAGGCACCGATCGGAAAGAGGCCTCCGCCCAACGCTTTTGCCAGTACCAGCAGATCAGGCTTTACGGCTTCGGCTTCAGCGGCAAAAAGGCTGCCGGTGCGGCCCAGGCCGGTCTGCACTTCGTCGAAAACCAGAAGAACCTGATACGAATCACAAATTTCCCTGGCTTTTTGCAAATATCCGGCAGGCGGTTCGACGATGCCCCCTTCGCCCTGAATCGGTTCTAAGATAAAAGCGGCATAACAATCGGGGTTTGCTTTAAGTTCAGCTTCAAGAGCATTTGCATCCCCAAAGCTGATATGGGTAAAGTGTGCAGCCGGGGCACAGAAAGCTTTTTGATAGGCCGGGTTACCGGTTGCCGAAAGAGCGCCGTAGGTTTTGCCGTGAAAACTGTTGTCGGTGGCCAGAACGCCGGGACGACCCGTTGCCGAGCGGCAGAGTTTAATTGCCGCCTCAATCGCTTCGGCGCCGCTGTTGGCAAAGGTTACATAATCAAGACCTTCCGGGGCCACCTCAAGCAGCCGACGGGCTAATTCTCCGGCGGCTTCGAGCGTCGAAGGCTGGATAAAGCTTGGCTCTCCCGATTGTTGAAAGCGGTTAATCTCTTCCCAGATTTCAGCCGGGTTGTGGCCGAAAGGAAGCGCCCCGTAAGCAGCGATACAATCCAGGTAACGGTTACCCTGATTATCAAAAAGGTGGCAACCTTCACCTTTGATATATTTTTGATCGAGCTTAATGCTCTCCAGCATTTCGCCCAAGTGAGGGTTAACGTAGCGGATAAATTTATTCATAGACAGGCCTCCCTGATCCTTGTGCACATATATGTGCACGCCATTGAACATATTCTACCGCAGCCGGAATAAAAAATCAACCTCGCTTAAAACCCCTCCGCTTAAAAGCGGAGCCGGGCTACAACAAAGATAAGCCGGTTCTGCGGCAGCCCGCTAAAACAACCGACTGGCCGACAATCGCTAAGCGCTTCACACCTTCCCCCGCCACCATTCAAGGGTCTCAAGCACCGACTCTTTGAAGCTTCTTTCGGCAAACCAGCCGGCAGCCTGTCTGATCTTGTCCGCCGAACCGATAAATACAGGCACCTCCGACGGTCTAAACCGCTCCGGATCGACTTCAACCGCTACTTTTACCCTGGCATAGCTGATTAAGAGCTCCAGGATCCCTTTTATTTCACGCGGAATACCGGAACAGACATTATATATTCCACTTTCCAACTCTTTTTCCAGAAGCAAAACATAAGCACGGATAACATCGCGCACATCGGTAAAGTCGCGGCTGCTGCTTAAATCCCCCACTTTTATGACGGGAGGGATGAGACCCTTTTCAATTCTTGCCACCTGGGCTGCATAATCGCTTACCACGTAACCTTCAAGCTGACCCGGCCCGAAATGGTTAAAGGGACGGGCATGGATTACTTTCAAATTGTCCCGCCTGGCTAGTTGCAGAGCTACCTGCCCCATGGCCAGTTTACTGCTTGAATAGGGATTCTGCGGCAGGCAGGCTGCCTCTTCGGTCAACGGGTTGCCGCTTTTTGCGGCCAGGCCGTATTCTTCGCCTGACCCGATTAAGATCAGTTTTGTCGCGGGGGCAAACCTGGCTATTGTCGTAACCAGGTTAACGCTGCCGATTGTGTTAATGAGCAGGGTAGTAGCCGGTTCTGCCCAGGAAGCTTTAACCTTGCTCTGGGCGGCCAAATGAATAATACCATCCGCTTTTATCTGCTTTAAAGCCTTTTCCGTTTCGGTTGAGCTGCTAATATCAAAAGCAACACCTGCTGACCCTGCCGGTAAATGCCCGGCCCGGTGCACAGCAGCAACCGGTTTATGCCCCAGCCCTGATAAAAGCTTAAGCAGGTATCCACCGACAAAACCGTCCGCCCCGGTTACTAAAACCTTCACTTTAGAGCAGCCTCACCTTCCGGGCTCATCGGCTACCCTGTCAAGGTCGGCATCAACCATCATCTTTATCAGCTCCTCAAGCGTTGTTTTAGCCTCCCAGGCCAAAACCTCTTTTGCCTTTTCGGGGTTACCGATCAAAATATCCACTTCCGCAGGGCGGCAAAACCGGGGGTCTATCACTATGTAATCCTCATAGTTAAGACCCACATAGTCGAAGGCAATCTTGCACATATCCCTGACCGAAGTTGTTCTTCCGGTAGCGATTACAAAATCATCGGGCTCATCTTGCTGTAACATAAGCCACATTGCCTCTACGTAATCACCGGCAAAGCCCCAGTCCCTTTTAGCATCAACATTTCCCAGTCGCAGCTCCTTTTGCCGACCCATCTTAATCCTGGCCACCCCGTCAGTAACTTTACGGGTTACAAACTCGATGCCCCGAAGCGGTGACTCGTGGTTAAACAGGATCCCGTTAGCAGTATACAGGCCAAAGCTCTCCCGGTAATTAACCGAGATCCAATGCCCGTAAAGTTTTGCCACCCCGTAAGGACTGCGGGGGTGAAAGGGGGTATGTTCACACTGCACCTCTTCCTTAATCAAGCCGAACATCTCGCTGGTCGATGCCTGGTAAAAGCGGGCGCCCGATTTGGTGATCCGCAGCGCCTCTAACAGGTTAAGGACCCCCAGGGCGGTTACCTTGGCGGTCAGCACCGGCTGTTCCCAGGAGGTGGCCACGAAGCTCTGTGCCGCCAGGTTATATACTTCGTCCGGCTCAGACTTTTCCAGGGCATTAATGAGAGAAGGCTGGTCGGTGACGTCACCGTAAATCAGCTCCACGTCATTTTCCACCCCTAAATAATCAAGTCGCCAGTAATTGCAACTGCTGCGCCTGGCCACTAACCCGTATACCGCGTAGCCTTTTTCCAGTAAAAACCTGGCCAGGTAGGCGCCATCCTGACCGGTAATCCCTGTGATAAGCGCTTTTTTCATTCTCCCCACCCTTTTGTAAAATTATGGGTATTCTTTCGCTACTGATCAACTGTCAAGTCTTCTCCAGCAACGAACCAGGCGTTTTCGTTGCTGGAAAACACTTCATTTTCAAACCGGCTGTTACATGATCCGGAATATGCGGTTTAACTACTTCTCACCAGCCGGGAGAATCAGGGATACGGCATGACGGTTAGGGTCTAGGGTTTCAGCAGCCAGGGCCAGCGCTTCCTCCAGTTTAACCTCCTGCAGAATGGCAGGCAACTCAAAAAGATCCGTTTCCCGAAAGCGGTATGCCAGAAAATTATTAGCGATAAACTCAAGCGAGTTAAAACGCCTGATGTAACCGCCGAGAATCTTTCGGCGGTGGCGCTCAAACTGTTCCTGATCAATTCCCTCTTTTTTCAGGGCTTCGACAGCAGCCATAATCCGTTCGCAAAGCTGATCCGGATCCCCGCTCTCTCCGCCGATCATCACGTACCCGTAATTTGATTCTGCCGTATACTCAGCGCCGAAGTTTTCATCAATCAGGTTCTCTTGGTAAAGGTCGTTATAAAGTTTTTCGCTGATCCCGAATATAATATCCAAAACCAGCTCCATCAGGATCTCGCGTCGCATCAGGTCACGGCCTTTAAAGTTGCCTGCGTCGGCATCTTTGAAACCAATAAAAACAATTGGCTCGGAGACCACCAGCTGTTGTTCCGCCCTTCTCTTCAATACTTCCGACGGTTCAAAGGGAAAGCTGCGTATGATCGTGCCAAGCGGATTGTAACCGCGGGCGGCAATATTTTCCGCAGCCAGGTTATGAATTTGCTGCGGGTTGAGATCACCGACGACAAAAACCGCCATATTGCCGGGGTGATAAAAGGTGTTGTAGCAGCGGTAAAGCAGTTCCGGAGTAATCCGGGAGATGCTGCCAACGGTTCCGGCGATATCGTTGCGGACCGGATGGGCCTGGTAGAGCGATTCCAACAGATTAAAAAAAACCCGCCACTGTGGATGGTCATCATACATCCTGATTTCCTGTCCGATAATCCCTTGTTCCTTCTGCACTGTCTGCTCGGTAAAATAAGGCTCCTGGACGAAATCAAGCAATACCCTGAAGCTGTCTTCAAATCGTTCAGTGCAGGAAAATAGGTAGGTAGTCTGGGTAAATGATGTATAGGCGTTAGCTGATGCTCCCAGGGTGGCAAAGCGGTCAAAAACATTACCCCGTTCATCTTCAAACAATTTATGCTCCAGGAAGTGGGCTACTCCGTCCGGCAGGTCTGTAAACTCCTGTTCCGGCTCGATCCGGAATTTATTATCGATTGAACCGAATCGGGTAGAAAAAATCGCATATTTTTTACGGTACCCGGGCCGGGGCAGCACGTAAAGATCCATACCCGGGTCAATCCTAAAATGATAAAGTTTCTCTTGTAGTGTTTTATTCTCAATCAGCTTGTATTGATCAGCCATCAGACGGCTCTCCCCCTTCAAGCGGTCGTAGCAGAAAAGCTGTATCAAGCTTAATTCGCTCCGCTACTGCCCTGATTTCTTTAAGACTTACTGCTTCTATTCCCTCAATCAGCTGCTCAAAGCTGTAATTATAGCCGCCTATAATACCGTCAAGGTGAAAGCCGATCAACTGGCTGGGGCTGTCCTGGCGCGAAAAGAGTTGGTTAACCAGGCCGCGCTTGGTATTTTCCAGCTCAGCAGCGCTGATTTTAGCCCCGGCCATATCGCTCAACTGCAGTTCAATTATAGCCCTTGCCTGCGCATGGTCTTCATAGTTGATACCCGCCGAAATGAACATCAAACCCTTGTGCCGCTCCAAGCGGCTGTGAATATAGTAGGCCAGGCCGGCTTCCTCGCGCACCTTCACAAAGAGCTTCGAGTGGGGAAAACCACCCAGGATTCCGCTGTAAACCAGCAGCGGGCAGTGCAGATCATCCTTAAAGCCGGTGGCGGTGCGGTAGCCGAGCACCAGTTTAGCCTGGTTGACCGCCATTTGCTCCTCAAGCACCAGAATCTCGGCCCTGGCCGCTTTTTGTTCGGTTTCAGGCAAGTTTACTGCCTTTTCTTCCCGGGGAAAATTAAAATGCCCGGTAACGGCATCAAGCACTACCCGTTCGCCTAAGTCCCCCACAACATAGATATCCAGCGGATTACGGGCCAGAAGTTGCTTATAATAGCGGTAGAGTTCGGCAGGGCCAATTCGCTCGTAATCCTCGATCTTACCCAGCCGGAACACTCCAAATCGCTCACCGGCACACATCTCTGAAAGACAGCGCTCGGCAGCGTAAGTAGTCTTATCATTCAGCATGGCTTTAATATCCCTGACCAGCTGGCTCTTCTCCTGTTTGACCACCGCAGCGCTAAAAACTCCTTCTTCCAGCAGCGGGTCGGTTACCACTGCGCTGAGAATTGCCAGCCCCTCGCTTAGCAGGTTGCTTTTTTCGCCAAGATAGCGATCATGCGCGGTTTCTATGGTAAAAGCAAGCGTATGCCGCTCGCCGCTCTTAATGATATCGGTGGATAGGTCTGCCCCAAAAAGGTTCTCCAACTTGCGCTGAAGGGTTAAATAATCGGGGTAGAGGCGGCAGCCTTTTTCCAGCACGGAGGGCAGCAGGGCATTTAAGGCGGCCAGTGTGCCGCTTAGTTCCTGATGAATAAAGAGTCCAATCGATATAGTTTTAAATTTTTCTGTCGGCAAAAAATGCAGTCTTATTCCGTTCGGCAACGTGTGCTGCAAATAACCTGGTACCAACCTGTGACCTCCTTTGATAACCGGCCGCAAAAACATAAAGCGGCCCCCTTATTACGTAAACAACCTGTCAGTCTCAAAGGCAGAGCTGACAATGCTACAAGCGTCGGTAATCAATATTACCCGATCGACCCTGTAAATCCCCCCTCTCCTTGGGGAAAGGGCTGGGGTGGGGGGAATTTAACCCCTCTGTCGGCGCCACCCGGCGGCATGATAGTCTCCAAATACCGTTACGGCGGCCTCCTTAGGCGTTCAGGCCT
>DBBD01000046.1 GCA_002292015.1 Firmicutes bacterium UBA993
CACTGACAGAAGACGAAAGCAATAAAGTATTTTACTAGTGTTTCTGCAGCAATTACCGCAGTTATTAATAACTATCATGCTACCGGGTGGCACCAGCAGCGGAGTTGAATCCCCGTTAACCCTAACCCTCTCCAGTCGTTTGGATTTATGAAGCAGATGATTACAGCTGCTCTTCTCCAAACCCATATTCTTTTAGAGCGGTCATGATCTGCCGGTCACGGAAACCGCGGCGCCGCAAATAATCCGCCTGGCGTACAAACCAGCGTTGATCGGCATCTTTGTTCGCAGAGACCCGTTTATTTAGAAGAACCCTGATTGTTTGAAGCTCTTCCTGAACATCTTCATCAGCAGCCAGTAATTCCTCGACCGTACTTCTATCGAGCCCTTTATTAAGCAGTTCATGACGAATCCGCCGTGGACCATAATACCGGGCCTTCCGGTAACTGATAAAATCGCCGGTAAAGACTTTATCATTAAGATAGCCCATCTCCTGCAGATCTTTTATTGCCGCAGAAGCCTCGCCATTTGCAAAACCCAACTTCTGCAAATAAGACGCAGCTTCACTGCTTGTTCGCGCTCTATAAGCCAGATAGCGAAATAACCGGGCCCTGGCTTTTCTAATCTGATCATCGCAGTCCGTCATGCTATCAACCCGTTACCTCTCCTGCTTATTTTTTTCATCGACAACTTCACTGGAGGTAAGCGGCAATCCAGCAGCCTCCCTTACTTTTTGTTCAATTTCATCACACATTGCCGTGTTTTCTTTCAGAAAGTCTCTGACATTTTCACGGCCCTGGCCTAACCTTTCCTCACCGTAAGAATACCAAGCTCCACTTTTACTAATGACCTTGTGTTCAAGCCCCATGTCAATCAGCGATCCTTCAGCGGAAATTCCGGTTCCGTATAGGATGTCAAATTCTGCCATCTTAAAAGGAGGCGCAACCTTGTTTTTAACCACTTTGACTCTGGTACGATTACCAATGACCTGATCGGATCCAATTTTTAAAGATTCTATTCTTCTGACGTCAAGCCTGATCGATGAATAGAACTTGAGAGCCCGGCCGCCGGGAGTCACTTCCGGGTTTCCAAACATAACTCCGACTTTTTCCCTGATCTGGTTGATAAATATGGCGCATGTCCGCGACTTGCTGATCACCCCGGAAAGTTTACGCAAGGCCTGTGACATTAATCTAGCTTGCAGGCCTACATGAGTATCGCCCATCTCTCCTTCAATTTCTGCCCTGGGTACCAGTGCTGCCACTGAATCGATAACCAAAACATCGATCGCTCCACTGCGAACAAGAGCTTCAGCAATCTCGAGGGCTTGTTCGCCGGTATCCGGCTGGGAAACCAACAGCTCATCAAGATTAACCCCTAAGTTAGAGGCATACTGTGGATCAAGTGCGTGTTCTGCATCAATAAATGTTGCGTACCCGCCTTTTTTTTGCGCTTCAGCAATAATATGTAGTGCTACCGTTGTTTTACCCGAAGATTCCGGTCCAAATATCTCAACAACCCTACCCCTTGGCACCCCACCAATGCCTAAAGCTACGTCAAGGGCGAGGCTGCCGGTTGGGATTGCCGCTATTTCGTATTTTACATCCTGGCCCAGCTTCATGACCGAACCCTTACCAAACTGTTTCTCAATCTGTAACAGGGCAACTTCTAAAGCTTTTTCTTTTTCCAACTGGATGTCCTCCTCTTTGTTGTTAAGCGCCTATTTCTGTTTATTTACATAATTTCCTGCTTAGCGATTGATTCATAATGATCAACTTATAAATCCCCATTCCCCGGCGTGGCATAATAACCTCTACAGCTGCACTTCGGCCAGCGGGTAGTAAAATGCTCCATATGCGGTGAGTCGGCTTTCATAAAGCACCAGTTTTGCCACCATCGATCTGGAAGAACTGTAAGCACCAGTCTCCTCAAGAAAACGGCTGATCAGTTTCTCCGGTAAGGGATAACGAATACGACCGAGCGTGAGATGTGGTTTATAGCTGCGCTTTTCAGTTTTTATGCCCAATCGCTCAAGACCTTTGTCGATCTCATTTTTTATAGTTTTTAGCGACTCCTCTCCCTCTTTTACTCCAATCCACAGCACTTTGGCTTTCGCTACGGTGGGAAAAACACCGCTACCGCCAAGTTTTAGAGGAAATGGATCGCAGGTAGAGACTGCTTCTTCCACCACTATTTTTATAGCACCAACTAAAGTTTCTTCTAGGTCGCCGAGAAATGAAATCGTAAGGTGCAACCCCTGCGGTTTAACCCAGCGGGTTCCTGAAAGATAACTTGCCAAGTTGTGCTGGATTACTTCCAGCTCATGCTTCTGAGCCTGGGTCAAATCACAGGCAATAAACAGGCGCATCAGCAGTCTCCCTCATACCCGGATTTTAATCACTTAACAACATTAAGCGCAGCAAGTTAAGCGCAACTTGAGACGATCTTTCTTTTATGGCCTGCCTGCCTCCACCGAAAATATACTCACGGCAAAGTGTTTTTTTATGATCGGCGGCCGCAATGTAAACCAAGCCTACCGGCTTTTTGCTCTGATCGCTAACCGGACCGGCCAGGCCGGTAATACCAATACCATAGTCGCTTCGGAATAGCTCTCTTGCCGCTTTTGCCATGTCAACAGCGGTTGATTCGTTTACTGCACCTTCAGCTTGAAGTTTCGCCCTGGAAAGTCCGAGCAGATTTACTTTTGATTCAAGGCTGTAAGCTACAATTCCACCCATAAAATATTCAGAACTGCCCGCAATATTGGTGATCTGATTGGCGAGTTGACCTCCGCTGCAAGATTCAACGACCGCAAGGGTTTTATTTTTCCCGCGCAGTAAAGCAGCCACGATATCTGCCAGAGTGTCGTCTCCCGATCCGAATACAGCATCACCGAGAATCTTTCTGATTAATGCTTCCGCGTCTGCTATCTCAGCTTCTGCCGCCTGCAAACTTCCACTACCCTTGATTTGCAGATCTACCTCTAACCCCCGTGCTACATAGGAAAGCGGGGCGAAATTCCATTGACCGTAAGCCTTAATTTTTTCTTCGAGCAGTGATTCTCCAATGCCGACGCATTTCAGTGTCTTCACCAGGCTTTGGATGCCGCTGTTACTTTGTTTAATCAACGGTAATGCTTTGTTATCAAACATGTGTTGCATTTCATTTGGCGGTCCGGGCAGGACAACAATGATCTTACCTTGTTCTTCAATAAACAATCCAGGCGCAGTACCCCGTTCATTTTCTAGAAGCATACTTCCTTCGATTACCATCGCCTGCTTGCGATTGTTCTCAGGCATGATCACTCCTCGCGATGCAAAAAAACTTTCCATTCGCGCAAGCCATTTTTCGTTGAGAATTAAACCGCGATCCAGGTATAAGGCTACTGCTTCTCGTGTTAAATCATCTTCAGTCGGTCCGAGGCCCCCGGTTATAATTACCAGATCACATTGATCGAGAGCTTTTGCCAGAGAATCATTAATAATTGAATCCTGATCGGCAATAATATTAACCTCCCGTACCGCTATTCCGGAAGAATACAGTCTTCTGGCCAAAAATCCGCTGTTGCTGTTTTCGATCAGCCCGGAAAGCAGTTCGTTTCCCACGCAGATAATACCGGCTATCAACTCAGTTCACCTCTGCAAATGGAAATTCATTAAGGGTTTCCATTTTTACCGCCACCAGGTAATAAGGCTGTACAGCAACGATTTTTGCTTTTAGAAGATCGCCTACATTTAGTTTTTCACCAGAATATACGAATACTCCGCCATCTACTTCAGGAGCCTCTTTTTCAGTTCTACAGAAGTAATAGTCTTTTTTTCCTCTTAAAGGCCGATCAACCAGCATTACTTCGATGTTTCCGATCCTTTTTCGGTTTAATCGGTAGCTGAATAACTGTTGTGCGAGCATTAGCCGACGATGTCGGCAATTAACAACACGGGTTGGTACAGCATCTTTAAGTTTTTCGGCCGTAGTCCCTTTTTGTTTCGAGAAGATGAATGCACCCAGATGTTCAAATTTGTTGAACCGAACAAATGACTTGAGCTCCTGAAAATCCCTTGATCTCTCGCCGGGATACCCAACCATGCAGGTAGTGCGCAGAGAAATCCCCGGCACTTTCCGGCGTAAGCAAACGATTATCCGCTCAAGTTCCTCACGACTATAATGACGTCCCATGGATCGTAATATTTTGCTACTGGCGTGCTGAATTGGAATATCAAGGTAGTTGCATATCCTTGGCTCACTTGCTATCAGATCAATAAGTTCGCCGGTAATCCTTGACGGATAGGTGTACATAATCCGCAACCAAAAACGGTGATCCAGCTTTAATATATCTTTGAGTAAACCGGCTAAATCCGGCAGTCCTTTGCGATCAGTCCCGTAGGCTGTTGTATCCTGGGCGATCAGTACAATTTCACGTGCGCCTTTAGATAAAAAAAAGGAAATTTCGTCGATGATGACCTGCGGTTCTCGGCTTCGGTAAGCGCCTCTGATCTGCGGAATCAGACAGTAAGAGCATCTGTTACAGCAACCTTCAGCAATCTTAATGTTCACCGAATGACCCGGCGCTGTTAAAAATCGATCCGGTGCTTCACAATAATCAGGACCGGCCTTTTTTTTGATCGCTACCCTTCTGTCTTTGAGCAGCATGTCAATAAATCGTTCTAGATGTTTATAACTGTGGGCACCGATCGCCCCGTTTATTTCCGGTAACTTCCTGATAATTTTAGTACCAACAAGTTCAACCAGGCAGCCGGCGGCAATTATTAACGGTTTATGAGCCCGGGTAACAGCAAACAGATTTATAAGAGTACTTATCGATTCTTTCTGGGCGCTTTCTATAAAACTGCAGGTGTTTACCATAATTATATCGGCACTATTGTAATCACTAGTTAACGAAATACCAAGTGCTTTAAGCGAACCCAGAATACCTTCAGTGTCGACCCTGTTTTTACTGCAACCCAACGATATCGCTGCCAGTTTTAATCCTATAAAAGGTTGGGGTTGCAGAGATTGATCCTGCCGGCCAACTTTGTTGGTCAAATGCAAAACTCCCTGCTAATTATTCTTTTTTAAGAATTCCTCGGTTATCCGGGATACTTCATCTTCAGCAATCAACACTTCCCGTGGCTTACTGCCTTCAAAAGGTCCGACAATCCCTTTTCGTTCAAGATCATCGATCAATCTGGCAGCTCTGGTATAGCCAACCCTAAAACGTCTTTGCAAAAGAGAGATAGAAGCCTGACCGGTTCTCACCACCAGGTCGACGGCTTCCGGAAAAAGCTTATCTTCGGTTTCGTGATCGTTCTCCTCAGCATGATCGAGAAATGTAAAGGTTTCTTCGCCTAACAAACCCTGTTCACGGATATAATCGGTAACCCTTTTAACCTCAATTTCACTGACATAAGCGCCTTGGACCCGGACAGGCTTGACTGTTCCTACCGGATAAAACAGCATATCACCGCGACCTAAAAGTTTTTCTGCACCCGCCATATCGAGGATAGTCCGCGAATCAACTTGCGAAGATACGGTAAAGGCAATCCTTGAAGTTATGTTTGCCTTGATAATACCGGTTAGGACGTCAACAGAAGGCCTTTGAGTAGCAACTATTAAATGAATTCCAGCCGCCCGGGACATTTGAGAAAGCCTGGCGATCGAATCCTCAACTTCGCCCGGTGAAACTATCATTAGGTCGGCTAACTCATCGATTATCACAACTATGTAGGCCATCTTCTCTAAGTCGTCTTCCGCGACAGCCATTTCATTATATGCTCCGATGTCCCTGATCCCAAGCTGAGCGAAAAGATCGTAGCGCCTGCCCATTTCCCTGACCATATTTTTCAGAGCCAGGGCAGCTTTCCGCGGATCTGTCAGCACAGGCATAAGCAGTTGGGGAATACCGTTATAGACACTTAGCTCAACTACCTTTGGGTCGATCATCATGATCCTGACCTGTTCCGGGCCGGCCTTATAAAGTATGCTTGTAATTATCGTGTTGAGACAGACACTTTTTCCGGCGCCAGTGGCACCGGCGATCAGCAGATGCGGCATTTTTGCGAGGTCGGCAACAATCGGAACACCGGTAATGTCCTTGCCGATTGCCATTGTCAGTGGTGAGAGGCTGTTTACAAAACCCTGATCTTCCAGCACTTCACGCAGGTGCACCAACGAAATACAGCTGTTGGGCACCTCGATACCCAGCGCCGCTTTGCCAGGAATCGGCGCCTCAATTCTTACCAAAGGTGCAGCCAGGTTTAATGCCAGATCATCGGCCAGGCTGATAAACCTGCTGACCTTAACTCCTGCTTCCGGTTGTACTTCAAACCGGGTAACCGTAGGCCCGGTCTGGACATGCACCACTTTAGCTTTTACACCAAAACTCAGCAGGGTGTTTTCCAGCAGCCTGGCTCTCTCTTTGCTATTATGTTGATGCCGCTGAGCACCGTTATCTCCGGGGAGAGATAAAAGCTTTAAGGTTGGTAACTGATAATTGGAATAACTTTTTGATTTGACTTGATTGAGAGCAACAGTTTTCAAAATTTCATTTTTACCGGCCTCTGTATAGTGGTGGGTGCGGGGTTGATATTCGTATGCAACAGCGCTTATTCGTTCAGCTTCGAGGCGATTATTTTCTTGCTTACTATCCGCATCCCGATCATCGGTGATACTATTTTCCGCCTTGTCAATAGCCGGATTAGCCGAAAAATCGGGTTGTGATGCTTCAACGGCTGTTTTTTGCGCTTCTTTTAGAATTGCTCTATAGGCATTATAAGCATTGATCCGCCTAATCACTACTCTGCCGATCCTTGTTATAACGTTTATTAGCGCCTTAAGAAGCGCATTTATTCGTTCAATTATTTTGGATAAAAAAAAGATGACTTTTTTTATGGAAAGATTAAACATCAGCATGACAGCAACTATTGTTAATGCACCGCCGATAATCAGGCTTCCCGTTTGACCGAAAAGATACACTGCAGTAGCGGCGACCAGTGATCCGATTAAGCCCCCTCCAGCGCCGGCAATACCAAGAGCGATGCTGTCACGAAAGAGCTCTGAAAGTGATTCAAAAGGTAATAAATCTGCAATAACGGATAAATGAAACCAGCCGACAATTAAAAAAGCCATTGCCGTTGCACCGTAGAGGCGGTTTCCCGTTTTTAACCGGCCTTTTGGCCATAAGTTCTGAAGCGCAAAAGCAGCAAGCGCAAGCGGAATGACCACGGCTGCCCTACCAGCCAGAGCCGTGATAACATAATTTATAAACTGCCCAACACCACCGGTTTCCTCATTCTGCAGGAGGCCATAGATAGCAAAAGCCGCAAAGGCGAATAACAATATCCCCTTAACCTGCATCAACATCTCGCGACTGATTTTTTTCTTTCTTTTTTTTACTTTTCTTTTCCGGGCCACTTTAAGATTTCTACCCTCTCTGAATATAGTTGTTCCCGGTACAGTATAAAACATTTGTTCGCTTCGGTAAAGTAAATCTGTTCTCCTCAGGATTAATTATTGATTAGGGCGACAATTATTACAGCCAGCCCAATTACCCAACAATAGTACGCAAAGTAGTGGAATCCCCTGCCTGACAACATTTTTATAAATATTTTA
>DBBD01000019.1 GCA_002292015.1 Firmicutes bacterium UBA993
GATGCGGATTCTTTACCGATTGCAGAACCGGACATAAAACTCACCTGCTTTTCATATATTCCTACTTCCATATTATATGATTAAATCAATTTCGTCAACCCCGACTGCGACCAGAATAAGATCCTATTTATAAAGCAATAGCCAATATACCAAGCGTTAAAGATAAACAGAACAAGAATCAGGAGCGGTCGAACTCAGCGATGAACTGTAGGTTGCGGTATCTTTCCTTGTAGTCGAGGCCATAGCCGACCACGTAAATATTAGGCAGATCAAAACCCTTGTATTCAACGGGCACCCCGACAATGCGCCGTGCTTCAACATTGACCATGGTGCAGACTTTAAGGCTGGCCGGGTTCCTCGTTTTAAGATTGCGGATTAGGTAACCAAGGCTTAAACCGGTATCAACAATGTCCTCCACAATCAACACATGCTTGTCGGTGATGCTCAGTTCCAGATCCTTGGTAATCCGCACCACCCCGGCTGGGCCTGATGTGTCGTTGTAGTGAGAGATACTGATGAAATCCAAAGCAAAAGGAATGTGCATCTTACGGCTCAGATCAACTATAAAGTAGGTACTCCCCCTGAGCACACCGACCAGAATCAGCTCTTTTCCCGCGTATTCCTCCGAAATCCGCCGGCCGAGCTCGAGCACTTTGGCTTCAATCTCTTCCTGCGTGATGATAATTTTCAATTGATCATCTTTGTATGATTTTTTTGGGTTTATTTCGTTTACCATTCTTCTCCCTCGTCACGATCGATACTGTGCTTTTTCAGCATGCTTTCAAACCCTTTTTTATCAATCAACCTGACCTGAATGTCGGGGTAAAGCTCTTTCATACGCTTGATTTTACGGGTTTTGCGCCAGGCCTGCTTCGGTTTCTGGGTGGTCAGTTCCACGTAGAGATCCTGATCAACCAAGTAAAAATCGGGAGAAAATGCCTCCACCACGTTGCCTTCGCTATCCCACTCCAGCATGAAGGTTTTCGGCTCATATTCCCATTTGATCCGGTAGAAATCGAGCATAGAGGAAAACTCTTCTTCACTGCGATGCATGAAGTGTCCATTTTCTTCCTCGACTGGGGTCCTGAAGGTCCGGTCTTCAAATTCGATCCCGCTCGGCCCATCTTTAAGCTCCCGCGGTTCGGCATGAACGCGGTAAGCAGTAACGATAATGTCTGCTGCATCTTCCAACCCCATTTTTTCGGTGTTCAACACCAGATCGTAGGCGCGCAGGTTTTTCCAGTTAACATCAAAGAGTTGGCGGTAATAGCGGCTGGTATCGCGATCCTGTTCTTTGACCAGCTTCACAGCAGTCTCAGTATTTAGATCGTAGAGTTTGGCTACCCTTTTAACCCGGTGTTTGAACTGGGCTATCACTTTAACATGAAGCGCCGGTGGATAGTCGCGGAACAGCACCGAACCGCCGCGCCCGAGAATGAGCAGATTGTTGCGGATCGCCAGATCGTAGATATAGTCATGCATCGCCTCAATATAGCGGTGCGCTGCTTCGGCTAAACTTTCATCTTGGAGTGCAGTCTCGAGGAGCGGTGCCGGCTTTTCAAAACCTTGTTCAGAAAGGCCCTTAGTGATTGTTTCCTTGTTGACGAGCAGAAATCGCGTTTTTTCGGCCACCAGGCCGGCAATAGTTTCACCGCCGCTGCCGAATTCGCGCGATAATGTGATGACCCCCAATGACAAACCCCCCGGTAACTTCCAGAAAGCCAATGTAGGTTGTCTTTACCGGTTTAACTGTTTGAGACTGCAGGTGCGCTTTGATGTCTTACCTGCCTTATTCTTTATTCGACGGCGCTTCTACCATTCCTGCCTTAAACCTTTGTCTTTGCCGGATATCGGAAAAAAAGTTTGTAGCGCATGTGTACACATAAAATGTTGACAGCAAAAAGAGATGCCCTTATACTTAATGTAGTGACAGTTACTACATTGGAGTGTGCCGGCAATGAAAAAGAACTACATCGGTATCAGGGAAGCACGTATAAGTTTAAGCAAGCTAATTAAAGATGTTAAAAGCGGTATGGAAATAGTCATTACCGACCGGGGCACTCCGGTAGCCAGGCTGGTTCCGGCCCAGGGAATAGCGCTTAGCCTGGAAGAACGCTTAAAAAATTATGCCAGCTGCGGGTTAATCGATCTGTGCCCCCATACCGCGAGCCATATTGGCGCACCGGTAGAGCTACCCGCTGGAAGAGCCGGGCGAAACGGTAACGGAGAAGATAATAATGGCTGATCAGCTGGTTGTAATTTACTGGGACTCATCAGCGTTGCTCTCCTACCTTTTTAAGGATGATTATAGTGAACTGATGAAGGATAAAGCGCGCCAAAAAGGAATTCACCTGTTGACTGCGCTTGCCGCGGCTGAAGTATACACTGAAATCAGCCGCATCCAGCGCGAAGAGCTGCTGCCGGCAGCAGTAATTGAGTACCTGCACGAGATGCTGGAAAGAGGTCCCTGGAGCAAGCTGAATATTGTACCAGACTGCACATCTTTGCGAGAACTGGCTTTGCGTTGGCCGCTTAAGGGATCCGGGCTCTGGCATCTGGCAGCAGCAAAAACCCTGCACCGGGAGTTTCCCGAGCTGATGATTTTGACTATTGACCGGGAACTGGCCCAGGCTTCCCGGGGCGAAAAAATCAGGCTGTGCATTGCTTTAAGTGCTTGATGAACAGATCAAAAAGCGAAAGGAGAATATGAGGAATGAAAATGTGGCGTTGTGAAGTTTGCGGTTACCTGCATGAAGGAGAAGAGCCTCCTGATTTCTGTCCCAAGTGTGGGGCACCAAAAGAAAAATTTGAACTGCTTGATGAAGAAGAGGCAGAAATGATGCGCAGTGCGCTGGCTACCAGGGAAAAGTATGCTGAAATCTTAGAACACTTAGAAACCGTTCATGTTCTGGCCCAGCAGGGAATTGACCTGAACCTAGATGACGGGTGCAACGAGATTTTCGGCCAGACTCAGAAAGATATAGAAAACATTAAGCAGATGATTAAGGAAGAGCTGGCCGGTCATGCCCAGGAATGCATCTGGGTTAAAGTGGCCAGTGACGGCTTGCTGGATTAACATTAACGAAATTAAAATTGAGGTGAAAATAATGGGAAAAGCAGTAGGAATCGACCTCGGCACTACCTTCTCCGCTGTGGCGGTAATAGAAGGCGGAAAGCCGGAGGTAATCACCAATGCAGAAGGATCGAGGACTACGCCCTCGGTAGTAGCGTTTAAAGCTTCCGGTGAAAGGCTGGTCGGCCAAGTCGCTAAAAGGCAGGCTGCTCTTAATCCGGAGAAAACCCTCTTTTCCGTAAAGAGGTTTATTGGACGCCAGTTCAACGAGGTTGAAGCCGAAAGAAAACTGGTGCCTTACAATGTAGAAGCCGGGCCCAATAATGCAGTGCGTTTTGTTGTCGGCGACAAAAAATACGCCCCGGAAGAAGTCTCGGCCCTGGTCCTGAAAAAGCTGGTTGAAGATGCCGGAAAGTACTTAGGCGAAAAAGTGACCGATGCTGTAATCACTGTGCCGGCCTATTTTAACGATGCGCAACGCCAGGCAACAAAAGATGCCGGGAAAATTGCCGGGTTGAACGTCTTAAGGATCATCAATGAGCCAACAGCTGCTTCGTTGGCCTACGGCTTGGATAAGAAGAGCAATGAGACAATCCTGGTTTTCGATTTAGGAGGCGGAACTTTTGACGTTTCGATCCTCGAGGTAGGCGACGGGGTGTTTGAAGTTAAATCGACCAACGGTGATACCCATCTTGGTGGCGATAACTTCGACAAGGCTGTAGTTGACTGGCTGGCTGAGGAGTTTAAAAAAGATCAGGGAATTGACCTGCGCCTGGACAAACAGGCGCTGCAGCGTCTGATCGAGGCGGCAGAGAAAGCAAAAATTGAGCTCTCTTCAACAACCGAGACCGCGATCAGCATCCCTTTTATCACTGCCGGAGCCGACGGGCCCAAGCACCTCGACACCAAGCTATCCAGGGCCAAGTTTGATGACCTGACCCACAGCCTGGTTGAGCGCTGCCGCGGACCGGTAAAAGCAGCGTTGGCTGACGCCAAGTTAAGCGAAAAAGAGATCGACGAGGTAATCTTGGTCGGCGGTTCGACACGGGTTCCGGCTGTGCAAAAGCTGGTGCGCGAAATGATCGGCAAAGATCCGAACCAGAGTGTTAACCCTGACGAAGTTGTCGCGCTTGGTGCTGCAATTCAAGCCGGAGTGCTGTCTGGTGAAATGGAAGATGTTGTGCTGCTCGACGTGACCCCACTGTCTCTCGGAGTAGAAACACTAGGCGGAGTAATGACTAAAATTATTGAGCGCAATACTACGATTCCAACCAGGCACAGCGAAACTTTCTCGACCGCTGAAGACAACCAGCCGGCCGTCGACATCCATGTGCTGCAGGGTGAACGCGAGTTGGCCAAAGATAATCGTTCGTTAGGCCAGTTTAAACTAGAAGGCATAGCCCGGGCTCCACGGGGAACGCCGCAAATTGAGGTCTCTTTCGACATCGACGCCAACGGTATTCTTAAGGTGAGCGCGAAAGACAAAGGTACGGGAAAGGAGCAGGTTATAACAATTAGTGGCTCAACTAACCTCGACCAGGGAGAAATTGATCGGATGGTTAATGAGGCCAGTCAGCACAGTGAAGAAGATAAGCGGCGCCGGAAAGAGATTGATGAGCGCAACGAAGCCGACAGCCTGGTCTACCAGGTTGAACGCCAGATTAGCGAGTTGGGCGATAAACTGCCGGTTCACGAAAAAGGCCGGCTGGATCAGACCTTAGGTGACCTGAAAACGGCGCTGAAAGAAAACGCTCCGCTTGATAAAATCCGCAGCCTGAAGAGCGATTTGCAGCAGGCTGCACACTCGCTTTCTGCAGCAGCCTACCAGCAGACACAGGCAGGCCCCGGTCCTCAAAGCTCTGGCGGCGGGCAGGCGACGGGCAGTGGAGACGAAGTAGTCGACGCTGAATTTGAAGAGCAGTAATAGGGGTGTGGGAGTTTAAACATTAAATACATGCCGGATAGAACAGTAACTAAACGGCCTTAGACTGGAGGAATCCGGATGGAAAGCACAAGGGGTAGTAATACTAACAGTATCGAAACCAGTAAACGCAGTCTTGATGAAATCCTGCTACAGCAAAAAAAGCTTACCGAGTCTGAAGGAGAGCTTGCCGCCGAAAAAAACCGTCATCTGCGCACGAGGGCCGATTTTGAAAACTACCGCAAACGTGTTGAGCGCGAAGCAGAAACGAGCCGTCTGCAGGTAAAGAAAGAAATCCTGACCGATTTATTGGAGTTTCTTGATTTCTTTGACCAGGCCCGCAGGCAGCTCCAGGACCCGGCCACAGCACAGGGCTTAGAGATTATGGCCCGCCGGTTTAATGATCTGTTGCAAAAATACGGGGTAAGGCCGGTGGAATGCACCGGCCTACCCTTCGATCCGGAAACGCAGGAAGGAATCGGCTATGTTGAGGCTGAAGAATGCCCGGAAGGCTGCGTGGCCGAGGAAATTTGCACCGGCTACATGTTAGGCGATATCTTGCTCAAACCGGCCCGGGTCATGGTCGCGAAAAAAAAGTAGGCCGCTGCTTACTTAATTATTCACAAATTGCACCAATATTCTTAGGTTAGCTGACGTATGGGGGAATGGTTATGTCTGTTACATTTCAGGATTATTACGAGTTGCTGGAGGTTGATCGCAAAGCCTCAGAAAAAGAAATTAAAAGCGCTTACCGCAAGCTGGCCCGCAAGTGGCACCCGGATCTGCATCCCGCAGCTGAAAAAAAACAGGCTGAAGAGCAGTTTAAACGGATCAACGAAGCCTACGAGGTGCTTAAAGATGCCGATAAGCGGGCCCGTTACGACCGTCTGGGTAGTCGATGGAAAGACGGCCAGGATTTTCAACCACCGCCTGATATGAATGGAGTCCGCTACTATTCCAGCGGTGGTTTTGGCGGCGGTTTTGAGGGCAATTTTGAAGGCGGTTTCAGCGACTTTTTTAATATGTTTTTCGGAGGCCAGGCTTCCGGCAGCGGACCGCGCAGCAGCCGTAGTTCACAGCGCCGCAGCGCACGCGGCGAAGATCTTGAAAGCGAAATCGATTTAAGCATGGAGGAAGCTTTCCAGGGCGTAACCAGGTCACTACGGGTCGGCGGCAGTGCCGCCTGCCCGGGATGTGGGGGAACAGGCCGTAACGACCAAGGGTTTTGCCCGCAATGCGGTGGCACTGGGTTTTTACCGGATGAGAAAACACTTGAGGTAAAAATCCCGGCCGGGGTTAAGGAAGGTAGCCGCATTCGCCTGAAGGGACAGGGTGGTACCGGTTTGGGCGGCGGACCAAAAGGCGATCTTTACTTGAAAGTAAAGCTGCGCCCTCACCCGCTATTTAAACTGAAAGAAAATGATGTCGAAGTGGAAACTACCATCCGGCCCGACCAAGCGGTGTTCGGCGACCGGATCCCGGTAAAAACCTTAGATGGGCAGGTTAACGTAAAAGTCCCCCCCGACAGCCGCAGCGGAAGCAGACTGCGGTTAAAGGGAAAAGGCTTTATCGATAAGAATAATAACCGCGGTGATCAATATGTCAGGTTGCTGATAGATCTGCCGTCCGATTTGAGTGAAGAAGAAAAAGAGCTTTATAAAAAGTTAAATGAGCTGCGGAAAGGTGGGAAGTGATCATTGTGAAACTAATCCGCATTCACTGTCATACTGATCTGAACGAGTCGCTGACCACATTTAATCTGGAAATTCATCCCGATCTACTCGAACTTTATCGGGAACTGGGGGTAATTGCGGTCGGGGAAGACTCTGTCAGCGCTGAGGATTTACGCCGTCTGCAAAAGGTGATCAGGCTTCGGGACAACCTTGGTGTAAACACGATCGGCGCTTCAATAATTGTCGATTTACTGAATAAAATTGAAATAATGCAGGATGAAATTGATTACCTGCGCAAAAGGTAGGTGAAAATTATGGATTTAAACCGTTTAACTAATAAATCGCGGGAGGCTTTTTTAGCAGCCCAGAAGCTGGCCGTTGACAACGGTCATCAGGTTGTGGGGACAAAGCACTTGCTGGCTGCCCTGATCGAACAGGAGGAAGGCTTCGCGGTGCGGTTCATTCAACACGCCGGAGTCGATGCTGCCGGGTTGCGGCAGGGTTTGGCCCAACTGCTGGATGCCATCCCAAAAGTTTCCGGTTATGAAGGTACCCTACAGATGAGCTCTGCGCTAACCCGGGTACTTTCGAAAGCCGAACAGGAAGCTAAACAACTTAAAGATGATTACGTGAGTATCGAACACTTGCTTCTAGCTTTAATCGAAGAGGGAGAAGAAGATCTGAAAAAACTTTTCCGCCATAGCAAACTAGATCGCAACAGCTTTTTGAATTCGCTCAGAACGGTACGTGGTTCGCAGCGGGTAACCAGTGACAACCCGGAAGAAACCTATGAGGCGCTGTTACGCTACGGGCGGGATTTAACTGAGCAGGCGGAAAAAGGAAAGCTGGATCCGGTGATTGGCCGCGACGATGAGATTCGCCGCGTTATGGAAATTTTATCAAGACGGACCAAAAACAACCCCGTCCTGATTGGCGACCCTGGAGTGGGAAAAACTGCAGTGGTCGAAGGGTTGGCCCGGCGCATTGTAGCCCGCGATGTTCCCGAAGGACTGAAAGAAAAAAAAGTGATCGCTCTTGACATGGGCGCCCTGGTCGCCGGGGCCAAGTATCGAGGTGAGTTTGAAGAACGTCTGAAGGCTGTATTGAAAGAAGTCCAAGAAGCTGAGGGCAAAATTATCCTTTTTATTGACGAGCTACACACCGTCGTCGGCGCCGGGGCGGCAGAAGGGGCGATGGACGCCGGAAATCTGCTTAAACCGATGCTGGCCCGGGGTGAACTGCAGTGTATCGGGGCGACCACGATCGACGAATACCGCAAACATATCGAAAAAGATGCTGCCCTGGAGCGGCGCTTTCAGCCGGTAAGAATTAACCAGCCTTCGCTGGAAGACACTATTTCGATCTTACGGGGGCTAAAAGAGCGCTACGAGGTTCATCACGGCGTGCGTATTCAGGACAGTGCCTTAATAGCGGCCGCCGTTTTATCGGATCGCTACATCAGCGACCGCTTTCTGCCCGACAAGGCAATCGACTTGATCGACGAGGCGGCGGCTCACCTGCGCACCCAGATCGACAGCATGCCGGCAGCACTGGATGAGATTACCCGCCGGGTGATGCAGCTTGAAATTGAAGAGGCCGCTTTGAAGAAAGAAAAAGACCAGGCATCACGCGAAAGGTTGGAGAAACTGCAAAAAGAGTTGGCCGAGCTACAAACCGAAGCCGATGCCATGAAGGCCCAATGGCAAACTGAAAAGCAGTCAATCTCCAGGGTGCGCTCCATCAAACGCGATATTGAGGAAATGCGCAACGAGATCGAAAAAGCTGAACGCGAATATGACCTAAACCGGGCGGCAGAGCTGAAGTACGGAAAGCTGAACGCTTTGGAAAGACGCCTGCAGTCAGAAGAAGAACTTTTGGCCGGAAAGCAGAAAAATAACATGCTGCTCAACGAGGAGGTAAGCGAGGCAGAAATTGCCAAGGTAGTCAGCCGCTGGACCGGAGTTCCGGTGAGCCGGCTGCAGGAAGGCGAACGTGAAAAATTGGTCCGGCTGGAAGAGATCTTGCACGAGCGGGTAATCGGGCAGGACGAGGCGGTCAGTGCCGTAGCCGACGCCGTGCTGCGGGCGCGAAGCGGCATCAAGGATCCCAACCGCCCGGTGGGCAGTTTTATCTTTTTAGGGCCAACGGGCGTGGGTAAAACTGAGCTGGCCCGCACCCTGGCGGAAGCGCTTTTCGACGATGAACGAAACATAATCAGGCTTGACATGTCCGAATACATGGAGAAACACACTGTATCTAGACTGGTCGGCGCTCCTCCCGGCTATGTTGGTTATGAGGAAGGCGGCCAGCTGACCGAGGCGGTCAGGCGCAAGCCATACAGCGTGGTGCTCTTTGACGAAATCGAAAAGGCCCACCCGGATGTTTTTAATGCCATGCTGCAGATCTTAGAAGACGGAAGGCTGACAGACGGCAAAGGACGTACCGTTGATTTCAGGAATACGATTGTGATCATGACTTCAAATATCGGCAGCCAGGAAATTTTGGCCTTCCACGATAAAGGCGGCGATTACGATCAGATGAAGAAAGCGGTTCTGTCCTTGTTACGCTACCATTTCCGCCCGGAGTTCTTAAACCGGGTGGACGAAACCATCGTTTTCCGGGCTCTTGAGCGGGAACAGGTCAGCAGAATTGCTTGGCTGCTGATGAAAAAGCTGGCCCAGCGCCTGGCCCAGACGGCAGATTTGACCCTGAAGTGGGACGAAGAGGTGGTTGCATACCTGGCGGATCGGGGTTACGACCCGGCTTTCGGGGCCAGGCCACTAAAGCGAGTCATTCAGCAGGAGGTAGAAACGCCGCTATCGCGCCAGATCATTGCCGGTAAAATAAGCGATAAGGATATCATAACAATCGCCAGGAGCGAAACTGGTATGGTGTTTAAGCAGGAAAAATAAAGTTTACACCCGGCCTGGCCCTCAACAATTTCGTTGAGGAATCATCTCAATGAAGTCTCTGCCAGCCTGGTAGGCCTGCGCTAAAACCCCTGGATCCTGCTGCACCGCTCCCAGCTCATCGTAGCCGCGGAAACAGATCGTGCCGGCCAGCTTGTGGTTGATGTTGTGAAAAAAAACCTTGATAATCTGAGTGGCATTTTCACAGTATTCCTTACGCTTCAGGGCCCCGACACAGATAAAAAATCCCTGGCGGTTGGCCTCCTCCGGAATAAGCGGTTTCTTCAGGTTGTATTTAGCCTGCCACCAGCACTGGAAACGGTCGATAAACGACTTCAGCTGGGCGTTTACAGAGCCAAAGGTAATCGGGCCGGCAACCACCAGGGCATCGGAGGCGATCAGCTTGGGGTAAACAGTCTGCATGTCGTCCTGAAGGATACAGCGGCCGTCTTTGGCGCAGGCATCGCAAGCCTGGCAGGGCCTTAATTTCAGGTCATTTACTATTAACAGCTCCACCAGCCAACCAGCATCTTCCGCCGCCCGGCAAAATTCCTTCAGCAGGGTTTCACTGTTTCCTCCCCGACGGGGGCTCGGAGCGACGGCCAGCAAGGTTTTCATCTTGAAGATCACTTCCTTTTCCATCTTTGGCAAAAGCATATTGTTTAATCTTTTTTTGTAGGGTAACATATACTATAGCAAAAGAAAATAGTAATTCCCGGCAAACGGAGTGTGCCTCTAATGGGCTACAATTATTATGGCCGTTCACCTAAAACAAAGAAAAAGAAATCTGGTTACCGTCTTTTTCTGTTTCTGGTTCTCCTCCTGGCCTTAGCCGGAACCGGCTTTTTTAGCTTTACACAGTACCTGGCCCTCCAAGCGCTGCGCGTAGAAGTTGACCGCCTCAAAGAACAGTTGCAGAAAATCGATAATGAGAACCAGCTGCTCTGGGACCAGTACGACCAGGTGGTTAAAGAAAATGAAAAACTGCGCGAAGAAAATTATATGCTGCGCTCTTCCACAGTAATCAGTCACGGCAACCGCAACACCAACCGGGTGGCAATTACCATAGACGATGGCGCCGGGCCGGAGCTGATTGGGAAAACATTGCGCATTTTAAGAGATCACAATGTCCGGGCTACTTTTTTCCCAACGGGCTCCTGGGTTGAACTGCACCCCGAAGTCTGGAAAGCTGCTGTGGAAAAGGGGCACGAGCTGGGAAACCATACTTACAATCATACTTTTCTGACCACAGTCTCCGATCAGCAGATAAAAGAAGAGTTGAGCCGCTGGCAGGAAGCAGTTGACAGTGCTCTTGGCTTTAAGTACCAGACCTACTTTTTCAGACCGCCCGGAATGGATGGTTTCACTTCTCCCCAGGGCAGCACAGCCAGGCGCTACAAGGAGATCATTGCCGGCAAGGGCATGTTTACCGTCCTCTGGGATGTTGAGTTGATCTATGCCCTACGCAACGAAGCATACACAACGGAACGAATAATCGAGCACGTCCTTGCTAACACAAAGGGCGGCAGCATCGTTCTGCTGCACTTTAACGAGAACGATATAGCCGCCCTTCCGGACATTTTAAATGGTTTGCGTAGGCGCGGCCTGGAGCCCGGTTCGTTGAGTGAACTGCTGCTGGCCGCAGTGCAAAGCTGATCTGACTTTAAGGGTTCATCTCGTAAATGTCTTTTAAGGCGAGCAGATGCTCATCCCAGATTTTTTTGAACCGGTCGTGATCAACAGCCGGTTTTCTTATCATCTGCTGTAAAAAGCCCATCTGCGCTTCGCTGGTGCTGGCCTTGCTGTAAAGGGTGAGGGCAAATTTTGAAAAATCGCGCACCATAAAATCAAAGATCTGGTCAATTAGTGGTTCTTCCATTTCGTATATTTTTGCGTTTTCGAGAATCAGCTGCCCGTAGACTACCAGGGTGAACATCTCGCCCAAGGAGAGCAGAAAATCGGTGTCCCGCTGCTGGTCAGCATCCGGGGTAGCTCCGGCGAGGAAACTTTTAAGCAGAGCTGTCTGCTCCCTAAAAACCGCAAGGTTGGGAAGTTCATAGAGATTGTATGCTTCCGCATAGTCGTGAAAACGTATCTTGCCGAGACCCTTGGTCGGCCCCTGGTCGAAGAGAAAATCATCGTTACCAGGTTGATCCTGCCGCCCGACCGGAGCATATTCCCCCGGGTTGAAGAAGAAATTCGCCATAAACTTAACAATAAGGGCAATGTTAACATGCACTGTGCCCTCCAGTTTTGGCAGAGCGCGGATGTCGCGGGCAGCCATTTCGAAGTAGGTGTCCCGCTCAAAACCCTTAGCGGCGATTACGTCCCAGAGCAGGTTGATAACCTCTTCGCCCTGGGTGGTGACCTTCATTTTAACGGTGGGAGTATAAAGCAGGTAGCGCCGGTCTTCAGCAGAGGCCGTGCGTATGTAGTCCGAGGCACGCAGGGCAAAAAGTTTCATTGCCGTCAGGCGGGAGTAGGCATCGACAAACATCTGCTTCACATGGGGGAAATCAGTAACCTTCATCCCGTACAGGGTACGGTTCGCTGCATGATTTAAAGCCTCGTAAAAAGCATGGGTACAGATCCCGATCGATGCCCAGCCGAGATTGTATTTACCCACGTTAACCGTATTGAGAGCACAGTCCCAGGCCTCCTGGCCACGGGAAAGAATCTCGCTTTCGCTTATCGGGTAGTCGTGCAAAATAAAATCGGCTACATAGGATTGTGAATTGACTACATTTTTAACCAACTCGTAATTTTTGTGGCTGTAATTGGCAACGAAAAAAGCGTACTCATCACTGTCGGCAACCTTGCCGAAAGTTGATACCATCTCGGCTACGTTACCGTTACCGATGTAATATTTTTCCCCGTTTGCCAGGTAGGTGCCGTCTGCTTGTGGGGTAAGTGTCATTTCGGTCGAGTAAACGTCAGCACCGTGGGCCCTTTCGGAAAGGCCGAATGCAAAAACCTGGCCATCTTTAAGGAGGCGGGCAGCTCGCTCTTTCTGTGCCTCATTGCTGCCCATCCAGATCGGCCCCAGGCCGAGGATCGATACCTGCCAGGTATACCAGTAATGCAGCCCATAAAAACCAAGTATTTCATTAAATTCGCAGTTACGCCAGGTGTCCCAGCGGCAATCCTTATCCCCGTACTGTTCGGGGGTTAAGAGGTTATAGAAGATTTCATTTTCCTTGATGAATTTCAGAAAATCATCGTACCAAACCCGGTTGCGGTCATCTTCTTTAAGCTTTTGCTTGCCTTTCCGTTCAAAGAAGTCAATCGTTTTCAACATTATTTCACGAGACTTCTCGTCCTTATAATTGCGGTTATGCCGGTTGGGGTTTAACAGGATCACCTTATCATCCTCCGTTTTCTTCTAATGTTGTTTAAACGGTTCAATGCATCTTTAGCTAAGCATTTTTATATTTAAGCCAGTTTTTCCAGATAATCCTTTGCCTCTGAACTAATAAATTCCTCATAAGGGTAATGGGCCTTTTCGGCCTCCTTCGCGATTTTTATCGTCTGGTTGGGTGGAAATTTGAGATTGGTTGGACATGGGGTATAAATCTGCACATAGGTCGGCCCCAATTCCCTTGCCAGAAGAATCGCTTTTCTAACAGTTTCCCCAACCTTTAGGGGGCTTGCCACTGTCACTCTTGCTGCATAGACACATCCCGATATTTTTGCTATATCATAAATTGGTAGCTTTGGGAACAGCTTGCCCTTTGGCGCCATGTTAAGAACCTGCCCCTGTGCGCTCATGCCGCTTTCCTGCCCACCGGTATTCCCATAAACTTCGTTGTCTACCATAATGGTAGAAATCCTTTCACCTCTAAACCACGAATGCAGCGTCAAATCCAAGCCGATGTCCGCAATACCTCCGTCTCCTACAAGAACTACCACATCTTTATGCTGTTCGGGGTATCTTATTTTAAGCATTCTTTTTAACCCCGAAGCCACAGCATTTTGATTGCCAAAGGCGGTGTTAGAATAATTTAGCGCTGTTTGAGCTAACCCAAAAAATGAGCATCCTGGGGTACCGATGATCAAAGTATCCTGTGGCGAAGGCAAAGCCGCTGCCACAAGGCGTATTCCCAGGGCGACGCCGCAGCCTGCACAATGGGGGTGTTCATCTATTATTTCTTTAAACGAGCCCAAATCTTTGAGGCCTTTGTTCACGAAAAATGGCCCATTATTTATTAAATCCTGATAATCCCCAGGCAATATATCAGCAAACTCCTCCACAGGAGTAATGATTTTACGTGACATACTCTGATCCCCCTCGCAATCGCTGCACAATCTCTTTCACAATCAATTCCGGAGGTAAAGTCATGCCCCCAAATACCCGCGGGCCCGCAACTACCCGACTGTTCATATCAAGCACGGCTTTAATCTCTCTGGCCAGCCAACCACCAGCGTTAAATTCCGGCACAACAATCAACTCCGCATTCTCCGTTATCTTAATAAGCTCATTGTGTGGAAAAGGTCTAATGGATTTGATCTTGATCAAGCCGGCCTTTATTCCTTCTTTTTCTAAAAGTCTTAGCGCTTCCCTGCTTTGAGAAACAGCAGTCCCCGACGCAGCAATGAAAACTCCGGCCTCAGGATTAACCACTTCTAGCAGCCCACCAAAGTAATGATCTATATGTTTACGCGCACGCTCTGCGGCAGCCAGGATCTCTTGGTGCCAGCTTGCATTGGCTGCATAGCTGATAAAGTTACTCTTATTAAGCAGGGGATCTCTTGTAATTCTCATGGGTGGCGTTTCCATGTCAAAAACAGGCACCGGAGCAGACTCTGGATTATACGCGGGAAGCTTAATACTCTCAGGGGGCATCCTAACCTGATCCCGGGTGTGCGTTACCAGAAAACCATCTGCAAAAACTCCTGCCGGCAAGTGTACCTCGGTTTTTTCGGCTACAACATAGGCCTTCAAAATCATATCAAAAAAATCCTGAGCTGACTCAGCATGAAACATCAACATTCCAGTGTCAAGTAGCATGCTCATTTCTATATTCTCTGGCTGAATTGAAGGGGGTAACGAAACACCCCTGCACATAAAAGCACATACTATTGGCTGACGGGATCCGGCCCAAACCGGAAACATTTCCATGGCTCTTAAAGTTCCTGGGCCACTTGTTGCGGTAAAAACCCTTCCTCCACCCAAAGCAGCGCCATGAACACTGGCCATTACAGCAAACTCGTTTTCTCCCCGGTAAAAATCTTTCAGATACCCTTGAGCGTACAAATCTCCGACAAGATGCATACTTTCACTTTGGGGGGTTATAGGATAGGCAATTGCCATATCGACGTTAGCCCTCTTAACTGCTTCGGCTACCGCTTCGCTACCTGTTATAAAAGCCATTTCCCTTTCAGCGTGAAGTAACAGGTATTCTTCATCAACCACTTGCTGTTGTATCATCACGATAATCGTAATCTCCCTGTTAAATGGTTTTAAGAGATTGTCAACGCATCCTTAGGGCAGATGGAGACACAGAGACCACACCCTTTACAGCGGTTGTCGTCCGCAGAAATCTTTTTATCTTCAGTATAACTCAGAAC
>DBBD01000152.1 GCA_002292015.1 Firmicutes bacterium UBA993
CGGGCACGTTGATCATGGTAAAACATCATTGCTAGATGCGATCCGCAATGCCAACGTCACCGCCGGAGAATTTGGTGGCATTACGCAGCATATCGGTGCTTACCAGGTTAGGGTAAACGACAAAAAAATTGTTTTCCTTGACACCCCCGGACATGAGGCGTTTACAGCCATGAGAGCCCGTGGAGCCCAGGTCACCGATATCGCCGTTTTAGTGGTAGCGGCCGATGACGGCGTGATGCCGCAAACTGTAGAAGCAATTAATCATGCCAAGGCAGCCCATGTCCCAGTTCTGGTTGCTATTAACAAAATTGATAAGCCTGACGCTAACCCCGATCGAATCAAGCAGCAGTTAGCAGATTATGGCCTGGTATCTGAAGAATGGGGCGGAGATACAATTTTTGTACGCGTTAGCGCTATCAGGGGAGACGGTTTGGAAGAGCTACTGGAAATGATCCTGCTTCTTGCCGAAGTTGCTGAACTTAAAGCGAGCCCGGAGAGATCCGGTAGAGGCACAGTTATTGAAGCAAAACTTGACCGTGGCCGCGGGCCGGTCGCTACGGTACTGGTTCAGGATGGTACCTTGCGGGTAGGAGACCCGATAATTTGTGGCTCGATCGCCGGCAAGGTAAGAGCGATGCAAAATGACCGCGGAGAAAGATTAAAATCGGCAGGCCCATCGACTCCGGTGGAGATTATCGGTCTGAGTGATGTGCCTCTGGCCGGTGATCTTTTTCAGGTTGTCAGTGACGATCGGGTAGCCCGGCAGGTTGCCGCGAAAAGAATAGTTAAGATTAAAGAGGCTACCAGGCATGTTCAGCGTGTAACCTTAGATGATCTTTTTAAGCAGATCCGTGAAGGTGAGGTTAAAGATCTCAACCTGATACTGAAGGGTGATGTCCAGGGTTCAGTTGAAGCATTGCAGGATGCGCTGTATAAGCTAAGCCTGGAAGAGGTGCAAATCAAAATCATTCATACCGGTGTTGGCGCGATCAGTGAGTCGGATGTAATGCTGGCAGCGGCATCTAATGCGATTGTGATTGGTTTTAATATCCGGCCGGACACAAACGCGCGAAGGCTTGCCGAACAGGACAAAGTTGATATAAGGCTTTATCGGGTTATTTACGAAGCGATTGAAGATATAAAGGCCGCTGTGACCGGCATGCTGAAACCGATCATAAAGGAAGTTATTCAGGGCCAGGCAGAAGTTCGGCGGCTGTTTAAAGTATCGCGTTTGGGCAGTATCGCTGGTTCGTATGTGCTTGAAGGAAAGATAACCCGTAATGCTATGATAAGGGTCATCCGCGATGGGACGGTAGTACTTGAAAACGGGAAAATCGATTCATTAAAGCGGTTCAAGGATGATGTAAAAGAGGTCTTGACCAATTATGAGTGTGGAATACTCCTTGAAAACTTTAATGATCTGCACGAAGGCGATATTGTAGAGGCTTACATCATTGAGCAGGTAGCTCGTTAGTACAGCTCCGGGTAGTTCTTGTATGCAGAGGGAGGGGTATGTAAGTGTCGGAGAACAGGATAAGGCGTGTCGCCGAGCAGCTGAAGAAAGATGTCAGCGCAATTATCGCTGCCGAGATTAAGGATCCTCGCGTGGCTGGATTAACCAGCATCACCGCTGTTGAACTATCCCGGGATTTACGCTACGCATCAATTTATGTGAGTATATTCAGCGATGAAAAAGAAAAAGAAGAGACTTTACAGACCTTGACTCGGGCTTCAGGTTTTATTCGCAACGAAATCGGCCGCCGGATTAGGCTCAGATATACGCCCGAGATCAATTTTTTTATTGATAACTCGCTGGAATACGGTGCCCATATCGACCGGGTTATTAAATCTTTAAAGGAAGAGACCGGCGGCGAAGATGAGCGATCGGAACAGAATAATTGAGTTAATTGCAGGGGAAGATAGCTTCAACCTGATTTCGCATATGTTGCCCGATGGAGACAGTATCGGTTCTTTGTTGGCCATGGGTCGAACCCTCGAAAAATTGGGCAAAAATATTCAACTTTTTGCACCGGGTCGTATCCCATTGAAATACAGATTCCTTAATCGGGCAGATTTGATCTCGCCGGATGATGCCGCTTTCGACTCATCCCGCCCGGTGTTCGTTCTTGACAGCAGTGATGCCGACCGGCTTGGCAGCTTTAAGGAAAAGGTATTGGCTAGTCCGAAACTAATCAATATCGATCACCATGTTACTAATCAGCGATACGGAACTTTGAACTATGTTGATCCGGAGGCTTCTGCTACCGGGGAGATTGTATTCGATATATTGCAGGCTTTAAGAATTGATCTCGATTTCGAGCTGGCTGAAGCCCTTTATGTTGCCATTTCAACTGACACTGGGTCTTTTAAGTATGACAACACAACTCCACATACCCACACGGTCGTAGCACGGCTGCTGCAAACGGGGGTCAGTCCCGGTGTTCTGTCCCAGAAGATTTTTGATGAACGACCGCTTTCCTTTTATATCTTACTGAAAGAAGCGCTTTCAAGCCTGGAAATGTATTTTAACCGTACTTTGGCCATCATGACGATTAGCAAGGATATCCGGATACGCAGCGGAGCATCAACCGATGACCTTGACGGTATAGTCAATTATACCAGGAACATTGAAGGGGTTGAGCTAGGAATCCTTTTTTATGTCGAGCAGGAAAACGAAGTTAAGGTAGGCTTTCGCTCAAAACGTTTGGATGTCAGTGTCCTGGCCGGCAAACTAAACGGCGGTGGGCATGTCAGGGCCGCAGGTTGCCGGATGCACGGTAGTTTTGAGGCGGTCAAGGAAAAAGTGCTTGCTGAATCTTTTTTAATGCTTGCCGACTTGCCAACCGGGGGAGCTAATTGATTAACGGCATCGTGGTAATAAATAAAAGTGCGGGTTTAACCTCGCACCAAGAGGTGCACCGGATCAGAAAGCTGTTTCCGGGCACAAAAGCCGGACATACCGGAACTCTGGATCCTATGGCAACCGGGGTTTTGCCGGTTTGTTTAGGTAAAGCGACCCGCTTGGTTGAATATATTATCGAACAGCCAAAATACTACCGGGCTGCAATTACTTTTGGCATTACTACCGATACCGGCGATGCTGACGGCATGGTAATTGCGAAAAGCCAGGTGCCCGCGGTTGACCGAAACAGAATATTCCATACCGTATCCTCTTTTACGGGGGTTCAGAGACAGCTTCCACCTTTATATTCCGCAGTTAAATATAAGGGAAAGCCCTTGTACCGCTGGACTAGGGAAGGCAGTTCGGTGCCCCGTAAAGATAGACAGGTCGAGATTTATGGGATTACAATAATCTCTTTTCAAATGGAAAAAGAGCCGCAGTTGGTAATTGATATTACCTGCTCCAAAGGCACTTATATCAGATCCCTGGCTGTTGATATCGGCACAGTCCTTGGGTGCGGCGCGCACTTGGCAGAACTACAGCGGCGTGCCGTGGGGCCTTACAAGCTGAAGGATGCTCTAACCACGGAAGTTTTTGCCCGGTTAGTTGAGGAAAACAACTTCAGGCAGCAGATTTTGCCCCCTGACTCAGCAGTACAGCACCTACCGAGCATCGAGCTGGATGCGTTGCAGACAAAATCTCTGAAACAGGGACAGGAGGTACTTTTAAGCAAGGCAGACTATTTAATACAAACAGAAGTTTCTCCGGTAATCAGAATCTATGATCAGGATAGGCAATTCAGGGCTCTGGCCGGCATTACAAACGATGACAGCGGCTACCGCCTGAAAACTTTGAAATTCCTGGCTTACTAAAATACCGATAAGAGGATGACATCGATTTGGAGATCATAAACAGCACCAGTCGCTTACCATACTTGGCAAAGCCGCTTTTCGTTGCCCTCGGCAACTTTGACGGGGTACATCGCGGGCATCAAACTATTCTCAGGGCTGTTGAGGAAAAAGCTACAGCGGAAAAAGGTTGCAGTGCTGTCCTGATCTTAAATCCACACCCGATTAACGCTTTACGAACGGGTAAACCAGTTGCTTTATTAACTGATCTGGCTGACCGGGCCGAAATAATGGAGGAACTGAATATTGATTACATGATAATCGAGCCGTTTACTTCCGCATTTGCCGCTCTTGAACCTCTGGAATTTGTTAAAAGGGTTTTAGTCGATCAACTAAAGGTCGCGGGAGTCTATGTGGGAGAAAATTATCGTTTCGGAAAAGAGGGAAAAGGCACCGCTCCGAAGCTCGGGCAGTGGGGCAGGGAGCTGGGATTCACCGTTTCAATTCAACCGCTGGTCACCTATAAGCATAACAAAGTAAGCAGTTCCCTGATCAGGAATTTAATTCTCAACGGAGAGGTAAAAAAAGCGGCTGATTATCTTAATTACTTTTTTTTCAGGGAAGGAACGGTTATTTGCGGTCGCGGCGTCGGTAACAGGTATATCTACCCGACTGCAAACCTGCACCCCACAACTGAACTGCTTTGGCCTGGTCAGGGAGTTTATCTGACCGCTGTCAGCAGGGTTAAGGAAGACCTGCTCTTTGGAGTAACCAACGTCGGTTCGTTACCAACTTTTAAAGTGAACGATAAATGCGTAATCGAAACGCACATCTTAGATTTTAACGAGAGAATTTATAATCAAACAATAAGGCTTTCGTTTATCGAAAAGTTGAGGGATACGGAAGCATTTCCATCACTTGAAAAATTAAAAGAGCAGATTGGTCAGGATATCTTAGCCGGACGCCGGCTGATTGATAAAATTCGAATGGAAATAAACGGCAGTGGAAATCCTTTACAAGCAGGATGCAGTGTGCTAAGATCCTAGCAATATGAACCGTGGGCTAGGTTTAGTGAGTTCCCGACACTTTACTTGGCCGGCGGTGATTTAAAAAGGGAGGCTATAATGTTGTTGGATAACGAACGCAAGCAGCAGATCATTGATTTGCATAAAAGGCATGAAGGGGACACGGGCTCTCCGGAGGTTCAGATTGCGCTATTGACGGAAAGAATCAATTACCTTACTGACCACCTGACGACACATAAAAGGGATTTTCATTCACAAAGAGGTTTACTAAAGATGGTCGGGCGCAGAAGGGGTCTTTTAAATTACCTACGCGACTGTTCACCGGAGCGTTACCAGGCGATTCTTGCCAAACTAGGCCTAAGAAAATAAAACTTCAATGAACACGGGGGGGCTCCTCCGTGTTTGACTTTGGATCAACCCTGAGAAGCGAGAGGAGAAATGCGATACATGCAAAAATATACGATGGAATTGCAGGGCCGGACACTCACCATGGAAACAGGGCGCCTGGCTAAACTGGCCAGTGGGGCTGTTTTAATGAAGTATGGAGATACAGTTGTATTAGTTACAGCGACAGTTGCAGATGAAGCCCGGGAGGGGATCGACTTTTTCCCGATGACTGTTGACTACGAAGAAAGACTGTATGCTGTCGGACGTATACCGGGTGGCTTTATTAAAAGGGAAGGACGTCCTACGGAGCGGGCAATTCTTGGCTGCCGCCTGACAGATCGGTCACTGAGGCCCCTTTTTCCGAAGGGCTTTCACAATTCCGTTCATATAGTTGCCACAGTATTCTCAATGGATCAGGATTGTCCGCCGGAACCACTTTCGATTATCGGGGCTTCCGCTGCTCTTTCAATATCGAAAATTCCTTTTGAGGGACCGGTCGGTGCAGTAAACGTTGGGTTAATCAACGGTAAGCCGGTAGTTAATCCCAGCCGGGAGGATAGCGAAAAATCTGATCTGCACCTGGTGCTGGCCGGGACTAAAGATGCAGTACTAATGGTAGAAGCTGGATCAAAAGAGATCAGCCGGGAAGAGGTTTTAAGCTGTATCGAAGCCGGTCATGAACAAATCAGAGAACTAGTGGCTTTGCAGGAAAAGATGATTACTGATGCGGGGGTAACCAAAATGGCGGTTATCACCCAGGCACTGCCGCAGGAACTTTATTACAAAGTGGAACCGTTGGTCAGGAGTAAGATTGAAAATGCGTTTCAGTTTGCCGACAAGAAAGAACGTGAAGATAAGCTTTCAACCATAAAAGCAGAACTAGTTGCCGGTTTTCGGGAAGAGTACCCTGAGAATGAAGCAGATCTGGGAAAAATATATGAATGTATCTTAAAAGAGACGATGCGCGCATTGATCATCGAAAAAGGCATACGCGCTGATGGACGTAATCCGCAGGAAATCAGGCCGATCAGTTGTGAGGTATCAGTTTTGCCGCGGACACATGGATCAGCCATTTTTACCCGTGGCCAGACCCAGGTTATGAATGTCTGCACCCTTTCCGCCTTGCGGGATGTTCAGATTCTGGACGGCTTAGGTTTGGAAGAATCCAAACGGTTTATCCACCACTATAATTTTCCACCTTTCAGCGTTGGCGAAGTTGGTTTTATGCGCGGTCCCGGTCGCCGGGAGATCGGCCACGGCGCCCTGGCCGAAAGAGCGCTTGAGCCGGTAGTCCCTTCGGAAGATGATTTTCCCTATACTATTCGCCTGGTTTCCGAAGTACTGGAATCTAACGGTTCAACTTCTATGGGCAGTGTCTGCTCGGGATCGATGTCGATGATGGATACCGGTGTACCACTAAAAAGACCGGTTGCCGGTATTGCCATGGGTTTGATCAAGGAAGGAGATCGGGTTGAAATCCTCTCCGATATCCAAGGGGTGGAAGACTTCCTTGGTGACATGGACTTTAAAGTTGCCGGTACTGAAAAAGGTATAACTGCGATCCAGATGGATATCAAGATCAAAGGTATATCCGGCGAAGTCTTGAGGAAGGCACTGGAAAGAGCTGAGCAGGGTTACCGGCATATTCTGGGGATTATGAATGAAACTATTGCCGTGCCTCGTCCGGAACTGTCACCGAATGCTCCGCGGATGATCAGGTTTCAGGTTGCTGTTGACAAGATCCGCGATGTAATCGGACCGGGAGGCAGAATGATCAACAAAATTATTGCCGAAACTGGAGTCGGAATCGATATCGAGCCCGATGGTCGGGTTTTTATTGCAGCCGTTGATCCTGAAAATGGTAAAAAAGCGCTGCAGATGATCGAAAACCTGGTCAAAGATGTTGAAGCCGGCGAGATTTACAACGGTAAAGTTACCCGTGTTGAACGATATGGTGCTTTTGTTGAGCTGTTGCCGGGCAAGGAAGGCCTGCTGCACATTTCGCACCTTGCACATCATCGGGTTGACAAAACTGAAGATGTTGTCAAGCTGGGCGACATGATTGAGGTAAAGGTTACGGACATCGATGAAAAAGGACGGATTAATCTTTCACGGAAAGCACTGCTGCCCAGACCTGAAGGTGTCAGCGAAAGGAAAGGCCGTGAGAAGGAAGGCAGTGGCAAGGGCGGCGGAGATAGAGGCGGTCGGGATGACCGATCCCGTTCTAGTCGCTATTAACCTGCATGACCGTAGCTTAGAACTTTTTCGGAGGTGCTGTCATCGACCGGAGCACCGTAAAAATATTCGTTAAACGATCTGAAGATGCAAGAGATTTACCACTGCCTGCTTACATGACAGCTGGTGCATCGGGCATGGATCTTTTTGCAGCAGTGACTGAAACAGCGGTAATCAAGCCGGGGGAGTGGAGCTTGATTCCTACCGGGTTGTCCTGTGCTGTCCCTGAGGGCCTTGAACTGCAAATTCGCCCACGAAGCGGTTTGGCAGTAAAATATGGTATCGGAGTTCTTAATTATCCCGGAACGATTGATTCTGATTACCGCGGCGAAATTAAAGTTATCCTCGTTAATCATGGCCGAAAAGAATTTACGATAGACCGCGGCGATCGCATCGCCCAGATGGTCGTAGTTCCGGTGGTTAGGGCGGCCATCGAAGAGAGCACTGAACTGCCGTCAACTGAGCGGAACAGTGGAGGATTCGGTCACACCGGCTGAGTGCCGAAAGCCGCAGACCCTAATATATTTTCAAACAATTAAGAACATGGTAGGGGATTATATTGTCAAAAAGAAAAAAAGGAAATGATGCCCTGAGGCTAATATCTCTCGGCGGAGTCGACGAAATAGGTAAAAATATGTTTGTGCTGCAATACGGCGAAGAGTGCCTGATTGTAGACGCCGGTTTAAAATTCCCCGATGAATCGATGCTTGGTGTCGACATTGTTATCCCTGACATCTCATATCTCACCACGAATAACTTCAACATTCTAGGGGTAATGCTAACTCACGGACACGAGGATCATATCGGGGCACTGCCCTATATACTTGACGATCTGGATCTGCCGATTTTTGGTACACGGCTTACCCTTGGGTTGTTAGAGGCAAAACTAAGAGAGCACCCTGATATGCGTCCGCGATTAACAGAAGTCAATCCCGATAAGGTTTTAAATCTTTCCGATAATTTTAAGCTGTCGTTTTTCAGAACCAACCACAGTATTCCTGATTCAGTAGGTGTAGCTATTGAAACTCCGGCCGGTTTGATTGTGTATACCGGCGACTTTAAATTTGATCAGACACCGGTAGACGGAAGAATAACTGATTACCACAAGCTGGCCGAATTGGGACGCAAAGGTGTCGTTGCCGCCCTAATTGATTCCACTAATGCGGACCGGCCAGGCTACACCCTTTCTGAGAAAGAGGTTGGTAAAAGCATCAACGAAATCTTTCGCCTTTCGCAAAGCCGGATCATTCTGGCGACTTTCGCTTCTAACATTCACCGCATTCAACAAGTTGTCAATGCAGCCGTTCGCTATGAGCGTAAAGTATGTGTGGTAGGCAGAAGCATAGTTAACTCGGTCGAAATAGCCACAGAATTGGGTTACCTTAAAATACCTGACGGGGTAATGATTGAACTCGACAAGGTAAAAGAAACCAAGCCTGAGAAAATGGTTCTGATCACCACCGGCAGCCAGGGAGAGCCGATGTCGGCTTTGACCAGGATTTCGCAGTCCGAGCACCGTCAGGTCGAAGTGCAACCAGGCGATACGGTAATTATTGCCGCTAACCCGATTCCCGGCAATGAAAAACTGGTTGCCCGGACGGTAAATAATCTCTTCCAACTTAAAGCTGATGTCATTTATCGCCCTGTCTCGGGGGTTCATGTTTCCGGCCACGCCAGTGAGGAAGAAATTAAGCTGATGCTTAATCTTTTGCGGCCTAAATACCTGATACCGGTCCATGGGGAATTCAGGCAGATGGTTGCCTGCTCAAAAATTGCCCAAAAACTTGGCATGCCGGAAGACAATGTTTTTCTTGTCAAGCCTGGTCAGGTAATGGAATTTTCTGAGGGTCAGGGCCGGATCAACGGGAGTGTGCCGGCCGGTCGGATCTTAGTTGACGGTTTCGGTGTCGGCGACGTGGGTGAAGTTGTGATTAGGGACCGGCATATTCTATCTGAGGATGGTATCGTTGTAATCGTTCTGGCTGTTGATCCGGAGAAAGGCACCCTTCTTGCGGGTCCGGAAATAGTCACTCGTGGGTTTGTTTATGTTCGTGAATCTATTGATCTACTTGACAACGCCAAGGAATCGCTGATGCGGGCAATTAGCAGGATAAACGGAGTAGAGATGCAGGAGTGGAACAAGGTGAAATCGAGAATCCGTGATGCAGCTTCATCTTTTTTCTATGAACACACAGGACGTCGTCCGATGATCATGCCAATTATTATTGATGTGCCACCCAAAGAAAAAAGCGGACAATAACTAAGAAATCTGTCACAGGGGAACTTACCGGTTCTCCTTTTTAGATAGTTAGCCCAAAAGTGCTCCGAAAGAGTGCCTGATCTGAGGAGGAATAGTTCTGAACCGCTACAAGTTTATTCTAAACCCTATTGCCGGCGGTGGTCGGGCCAAGTCAATGATGCCGATCATCGAGAGATATTTTCGCGAAGCTCACTTAGATTATGATATTTATCAAACCAGCGGCCACCAGGACGCGATTACCGCAGCGCGCAAGGCTGCTGAAGAAGGTTTTAATATAGTAGTCGCGGCCGGAGGTGACGGAACCGTAAATGAAGTTTTAAACGGTATTGTCGGAAGCGGAGCAGCTCTTGCCGCCATTCATGGTGGAAAAGGCAATGATTTTGCTGTAAGCGTCGATATGCCTAAAGAGGCTGAAGCGGTTTGCAGGGTCCTGGAGAAAGCGGAAATAAAAATGATTGATTTGGGCAAAGTCTTGGGTCGCCATTTCATCAACTCCGTTGGCGTCGGTTTCGACGCAACTGTGGCGATGAGAGTCAACCGCGGAGTAAGGCCGCTAAATGGGGTATCTGCTTACATCTATGCTGTGTTTGAAACGCTGCTTACTTACAGACCGGTTGAAATGGAAATTGAACTGGGGGACGGAACGAGATTAAAGCAAAGACCGATGCTGGTTGCGGTTGGTATTGGACGCACTTATGGCGGAGGTATGATGATACTTCCCGAGGCGATCCAGGATGACGGTCTGCTTGATATCTGTGTCTTCGATCAAATGAGTAACCTGGCTCTGGCCTATCATTTTCCCAAAGTGTATAGTGGTAAACATGTTGAACTGAAAGAGGCCGTTCTCTACCGTTCCACGGAGATTGCTTTGCGTTTAAGCAAGCAATGCCCCCTGCACATGGAAGGGGAAATACTATTTGGCAATCAGATGCATTTTACTATTGAGCCAAAAGCAATGCCTGTAGTTGTTGGAAGCATGTTTTAATGAATACATTTGAAGCTGCGCTGCTCGGACTGATCCAGGGACTTACCGAGTTTTTACCGGTTAGCAGCTCCGGTCACCTTGTCCTGTTTCAGCATCTGTTTGGTTTAAATGAACCCGGGGTCACCCTGGAAATACTGCTTCATTTTGGGACCCTGATGTCTGTGTTTTTTGTCTTCGGCAAAGATTTTCTTGCACTTTTTAAATTTTACCATGATCAATCACAGCGCCATTTTCTTTTAATGCTTACCTTAGGGGTTATTGTGACCGGGGCACTGGGCCTGTTTTTTGGCAGTTACGTTGAGCCGCTTTTTAGTTCTACGTTAGTAGTAGGCTTCATGCTGCTGGTTACCGGGATAGTCATCACTTTGATTCGGGTAATACCCCAGGGACAGAAAAATGTTGCAGCCATGAAACCATTTGATGCGGTTATGGTTGGATTATTGCAAGCCTTTGCCATTATTCCCGGTATATCGCGATCGGGAATTACGATTCTGACTGCGCTGTGGCGGGGTCTTGATCGCGAATCCGCTGTCCGCTTTTCTTTCATGCTTTCAGCTCCGGTAATCCTCGGAGCTACCCTGATTGAAGCCAAACAACTTATCTCGACCGGAATTGACATTAATATGTTATTTAACTATCTAACCGGCACTCTAGTGGCCTTCGTTTCCGGTGTATTTGCCATTAAA
>DBBD01000153.1 GCA_002292015.1 Firmicutes bacterium UBA993
CATGCCGGGCGCACCACCCTTGCCCTCTCCCGAGGGAGAGGGATTTGGAGGGCAGTCTAAATTTCATATTCTAGTTTCTGTGCGCGACTCTTATTAAAGCAGATGGGGCCGCATATTTTTTAATGAGCTACACTGAGTCACCGGGCAATAGTCGAAGCGTTAATAGCTAGCTATTCGTTCATGATTTTCAGGAAGGCTTCGAGCCTTCCTTTTTCCTGTAACACTTGCATGCCCATTTCCGAAACAGTGGCCGGGGTTGTCGGAACCGCCGCTCTCTCGATCAGAACCATCGCTCCGGTCGGGCAACTGCTGATACAAAGACCGCAGCCGATGCATTCTTTCACCTCAACCACGGCTAGATCATCGATCATGGTTATTGCCGCCACGGGACAGCGCTCCGCAGCGCAGACCGCACAACCGCTGCAGTCCGCAGCAATTACTTTCGCTTCATAACGGCTTGGCTCAAAAGCGTGGGGATGGCGCAGCTGGGTTTTACCGCGCAGCACCGTGCAGCAGCAGGGGCAGCAGTTACAGATTAAGTTAGCCCGATCGGCACTATTATTACTGGTATGGACCAAGCCTGCTTCTTCGGCCCGGTCGAGCACCTTGAGCCCCTCTTCCCTGCTGATTTGGCGGGCAAAACCGCGCTCTACCAAAAACTCTGCCGCGTGCCCAAAAACAAGGCATACGTCTTTCGGCTTATCGCAGGCTTTCACGCTAACCCGGCAGGCACAGTCAGCCAGCGCGATAAACGGTGCTTCCTCGATAAATCGCACCACCTCTTCGTAAGGGTGAACTTGATCGCGGGAGGGAATCGCCTTATCCACTGTGACCACCCGCATCAGCGGAGTAGGGTTTCCAGCGAATGATGCACCGAGCGCTTCACCATGGTACTCTTCCCACAGTTCACCCAACCTCTGGTGCAGTGGGACAAGCCCGCTTTTCATAAAGGGAAATTCGAACACTCCGGGGATCAGGGGAACAAGCCCGAACAGAGTTTCTCCACCCTTTTTACGCGCCATAATAATGCCTTTATCGGCCATCGCTTCAAGGTGCTTCAACGCAGTATCTTCATCAAGGCCGGATTTTACGGCAATCTCAGGCACAGGCTTAACTTTAAAGCTCATAGTTACTGCAACGCCGGCCTCTTCCGGGGTAAAGAGAATCTTTAGGATTTCTTGAATCGATCCGGCCTGGGGCGCTGTAGACGGGTGAGCGTCGAGCCTCTCTCTTAAGCTTTCATATAGATCCAAACCGCTATCCCCTTCCCTTTAATGATATTGTTCAACTATAATTCGAATAAGCTTTTACCTACCCCTGCTTATTGCAGCAGCATAGTTAAACTGGTAGAAATAGTTTTGCCATTGCTCCTCAGTGGTATTATATTCATTGCCGTAAATGAAATGGTCGACCAGCGCTTCCCTGGTTCTCAGTATCTCTTTCAGCCTTTTTCTATTCTTTGGATCTTCAACGGTTAAGTAGATCAAGTCAAGGGCCCGGTCAAACGCCTGCCTGCTGAAATCTGCATCACCTTTTTGCTTCCACCTGATCGCACGCTCAATATCTGTGCCAATATTTGCCAACTGTTCGAGAAGAGACAGTTCGAACCACCGTCCGGACGCAAGTTCTTTATGAATCGTCACTTAATCACCAATTTCTCAACGATAATAGTAATTCTCTTTCTGATATCCTCGTTTTCAACACTACGAGACCTGTTGTTCTGAGAGGGGCGCAGGTTAATCATCGAATCAAACTCAAGCCAGGCATCTTTGCCTACCCGGGCGGGATAAATATTAATACCCCATATGTTTTCCTGTTTCGAACCTCTCTCAAGCAGATACTCTTCCTGATCGGCATGAAGCTCAGAATCCACGACCATTATTTCTTCCTCAACATCAACCACTGCCTTGACCAATCCGTCAAACATTTTGACAGACATTTCTTTGAGTTCCGCATTTGTTATCTGTTGATCAACTAGTTTCAAAATCACCAGATCCTTTACTTCAGGATTTCCCGGGCAATGACCATGCGCTGCACCTGGTTGGTGCCTTCGTAAATCTGAAGGATCTTGGCGTCACGCATCAGTTTTTCAACCGGGTAATCCCGCATGTAGCCTGAGCCGCCCATAATCTGCAAGGCATCGACCGTGGCTTCCATGGCAATATCGGCCGCATAGTACTTGGCCATTGAACCCTCTTTGGTGGCACGTAGGCCGCCGGCTAGATACTGGGCAGACCGCCAGACCAACAGCCGGGCAGCGTCAATCTTGGTGGCCATCTCGGCAAACATAAACTGGATGGCCTGGTTGGCAGCAATCGGCTTGCCAAACTGGATTCTCTGCAACGAGTATTTCCTGGCTTCCTCAAATGCCCTGCGGGCCACCCCAACAGCTGCCGCCCCAATACCGGGCCGGGTCACATCTAGGGTTTCCATGGCGATCTTAAAACCGTCGCCTTCTTTGCCGAGCAGGTTAGCGGCCGGTACCCGCAAATCTTCAATGATCACCTCTGAAACTTCGGAACAGCGGTCACCCATCTTCTGTTCCTTCTTGCCGCCGCGGATACCGGGCGTATCGCCAGGCACGATAAAAGCGCAGAGCCCTTTGTGTCCCAGGCTTTTATCGATAGTGGCAAAGATAGTGTAGAGTGCAGCCGAACTGCCGTTGGTTATAAAACACTTGTTGCCATTTAAGACGTAGTAATCACCGTCGCGTACCGCCCGGGTCTGCACGTTGGCTACATCCGAACCGGCTTCCGGTTCGGTCAAGCCAAAAGCGGCCAGCTGCGGCTTGGCACAAAAATCGGGCAGAAACCGCTTTTGCTGTTCATCCGTCCCGGCGATGAGAATTGGCTGCACCGCCAGTTCATTGGCGCCGAAGGTTCCATTAACACCCAGGCAGCCGTAAGCTATTTCTTCTGTAATAATGGCCGCTGTAAGTGGGTCGATCCCCTGCCCGCCTAATTCCTCCGGAATGGCCAGGTTCATCAGGCCTGCCTCGTATGCTTTTTCAATCACCTGCCAGGGGATCTCTTCTTTTTCGTCATACTCGGCGGCGATCGGAATAATTTCGGCCGCAGCAAAGTCCCGGGCACACTTTTGCATCTGTTCCTGCTCTTCGGTTAGTTGAAAAGAAATCATCGATAAATTCCTCCTTGACTACTTTATAGAATTGATTATATTTTCGCCATATTGGTTGGATCTTCCTACCGCTTGAGCAAAAAAAACGAATTACGAATTTTAAAGCAGAAGCATCAGATTTGACCTCACCCTGACCCTCCCAAGAAAGAGGGGATTTACTGGGTAGATCGTCACTGGTAACGGTAAGAGGATTTTGAATTGATATCGCATTATTGTAGCGAGGAAGAAAAAGAGCAAACAGATTATTAATACCAGGTGCTTAGAAGAAAAGTCGGTAAAATAACAGCGGAAAACAGCCGAAAACCGGTGGCATAGCGGCAGAAAAACCGGTTACCGGGAATTTAACCGGTAATAACATAGTAAATAACCGGGACCAAGATGGCCGGTAACAGGTTAGCTGTCCTGACCTTGATGATTTCAAGCAAGTTCAGACCGATGCCAAAGATGAGGATACCGCCGATGATCGATATCTCGCGAATCACATCGATCGTTAAATATGGCTCCACCATACCGGCAAAAAACACAATCGCACCCTGGTAAGTGAAAACAGTGATAGCGGAAAAAATGACTCCAAACCCAAGAGATGAGGCAAGGATCATCGAGGTAACGCCATCCAAAACAGACTTGGCAAAGAGCATGTCGTGATTGCCTCTCAAACCACTGTCCAGCGAGCCGATTATCGCCATAGTTCCAACGCAATAAATCAGGCTAGCTGTAACAAAACCCCGGGCAACATTGCTTTCGGTGGCAGCAAACCTTTTTTGTAAAAACATGCCGAGCCGCTCAAGACCTTTTTCCACCCCGGCCAATTCACCGACAATCCCACCCAGAGCCATGCTGATGATAAAAAGAATCGGCTCACTGTCTGGATCGAGCAAACCTCCAAGGGCAGTGGTTGCTCCGATAAAGAGCACCGAAAGACCAATGGCCTGCATCACGATAGTTTTATATTTTTCTTTCAACCCTTTATGAAAAAGTAAACCCAACAGGCTGCCGACTATGATCGCCAGGGTATTAACGTAAGTACCAAGCATTGCCCACCTCTAAAAACTTTATAAACAGCGCTCATTATATCACTTTTTATTCCGTCGTGAATATAGGTTGAGTCATCAGGCATAAATCTTTTTTTTCAATAAAATAATAACCGGAATAAGTCCGGTAATTATGGCGAGGGCGATCAGCAATTCGAACTGGACCACACTAAGCGATTGACCCATGACCGATACTTCCCAGATTGGCTCCATGATCCAGTAAAGGGGAAAGAATTGGGCAATCCACTGCGGCCATTCGGGAAAGAGATAAAAGATCATTGGAGCAAAAAGAAAAATGCCGAGGCTTTTGGTCAGGGTAAAGAGCATCGTTGCCGTTTTGGAGATAATACCGATGATCAGACCGATCTCCGCAGTGAGAGCAGCAGCGATGACAATAACAGCAATAACCTCTAGCGGACGTGGCCCGAAAGCCCTGTTCAGGATCAAAGTGGCAACAGCCAGGAAAGAGGCAAATAGAAACCCCAGTAACCATTTGGCAACCAGCACTTCGCCGGCTTTGGCAGCAGTAACAATCATCGCCGTCAGGGTGCCGTTTTCCTTCTCTTCGACTAAGCTGGCACTCGGCACCCAGATGCCGGCCATCACCAGGGCGTAAAAAACGATCACCGGAACCAGGCGGATTGAAATTGGCAGACCCGGTTCTCCTAAGTAAACCGTGTTAACTTCAACCGGCGGTTCTGCGCCCTCGAGTCCCCGAATCATCTCCACGGTGGTAACGGCTATGATAATCCGGTTTGAGGCGAGGCTCTCGCCGCTCATATAAAACTGCAGCAGCGGTTTTTCGCCTTTTCTGACGGCCTGGTCAAAACCGGCCGTCAGCACCAGTCCGGCATCAAAATCGTGATTTTCAACCCGGTTCAGGAGCTCTTCCGGATCATCTACGAGCGTAACAGTAAACCCTTCAAGCTCCTTTGCTTCTGCGGTAAGCGCCGAGTTACCAAGATCAACAATGCCTAAGCGTGGTTGCGGCTCAAAAAGTGCGCCGAAGGCAAACTGAAATAAGAGCGTCAAGGCAAAGGGCATCACCAGGGCCCAGATAAAAAAAGGTTTGCGCGGCCCAATGGAAAAATCTTTGAGTAAAATCCGCAGAACTCGTTTCAGGCTCATAGCGTTGCCACCTTCCTTTTCAAAACAAGTAAGCCCGCCGCAAAAATAGCCAAAACCCAGAGGGCGGCAATACCAAGCAACACCATAGAATCAGCCCACAGTTTCTCCTGGATCGTCACGTCATAAAGCAGCCTGACAATCGGGTAACTTGGTAAAAAACTGACCCATGAAGCAACCGATCCGGGTAAGAGCACGGCAAAGGCAGGAATCATCAGCGGTATCAGGAAAAGCAGGCTGTACATCAGCTGCCCGATAAAATCTTTACCGGCTGAACCCACCAGCATGGCTACTGCTGTAAAGAGCAGCGAACCCAAAAAAACAATCAGCAGCAGCAATAGCCAGTTGGCAGCCGAAAAAGCACCGACCAGGGCCAGCACAATAACCGCTTGGCCTAGTGCCAAGATAGTACCGAAGATGGTCTTGGCCAGTATAAAATGGCTGACCCGAAGTGGGGTAACAAGCAGGGCAGTAACGGTACGCTGCAGCACTTCATTGGAAATCAGCGAGGCAAGGGCAAAGGTTTCCATCATCAGGATGAAGAAAGCAATCAGCGGCCGCATCTTATCCCGCATCGAAATCTGATCTCCTAAACGGTCGCGACCCAGGATAATCATATCTTCGGGCGGCAACTCCACCGGCAGCTCTTTTCCGGCCAGTGAAAAAGCCAACTCGCGCACAAAACCCTGTATGGCGCCCCTGGTTTCCTCAGGAACAGCAGCATCGGCATATACTGTTACCTGCGGCTTTCGCTGCATCAGCACTTCACTAAAAAAAATCGGCGGAAACGCGATACCCACCCCTATGCTTACTTTATCAGCTCCTTTTGGCGCCTTCTCATCCAGATCAGGATCAAGGAAGATATAATTGCCCTCTGCCGTTTTATAAACCAGCAGTTCTCCCGCGATGGCCCGTTTGAGCTCATCCTCGCCGGCAAACTCAATTAACTTTAGGCCCTCTTCCTCAAAGGTTGATCTAAATTCTGCCAATCGGGCTGCATCGTCAACCGGGATACCCGCTGCTAAGATTGCCGCTTTGCTTTCGGCGAAGATTACCGAAAGGGGAGGAGTGACGGCAAAGGGTAGCTCTTCATCCACCGAATCGGGAACAATCCAAAATATTACCACGAAAAATACGAGGCTCATAATAGTAAGAAAAAGGTAGATACTGTTGCGGCTGTAAATACGGATATCTTTTTTAAGAACCGCTCCGAGCAGCCTGCCGGTTGAAATTGGTTTATTCATTACACCAGCCCCCTGCCGGTCAGATGGATAAAGATCGCTTCCAGGGTTGCTTCCTCGGTGTGGATTGTTAATAAGTTTGGCGAAGCGGCCAGCTCGCTTAGACGGGCAGAAGAGCTCTCGCCATCTAAGGGCAGCTCTTCTTCGCGCACCCCGTCACCTTCACGCAACCGTACGCGCACCGCTCTCTTGCCATATTGTAGCTTTAAATTTTCAGCCGTATCAATGGCCACAATTACCCCTTCGTTGATAAAGGCTACCCGGTCAGAAAGTTCATCCGCCTCAAACATGTTATGGGTGGTGAGCAGAACCGCCGCCCCCCGGTCGGCTTCTTCCCTGATCGTTTTACGGATCGCCGTAGCGGTAGCCGGATCGAGCCCATCGGTCGGTTCGTCCAAGAAGAGCACCCTCGGCTTGTTAATAAAAGCCCGGGCGATCATCAGGCGTTGCCTCATACCCTTGGAATAATTGGCCACTCGGTCCCTGGCCCGGTCGGCCAGGCCGACCCGCTGCAGGGCTTCCAGTGAGCCCGGATTTTTTATGCCAAAGAGTGAGGCAAAGAAATCAAGGTTCTCAAGCGCGGTCATTTCCAGGTAGAGGTTTTTCTCTTCGAAGGAAACCCCGATTTGTGACTGGATCTCCGGATCGTCACGACCCACCTCACGGCCCAGGATTTGTGCCGCACCTCCTTTTAAGGGCAACTGCCCGGTTAGCACCTTGATTGTGGTCGACTTGCCGGCGCCGTTTGGGCCGAGGAAACCAAGTATTTCTCCTGGGTAGACCTCGAAGCTGATTTCCTTTACTGCATGCAGGCTGCCGTACCAATGGCTCAGCTGATCAACGGCGATGGCCGGATTACCTTGCCTAATATTTGGCAGTGTTTTTTTCTGATCGGGATAATCAAATGTTTCAACGAACCTGGCGGATTCGGCGGCAGGTTGAGAGATCAGCCAAGCTGGATCCAGATCGTCATCCTGCAGCACAGATGGCAGAGTGGGCTGTGCCGTAAGGGGCTGCTGGGCGTGAGGGTCTCGCTGAGGTTGCCTGGCTAGCTTTTCCGCATCACCAGTCATGACAAATTTCCCTTCTTCCCAATAACCCCTGACTGCCGTGCCATCGGGCTTGGTGTAGATTCCATACCCACGCTGTCTGCCATCCCGAAATTCCCCGTAAAATGAACCGCCGCTCTTATAGTGTATAGTACCCTCTCCGTGCGGTTTTCCATTCAGCCACTCTCCGGAGTAGCCGGCACCGTCGGGCAGCTGCAGCTGGCCCCTGCCGGAAGGTATACCGCCCTGAAGCCGGCCGCTGTAAGTGCCCTTCATCCAGGGTATGGTCCGGTTTTCAGTTTCGGAAAATTTTCCGTATTCATCCATGTACATACACCTGCTCTCCACGAGAATTTAACGTTCCCTGCTTCCCCTCAGCAATTCCGCAACCTGCGGGCATATTAATCGTCTTTCGGCTCTTTTTTGCTCATTTTTTCCAACATAATTTTCCAGACCTTAATTTTTAGCGGCACAATCACCACAACGGCAACAACAATTAAAAACCATCCCCACCAGGGCATAAGCTATCACCTCCAATCATTAGCCCCATCCGGCATTGTGGTTTTCAGGTGACCGATCATCTGTTCAAGCTCCGATAAATAGAGCTTAAAGGCCTCCATGCCGGCCCGGGTCAGGGTAATGCTGGTAAGCGGCCTATTATCTTTAAACGACTTCGCAATGGAAAGATAATCAGCCTCCTCCAGCCGTTTTAACTGAACGGACAGGTTGCCAGCGCTTAACCCCAGCTTTTCGCCCAGCTCGGAAAATGGAACTTCCGATCCTCCGGTGGCCAGGTAACTGATAATCTGTAAACGGGCCGGTTCATGGATGATTCGGTCCAGCTCCGGCTTTTTACGTTTCCCCTTGCCCTGCATCATTGCTGCCACTCCTTAAGACCGGTGAGCCGGCAGATCGATGTAAAGCAAAAGGCCGGCCAGGGTAAACCCCACCCCGAAAGTAAAACCGAGCGCCACCATGGGGTGAAATAAATCAGCAGTGAAGAAAGGCGGCAATCCGGTCGCTAATCGCTTTAAATCGGCAATTATATCGCTTAGCTCCTGCTCTTTGCAGTCCACACGCGCCACCTCGTTTACTTTATGCTATAAACTTATTTATTTTATAATTTTTTTTACATCTCATGTCAAGCAGTTTTTATTTGTTCAACGAAGTACATTGTCATAAGAGACGCCCATGCTACCAGGTGGCACTAGCAGAGGAATTTAATCCCCCCTCACCCTGACCCTCTCCCAAGGGAGAGGGGATTTATCGGTCCCTAAGGGAGAGGGGATTTATTGGG
>DBBD01000092.1 GCA_002292015.1 Firmicutes bacterium UBA993
CGCACCACCCTGGCCCTCTCCTCAAATGGGAGAGGGGATTTATTGGAGAACTTATCCCTAATTCTACACAGCACTATAATTTGCCTTCATTTATATCGATTAGAGCAGGAAATAGTTTAATTGTCTTGAACTTCTCAGGGGGAGGCGAAATCATTGAAAAAAAATCCACTGCAACTGCTGTTAAATCCCAGCTCAATCGCTACGGTTGGCGCCAGTAACAATCCTTTAAAAATGGGCACAATACAGGCTTTAAGTATCGTCAAGGACGGCTTTCCCGGTCAGTTCTATCCCATTCATCCTACCGAGGAAAAAGTATTTGGCTATAAAGCCTATCGGTCAGCCTACGATCTGCCGGAGGCACCGGACCTGGTGATGTTTGTTCTGCCCGCACCCCTGGTTGTCAAGATCATGGAAGATTTCGGAAGGATCGGCACCAGGAGGGCCATCGTCATTACAGCCGGTTTCCGCGAAGTCGGCAGCGAAGGAAAGCGCTTGGAAGAGCAACTAACCGAGGTTGCCGCAAGTTACGGAATCAGGTTCCTTGGGCCAAACTGCATGGGGATTGTAAACAGCGAACTGCCGCTTAACGTTACAGTTTGCCCCTTAAGCGGCAAACCAGGCCTGCTGGGGATGGCCTCACAAAGCGGCACTTATATTACCCAAACCTTGCCTTACCTGCAACAAAGGGGCATTCGTTTGGCCAAGGCGATCAGCGTTGGTAATGAAGCTGACCTTGACCTGACTGACGCTCTTGAATACCTGGGATCAGATCAACAGTGTAAGGCGATTGCTCTTTACATCGAAGGGTTAAAGAATGCCGGTCGTTTTCTCGACGTGGCCCGGAAAGTAACTGCCCAAAAACCGGTGATAGCCCAGTATGTGGGTGGTTCAGATGCCGGAGCCAGGGCTGGGTCGAGCCATACCGGAGCCCTGGCCGGACCGGATTACCTCTACGATGGTCTTTTTAAGCAGGCTGGTATAATACGCGTTGATTCGGTGGAGGAGCTCTACAACCAGGGGTGGATGCTGGCAAGTCAACCGCCGCTGAAAGGAAGCCGGATCGCTGTTTTGACCAACTCGGGTGGCCCCGGTACGGCAATTTCACACACCTGTAATGCCGGGGGGCTGGAAGTTCCAACCTTCTCAGAAAAGCTACAGGCGGAAATCCGTCAATATTTACCGCCGCATGGTGCTGCCGGAAATCCGGTTGACCTCACTTTTCACTTGGATGCGGAGGCAATCACTACCATTTTGCCGGATCTGCTCTTAAGAAGCGGCGAAATAGACGGGTTGGTTGTGCACGGCCTGATGGGCACCGGCTTTTTGAAAGCAATTCATCCTCATCTGCAAGAACTATTTGCCGGAATTAGCGCCGATGATTTTTCAAGCCAGTTTAAGCGCGATCTTTCCGCAACGCTGTCTGTGTTTGATCGCTATGATTTGCCGGTGGCATTATCTTCATTTTTCGGTCGGGAGGATAATTTTACTGATGCTTACCGGGAAATGGGTGTTCCGGTTCTTGACGGGCCGGAAAAAGCAGCCCGGTCAATGCTGGCGCTTCATCGCTACCGGATGGTCAGGCAGCGGGCAGAGTACCAGCCGGCCACTCTGCCACCGGTTTCGGTCGGCGCATCACAGCTGATCAAAAGAGCGCTTACCGAAGGGCGCAGTGTGCTTGATGAATACGAATCAAAGCAGTTACTGGCTGCCTACGGTGTGCCGGCTGTTCAGGAAATCTTAACACACTCAGAAAAAGAAGCAGTGGAGGCGGCCGCTGCGATCGGCTATCCCCTGGCAATCAAAGGCTGTTCTGCTAAATTTGCCCATAAAACCGAAAAGGGTTTAATCCATTTAAATGTTATTAACGAAGAAGGGGTGCGTGAATCTTACCGGTCAGTGATGAAGGCTGCAGGGGAGGAGATACCGCTCTTGGTGTCGAAAATGGTCACAGGCAGCCGGGAACTGATGTCCGGTGTGGTAAGGCATTCTTCCTTTGGGCCCTGTGTGCTCTTCGGACTTGGCGGCATCATGGCCGAGGCTTTTAAAGATAGAACTTTTCGCCTGGCGCCGCTCAACGAAGCGGAAGCAATAGAGATGCTACAGGATATCAGGGCTAAGGAGCTTCTAGGCCCTTACCGCGGGATGCCCGCAGTCGATCAGGGCAAAATGGCTGCAGTCCTGCAAGCGGTCGGCAACCTGGCTTTGCTCCATCAGGAGATTTCAGAAATTGATCTCAATCCGGTCATGATCAGCGGATCAAACCCGGTGGTGGTCGATGCTCTTGTAGTTCTTAGTTGCCCTGCAGATGTTTCATAGTAGCATTTTCATTGATGAAATAAACATTTCTGCAGCTGAAGAAACTAATAATCTGCACAGAAATAAAAGAGAGACCCAGAAACTCCCTCCCATTTGAGAGGGGAGTGTTGGGGTGTGGGTGAAAGTGAAAAGAAATCTTCCATTTTAATGAATACTGATATGCAAAAAGGTGGTTAAATTGTCCCAAATTGATATTCTTGCTTTTGGAAAGTTGTACTTTCTTTTTGCCGATCGTAACTGGCCGATCCCGATGAGCTATGAGATGGAAAAGCCGGTCACGGCTGATGAACTGCGCGAGAAGCTTGATATACCGGCAGAAGATGTGGAGGTGGTCTTTATTAACCGGTTACTAAAACCGTTGTCAACAGTTCTGAAACCCGGCGATCGGATCGCTTTCGTTCCTCCCGGAGTGCCTAGCATTCACCGGTTTAACCTTGGTTTTTACGATGTTAAATAGCTGAGAAATAACGAGAGGAATAAAGAGGAATAGATAATGTGCGGACGTTTTGCCCTGGTTACCGAGAAACATATCCTTCAAATGCTCTTTGAGCTTGATTATTCCTCAGAATTTGAACTGAAGCCGCGTTATAACGTTGCGCCGACCCAACAGGTGCTTGTAGTAAGGCTATCACCTATCGAGGGAAAACGCGAGCCGGTATTTTTAAAATGGGGGCTGGTCCCTTTCTGGGCCAGGGATGAAGCTATCAGCAACCGCCTGATCAATGCCCGCGCCGAAACTGTCCGCGAAAAGCCTGCGTTCCGCCACGCTTATAAAAAGAGGCGCCTGCTGATTCCGGCCAGCGGCTTTTTCGAGTGGAAAAGTGAAACAGGCGGTAAACAACCCTACTTTATCGCCGCTAAAAACCGGGAACTGATTTCCCTGGCCGGACTGTGGGAAAGGTGGGATAAAAGGCCGGAGCAGCCACTCGAAACCTTTACTATTCTTACTACCGAAGCTAACCCGCTGGTCGCTGAACTGCATAACCGCATGCCGGTAATTATTTCGCCGCAATCTTTTGATGCCTGGCTCAACCCCCTGACAGGGGAAGATCACTTGCAGCAGCTCCTGAAGCCTTACCCTGAGGATCTACTTACCTTTTATCCCGTTTCACGCCTGGTAAACAAGCCGTCAAACGATATGCCTGAGCTGATCGAGCCTTTTTAAAACCACGCCGGCCGCTGCCGGTATGTTAATAACCGTAAATTCCCAAAGTAAGTTCCACAGCCTCGTCCACTGTGGAACTTACTTTGGGAATTTACTTTTATGTTAATAACTACCATATAAAACTTCCATGCGATTGAACTTTACCACCGCTTCCGTTATAATTATTACCTGGAGCTGAATAAAAATGTATGTGACCACTGTCTACAAAGTAACGGGCATCATGATTATTGTCCGACGCCTGCATGATTCTTAATTGAGTGCAGTTTTTTGTGTACCAGGTAAGAAGTTTTGGTGAATAATGGCAATTTGGGAAGGAGTATGTAAAAATGAGTGAATTCTTTACCAGGATGGGAGACGGTGCGGGTGTTTACATGACAGCCGAGGAGATCCGTGAAGACATCCTGAAGGGCGTAAAAGACGCGGCAGATCGCGGCAAAGTGCCGGAGTTGACTCAGGAAGAGATGGATTATCTCTATCAGATTATAACGATGCCGGGCAATATTGTCGGTGTGGAACGTGGGCGGGAGGTGGTAAGCACCTCTGATTCCGGCAGCTGCAAGATAACCTACCATGCCAATATTGCAATGGAACGTTCTATGGCTGTTCTGGTCAGCGAAAAGGTGCTGGGCGCCGATTCGGTTGATATCGGCAACATGGATTACAGCTACAAGGCTGTAAAGCAGATTGTGCATAACGAAACCCCAGTGATGGAATTGGCCCAGCTTAATGCGGTAATGCCGGTTCTTTACGGCTCTATGCCCAACCTGGGGCTTTATACCAAGCCGGATGGGCCGGTGGAGAACTGGTCTGAACTGCTGCCGCTGGCCAAAATCAGTGAAGCGCGGGCAGCCCAGGAAGAAGCGGTTGAGCATGCTGTGCGTGACATAGTTTTTGTAGCCGGTGAAATGTATGAAGCAGGGGCAGACGGAATTAACCTTGACACCTGCGGCGCTTCAGGCGATGCTGATTTTCTGGCCGGTCTTCTGGCAACAGAAAAAATTAAGGAGAAATACCCCGACTTAGGAGTTGAATTCGGCGCCGCGGGAGAATTTGTGTTGGGCATGCACGGTAAACTCGAGTATGACGGCACTAAAATTGCTGGTCTCTACCCGCACAAGCAGGTTAAGTTGGCCGAAAAAGCGGGAGCAAATATTTTTGGCGCGGTAGTCAACACCAATACCAATATGTCTTTCCCCTGGAATATCGCCCGCACCGTCACTTTTCTCAAAGCCTGCACGGCGGTAGCGACGATACCGGTTCATGTTAACGTAGGCATGGGGGTTGGCGGCATTCCGATGAGTGAAATACCGCCGATCGATGTCGTCACCAGGGCTGATAAGGCGTTGATTGAAATCGGCAAAGCCGACGGGTTATAGATAGGTGTAGGCGATACGTTCAGCCTCGAAGTGGCTCACGCCGTATCTTCCTGTATGAGTGGGATTCGCACAGCCGGAGATCTGGTCCTGCGGATGCAACTCGCAAAAAGCATGAAGATAGACGCAGCCAAACAATATGTAGCGGATAAACTTGGTGTCAAGCCGATCGATCTTAGCGATTCCGATCTGATGGCGGAAATCCGGGCTAAACACGGTTTTGGCCGGTCGTTTGACTTAAATAAATCCCCCAAGGGCATTGAAGCTAAATTCAATATTGCCCGTAAACTCGGTATTAAAATAAATTCAGTGGAGCTCTTCATGGCAAGAGCAGGGCTGAATAAAGGAGGAGCATAACCGGTGAGTGTGGAATCAATTATTGAAGCAGCTAAACAGTCGATTATCGATATTGATGAAGAAAAAGCGGCTAGTGTAGCCAGGCAGGCGCTCGAAGAAGGTCTGAATCCGGTTCAGGTACTAACGGAGGGTTATAGTGCCGGTATCCGCGAAGTAGGAGAACTTTTCAGCAGGGGTGAGGTATTCCTGCCGGAGTTGATCCTGTCGGCCGAAGCAATGAAAGCGGCAACTGAAATTCTGGAGAGCGCGATCACCGGCGCTGCCGCTGAAAAGATCGGCAAGATGATCTTTGCCACCGTTGAAGGCGATGTTCACGATATCGGTAAAAGTATCGCTATCGCCCTGATTCAGACTCAGGGAGTGGAAGTAATCGACCTGGGTCGCGACGTACCCGTCGATAAAATCATTGAAGCGGCAGAGGAACACGGCGCCAGGGTGATCGGCACCAGCGCTCTTTTAACCACGACCATGCCGAACCAGGAGAAGCTGGAAAAGGCACTGCGAGAGCGCGGCTTGCGTGATAAATATAAGACCATTATCGGCGGTGCGCCCTGCACCCAGCGCTGGGCTGATAAGATTGGCGCCGATGCTTACGCCGAAGATGCCGGAGAGGGTGTTACCAAGGTTCTTGAGTTGATGAAAGCATAAAACTTTTGCACCTGCAAATAGTACAGTAAGCATAAATGAACAAAAAGCAATTTTAGTGGCATTGCAGGCGATTTAGAGATGCCCATGCCACCAGCAAAGGAATTTAATCCCCTCTCACCCTGGCCCGGGGGGAGAGGGGATTTATAGGGTGGAGCGTAGCGGAACCCGGTCCTCACTTAATTGGGAGATCTCTCTCCGGTATCGACTGAGGGTTGGGTTATCCCAACTAAAAAAGACGATGGATTGCTATTTATTCCGTGCCGCAGACAGGACAGGGACCAAGGGGCCGGTGATAACTGTTGTTTATCCAGATACCGCAGTCGAAGCGGAAGCCCTGGTTGCCAAGATCAACGGGGCAAATTCCATACAGTGCGTGGTGGCCCTCGTAAGTCTGACACCCGTCACTGGCTCTGCCGCACGACGTGCAGACGAATTTAGGCGACACCGAGCCTTTCCCGTTATCAAAAATACCTAAAAATTCCACTTCACTGCTGCAGACAAAACAGGTTGCATTGTCCAGAGCCTTAAAGTCAATCCGGTGATAATCGGTATCGGTAGCGATCGCATTGAGATAAGCGCCGAGATCTTCAGTGTAGCCTGTCAGCTGCGGCAAATTAAGGTTAAGAAAATCGGTCAATGTATCGTAGGCCAGGTAGACTTTTTCCATAATCGGCTGCGCCAGGTACGAATCTTCAGCATGCTCCGGAAAAGTATCAATTAAGGGGAAGGCAGTCAGCATGACTAGAAGGGTCCCGACTAGGACAATACCGACTATTAATCCGACGAAACTCCCCAAAAAACGATCGGTATTTTTCAGCGAACGGCTTAAGAGTGAACCGGAAATGTAGGAACCGAGGTAGTGGATAAGAGCGGCGGAGGTAATAAAAAGTGCTAAAAAAGAAAAAGTGTCAGCGGCGACCGTTGGCAACCAGGTACTGACCGGTAACAGGTTGCTTAGCTGAACATAGTAAGCTTTTGCGGCAATCAGCCCAATAAATAGCCCGGCTATGGAGAAAAGGCTTCTAATAAATCCGGTTCTTATCCCCTTGATAACAGCGAACAGAAGGGAAAGAGCAATTATGAGGTCAATCCAATTAAAAGCTGTAGGCATCAATTGAGTTCCCCTGCAAAAGTAAGCCACCTTACGTAAATATTATACTTTATTTTTGACTGTTTTTCTAAAAAAGCCGCCTTTGGATGCAGGAATATTTTCACTAACCGCGAAAGTACAACATTTGGGCGATAATGACCGGGAAGGAGGTTTCGTGGGTTTTCGGGTCAGATTTTGCCGCGATGCCCTTTAAGGGGTAACAACAATAAGGAGGTAATGCGTTTATGGAATATGGCATTCTTTCTATTTTGCCGCCAGTATTGGCTATCGTATTGGCAATCGCAACTCGGCAGGTTATCATTTCCCTTTTCGTTGCTGTTTGGCTGGGCGCATCAATCTTACATGCCGGCCCA
>DBBD01000024.1 GCA_002292015.1 Firmicutes bacterium UBA993
AAAGGCGAGCCCTCTTCCGTTGCGCAGCTGAATCGGGAGGAACTGCACCGGGTTGACGAAAAGCTGCTTGCAGGGGAAGATGATCACACGGCTTATCCGGCGTAACAGCAGATCTGCGGAAAACAACCGGGTTTCGCCCCTTTGAGCGAGGGGCATGTTGATATTTTTCTATACCTAAAAGAAAAGGGGTGCCGGCTAATGGGCAGATTAATCTACCTGAATGGCAAAATGGTTCCGGATCATGAAGCGGTAATCTCGGTATTCGATCACGGTTTGCTTTACGGAGATGGGATTTTTGAAGGGATTAGGGCGTACAACGGCAGGGTGTTTCGGCTTGTTGAGCATATACGAAGGCTCTACGAATCAGCCCACTCACTTATGCTGACGATCCCCCTAAACCAGAATGAAATGATCCAGGCGGTTGTAGATACGGTTAATGCCAACAAGCTGCGTGACGCCTATATTCGTCTCGTGGTGACCAGGGGGGTCGGCGACCTGGGGATGGACCCCCGCAAGTGCAAGCAGGCACAGGTTTTTATCATCGCCGACAAGATCGCCCTTTTCCCGGAGGAGCTTTACGATAAAGGGCTGGAGGTGATTACAGTGGCTACCCGCCAGAATATAGCCGAAGCGCTTGAGCCGAAAATCAAGTCACTTAATTACCTGAATAATATCTTTGCCAAGATGGAGGCTAACCGGGCCGGCGTACTTGAAGCGCTGATGATGACCAACCAGGGATATATCTGTGAGGGCACTGGAGATAATGTTTTTATTTATCGCCGCGGGGAGCTATTGACTCCCCCCTCTTACTTAGGGATTTTGGAGGGAATTACCCGGGAAGTGATAATTGAACTTGCTGCCGGAGAGGGGATCCCTTTAAGAGAAGCGCCGTTTACCCGTCATGACCTTTATGTCGCCGACGAGTGCTTTTTGACCGGGACTGCCGCGGAAGTAATTCCAGTAATTGAGGTCGATCAACGGCTAATCGGCGCGGGTAAACCCGGACCACTCACTAAACGGATGATTACGTTGTTCAGGGAACTGACCCAGAACGAAGGAACCCCGCTTGATTAACTGTCTGGTCTAATAAATATTCAGTATCTTTAGGGTTTGGGAGAGGAGGAGACCTATAATGCGTAGTTACCAAGTTCTAAAAGGGGCTGACCGAGCGCCGCATCGATCACTCTTCAAAGCTGCTGGTTTCCATCCCGCGGAGCTGGAACGCCCGCTAATCGGGATTGTCAACTCGGCGAATGAAATCGTTCCCGGCCACACACAGCTAAAGCTGATCGCCGAAGCGGTCAAAGCGGGCGTGAGGATGAATGGCGGAACCCCGATCGAGTTTTCAACAATCGCCATCTGCGACGGCATATCGATGAATCATATCGGAATGCACTATTCTTTGCCCAGCCGTGAAGTGGTGGCTGACAGTGTTGAGTTGATGGCCGAGGCTCACTGCTTTGATGCTCTGGTTTTGATCCCCAACTGTGATAAAATTACACCGGGGATGATGATGGCCGCAGCCAGGCTAGATTTACCGACTGTTCTGGTTAGCGGGGGGCCGATGATGGCTGGATGGCGGCATGGTGAAAAAATAGATTTGAGCTCTGTTTTTGAGGCTGTCGGTGCATTGAAAGGTGGCCGGATCACTGAAGCGGAGTTGCTGGATATTGAGGATAATGCCTGCCCCGGTTGTGGCTGCTGTGCCGGTATGTTCACGGCGAACTCAATGAATTGCCTGGCCGAAGCTATTGGTTTAGCACTGCCAGGCAACGGAACGATCCCGGCTATCCATTCAGAGCGGCTCATCTTAGCAAAAGAGGCTGGTATCAAAGTAGTTGATTTGGTTCGCAGCAAGATTACAGCCGGGCAGATCATGACAGCGAGGGCTTTCGAAAACGCCCTAGCTGTGGATATGGCTCTAGGCTGCTCTACGAATGTTTTGATTCACCTGACTGCTATAGCCCATGAAAGGGGTTACCGCATTGATTTAAACCGGGTCAACGAGATCAGCAGGAAAACCCCCCAACTTTGCCTATTGAGTCCGGCCGGATCAGATCGGATCGAAGATTTGCACCGTGCCGGAGGGGTTGGCGCGGTTATGAAAGAGCTTTTGGAAGCAAAACTGATAGATGGTGAGCTGATCACCGTTACCGGTAAAAAAGTGGCTGAGAACGTTTCTGACAAAGTAGTTCGTGATCGAAAGGTGATCAGTTCAGTCACAGAACCGTTTCGCTGCGAAGGAGGCCTGGCAGTTTTATTCGGTAACCTGGCCCCTGACGGCGGGGTGGTTAAACAGGGAGCAGTTTCGGAGAAGATGCAGTGTTTTCAAGGCACGGCCAGAGTTTTTAATAATGAGGAAGCTGCAGTAGAGGCCATCGGCAGCGGGTTAATCGAAGCCGGTAACGTAGTGGTGATCCGCTATGAGGGTCCGCGCGGAGGGCCAGGATTCCGCGAGATGCTCGCTCCCACAGCGGCACTTGCCGGTATGGGGTTAGATGAAGACGTGGCACTGATTACCGATGGACGTTTTTCGGGAGCCACCCGTGGTGCTGCGATTGGGCATATCTCTCCCGAAGCTGCGGCCGGTGGGATGATCGCCCTGGTGGAGGAGGGAGACCGGATTGCGATTGATTTGCCGAACCGCAGGCTTGACCTGTTGGTGGATACAGAGGAGCTTAAGAGGCGTCGTGTTCGGCTCAAAACGCCTGAACCTAAAATCGCACATGGTTATCTGAAACGCTATGTCGCCCTCGTTTCTTCGGCTGCTTCAGGCGCCGTTCTTGACGAGGATGTTGCTGAAATGAAGGGTGATTAATGATGAAGGAAAAAATGCTTAAAGGCTCAGCGATGATCCTTAAAGCGTTGGAGCTTGAGGGTGTCGACCAGGTTTTCGGCTATCCCGGGGGAGCGGTTTTGTCACTCTACAACCAGCTTTACGACTCTTCGCTGAAACATCTCCTGGTGCGGCACGAACAGGCGGCAGTCCATGCTGCCGACGGCTACGCCAGGGTAACCGGTCAACCCGGAGTGGTCTTTGCCACCTCAGGACCAGGAGCAACTAACCTGGTAACCGGGATAGCCACTGCCTACATGGATTCTGTTCCCCTTGTGTTGATCACGGGACAGGTAGCCAGCCGGTTTATCGGTACTGATGCTTTTCAGGAAGCCGACATTACCGGGATTACATTGCCAATCACAAAACACAATTACCTGGTAAAAGATATTAAGGAATTGCCTTTTATCCTAAGTGAAGCTTTTTATCTCGCTTCGACCGGCCGGCGCGGGCCGGTGTTGATCGATATACCAAAGGACGTTTTTGACCAGGAAGCCCCTTTTGCTTATGATCAAAAATGCCATATTGCCGGCTATAATCCCACTTACTCAGGACATGCGGGCCAGGTTAACCGGGCAGTCAAAGAGATTCGTGATGCCCGCAGACCAGTAATATTTGGCGGCGGAGGCTTGATCAGGTCCAGTGCAGATCAGGCTTTACGAGAATTGGCCGAGACAGCTAAGATTCCGGTGATTTTATCGCTGATGGGTCTTGGCGCTTTTCCCGGCGATAATGGTCTTTTCCTGGGGATGCCCGGCATGCACGGCAGTGTAGCCGCTAACTATGCGCTAACCGAAACCGACCTGATTATTGCAGCCGGTGTGAGATTTGATGACCGGGTAACTGGGAAACTTGACAGCTTTGCAGAGAAGGCGAAGATCATCCACATTGATATTGACCCGGCTGAAATCGGTAAAAACGTCATGGCAGACATTCCGATCGTTGGAGATGTGCGCCTGGTTTTGGAAGATCTGCTGCGCAAGTTAAAGCCTGGTGATACCGGCAAGTGGTTGAAGCAGATTGAAAGCTGGCAGGAAAAATATCCGTTGCCGCTAGGTTCAAAAAAGGTAGAGCGCGGACTGCTGCCGCAATTTGTAATAAGGGAGCTTAGCCGTCTCTCCGAGCCGAATACAATAGTTGCCACTGATGTCGGACAGCATCAGATGTGGACTGCCCAGCATTTTATCGTCCGTACGCCGAAAAGGTTTTTAACCTCCGGAGGCTTAGGAACAATGGGTTACGGTTTTCCGGCAGCTATCGGTGCCCGCTTCGCTGCTCCCGAACACCGAGTGCTTTGTATCACCGGGGACGGTAGTTTTCAGATGAATATCCAAGAGTTGGCGACCGTGGTCAACAATAACCTTGATCTTACCATCGCATTGATTAACAACCGATCTTTGGGTATGGTCCGCCAGTGGCAGGAATTCTTTTACGAAAAACGCTACTCTCATACCTTGTTGGCCGAAAGCCCCGATTTTGTAAAAGTTGCCGAGGCTTACGGGGTTAAAGCGCTGCGTGCGGTCACTGAAGAAGAAGCTACGCGAGCGATTGAAGAGGCCTACCAGTTGAAAGGTCCTGTTTTGATTGACTTTGTTGTTAACCCTGGGGAAAATGTATATCCAATGGTTGCACCTAATCATCCGATTAATCAAATCATAACCGGAGGAGATCTGTAATGAAGCATGTTTTAGCAATCTTGGTTGAAAACAAAGCCGGCGCCCTGACGAGAATCTCCGGTCTCTTCAGCAGGCGTGGGTTCAATATTGAAAACATTGCTGTTGGTGAAACGGTAACGCCCGGTATCGCCAGGATGACGATCACCGTGGAGGGCAGTGATCCGGTTATTGAGCAGGTAATGAAGCAGCTACACAAGCTGGTCAACGTGCTGAAAGTCAGTAATCTGTCGAAAGAGCCATCGGTAATGCGTGAACTGGTGCTGATCAAGGTTAGGGCGGAGACTGGTAGTCGCAGTGATATCCAGCAGATCGTGGAGACATTCAGGGGTAAAGTAGTGGATGTTTCTCCTGACTCGATGATTATTGAGGTAACTGGCACAGAAGACAAAATCGAAGCGATAAAAATGATGCTTGACCATTTTGGCATCAGGGAAATCGTGCGCACCGGTAAAGTAGCCCTGCTTAGGGGAGCGAAAATAACCCGGGAGGCCTAGGGTAATTGAGGTTTTAGGTCAAGGTAGCGGCTTTTTAACAAGGGAAAAGCTATTTGAAGAAAGAGGACGAAATATGAACAAAGATCATTTACAAAAACATGGTTCAACAATGGTAGAAAAAATACTGGCGGCAAAGGCCGGTCAGGCAAGAGTGTCGCCTGGCGATCTGGTAATGATTAAAGTTGACTTGGCGCTTGGCAATGATGTGACCGCACCGGTCGCGATCAGGGAATTCGAACGTATCGGTTTTAAACGGGTCTATAATCCTGATTTAATAGTGCTGGTTCCCGATCACTTTACTCCAAACAAGGATATTGCATCTGCCGAACAGGTCCAAATTGTACGTCGTTTTGCCGAACAGCACGGTATCAAGCATTTTTACGATGTGGGGCGGATGGGCATCGAGCATGCTCTTCTTCCCGAAAAAGGGTTAGTCTGGCCAGGTGCGGTGATCATTGGTGCCGACTCCCACACGTGTACTTATGGTGCGCTTGGCGCTTTTGCGACAGGGGTTGGCAGCACAGACCTGGCTGCGGCAATGGCGATCGGCGAAACCTGGTTCAAAGTGCCAGGTACGACTCGATTTGAGTATCACGGTTTTCTCCCGCCATGGGTGAGCGGAAAAGACCTGATTCTCTACACGATTGGCAAGATCGGGGTCGAGGGAGCTCGCTATCAGGCGATGGAGTTTGCCGGACCGGTTATAGACAAGTTAGGAATAGACGGTAGAATGACCATGGCCAACATGGCTATAGAGGCAGGAGCCAAATGCGGCTATATCCAGCCCGATCAGATCACTTTTGATTATCTTAAAGATCGGGTTACCCGTCCCTATTATCCGGTCTATAGCGACCAGGATGCTGTCTATGCAAAAACCATTAGTTATGTGGTGAGTGACTTAGAACCGCAGATCGCCTTCCCTCCTTCGCCCGACAATGTTTTTCCGGTTTCAGAGGCCCAAAATATTGTTTTGGATCAGGTGGTTATCGGATCCTGCACAAACGGGCGTATCGATGATTTACGGGTAGCAGCAGCGATCCTGAAGGGTAAAAAGGTGCATCCAAAAACAAGACTTCTGGTAATTCCTGCCACGCAAGAAATTTATGGTACTGCGCTGGAGGAGGGGTTGCTGAAAATATTTGTCGATGCCGAAGCGGCAGTTAGTACCCCAACCTGTGGTCCCTGCCTCGGTGGGCATATGGGGATCTTGGCCAAGGGTGAGGTAGCGCTCTCCACAACCAACCGTAACTTTGTCGGACGCATGGGTCACCCGGAAAGTGAGGTCTATCTATGCAGCCCGGCAGTAGCTGCCGCTTCTGCGGTGGCTGGCAGGATTGTCCACCCAGAGGAGGTAATCTGATGATTTTAGAAGGAACTGTTTGGGTCTTTGGTGACAACATTGATACAGATGCTATAATTGCAGCCCGCTATCTGAGCACAATTGTGCCCGAAGAACTGGCTGAACACCTGATGGAAGACATCTGGCCGGAGTTTCCCAGGCTCATCAAGCCAGGTGATTTGATCGTTGCCGGCAGCAATTTTGGTTGCGGCAGCTCTCGTGAACATGCCCCCCTGGCGATTAAAGGGGCCGGGATATCCTGCGTGGTAGCGCGCAGTTTTGCCCGTATCTTTTACCGTAATGCCATCAATATCGGCCTGCCAATCCTTGAGTGCGAGGAAGGACTCGATACGCTAAGGTCTGGCATGGATAGGCTGCAGGTGGATCTCGGACAAGGCCTGGTAACTAATGTGCAAAATGGGGATATATACCACTCAGCGCCTTTCCCCCCGTTTATGCAGGAGTTGATTGAGCGCGGCGGACTGGTTGCATATGTGAAAGCCAAGTTTGGCGTTAAATACTGAAAAGCCTAAACAAGCTATTGTTCATTTGCATTTTTTTGGCGATAATAGTAGGGTGTGAACGGCTATTATAAGGTAACCCGTTACTTTTTAAGGTCGGGTGAGTTTAGGAGGTAGAGGCATGAAGAGGTACAGCAGCGAAAATATTCGCAACGTGGCGTTGATTTCACATGGCGGTGCCGGCAAGACTTCTCTGACCGAAGCACTGCTTTTTACTTCAGGGGCAGTCAATCGTTTGGGTAAGATCGAAGCCGGTAATACGACTACCGATTTTGATCCCGATGAAATTAAGAAACAGGTTACAATCAACGTTGGCTTGGCACCCCTTGAATGGGATGGGACGAAGATTAATCTGCTTGATACGCCTGGTTACTTTGACTTCATCGGTGATGTCCTGGGAGCCCTGCGTGTTGCGGATAGCGTGATTACGGTAGTTTGTGCGGTCTCCGGTGTTGAGGTGGGGACCGAGAAAGTTTGGAGCTATGCCAATGATTTTAATCTGCCCCGTATTGTGGTAATCAACAAGCTCGATCGGGAGAATGCTGATTTTGAAAGGACTTTAGAGCAACTGCGCACTCATTTCGGTTTAAATGTGGCTCCGCTGCAGATGCCAATCGGCAAGGAGTCCAACTTTACAGGTGTTGTAGACTTGGTCAAGCAGAAAGCGATAATTTTTTCCGGTGACGGGATGAAAGTTACTGAAGAGGAGATCCCGGCAGACTTATATGAGCAGGCAGAAACCTTGAGGGAAAAATTGATTGAAACGGTTGCCGAGGCTGATGACAGTCTGTTGGAGAAGTATCTGGAAGGAGAGGCTTTAAGTGACGAAGAAGTTAACCGTGGTTTGCGGCAGGGTGTGTTGACCGGCAAAATAGTGCCGGTTCTCTGTGCTGCCTCTACGAAAAACTTAGGTCTTCAGCCTTTGCTCAACCTAATTAAGCAATACCTCCCTTCACCTCTGGATCAAAGGGAACTTAAGGGGCACCTGCCGAATAGTGAAGAAGAGGTGAGTCGTAAACCGAGCCCGAATGAACCCCTTTCTGCTTTTGTTTTCAAAACTTTGGCAGATCCTTACGTGGGGAGGATCAATTACTTTCGCGTCTACTCAGGATTGGTGAAACCGGACAGCCAAATTTATAATGCCACTAAGGGTGCTGCTGAACGTTTTGGCCAGATATTCTCTATGCGCGGTAAAAGCCAGATCACCATGGAAGAAGTGGTCACCGGTGATATTGCCTGTGTGGCAAAACTACAGGAGACTGCAACCGGCGATACGCTCTGCGATCGCAGCAAGCCGATTGTTTTCCCGCCTTTGGCTTTTCCCGAGCCGGTAATCTCTTTTGCTGTTGTGCCTAAAACTAAGGGCGATGAAGACAAGGTGATGAGCGGCCTTTCCCGCTTTCTTGAGGAAGATCCCACCTTCCGCCTGGAGCGTAGGGCAGAGACAAAGCAAACGGTTATCTCCGGACTCGGAGAGCTGCATTTAGAGATTATTGTCAGCCGCTTAGCGCAGAAATTCGGGGTCGATGTTGACTTTACCACCCCGAAAGTCCCTTACAAGGAAACAATCAGGGGTCAGTCACGAGTGGAAGGTAAACATAAGAAACAGTCCGGCGGTCGTGGACAGTTTGGCCATGTTTTTATCGAGATGGAGCCGGCCGAGACCGGGCAGGGTTTAGTCTTTGAAGATAAAATTTTCGGTGGTGCCGTGCCGCGGCAGTATATCCCGGCTGTGGAAAAAGGGGTGCGTGAAGCGATGGATGAAGGTGTCGTGGCCGGTTATCCGGTTGTCGATGTTATCGTCAGGCTGGTTGATGGATCCTATCACACTGTAGACTCTTCTGAAATGGCTTTTAAAATTGCGGCGGGGCAGGCTTTCAAAAAAGGGATGGAGCAAGCGAACCCCGTTCTGCTTGAGCCGATCTTAAATGTAGTGGTTGTTGTGCCGGAATCATACATGGGCGATATCATGGGTGATTTGAATAGCAAAAGGGGCCGGATCCAGGGGATGGAACCCGATAATGGCTTGCAGAAAATCAGGGCCCAGGTACCGTTGGCAGAGATGTTCAAATACTCGATCGACCTGCGTTCTATGACCCAGGGCCGCGGTTTTTTCAGCATGACTTTTTCGCATTACGAAGAAGTGCCTCATCAGGCGGCCGAGCAGGTGATTGCTGCAGCCAAAGCAACTAAGGACGAAGCAAACTAAACGAAAGAGCGCATAATAGATACAAGATCGGGGGGTGGACAACTCTCCATCCCCTCTATGTATACACTCCCAATAGGACGGCCGGGCTGCTGCTAAAAATAGCTGCCTCAGGCACCGAGGCGCTTGATTTTGGCGACCGCTTTGCCCAGGATCACCCTGATAAAAGCAAAAAGCGGCTTCAGATCATCTGCTGCCAGGATGGCATGCGCTTTACGGTGTGACAACCAGGGGCCGACTATCTGGCCGAAGGTAAGCTGCCTTGATTTCATGTAGGCGATGACGCTGATCAGATCTTCGTAGAAATGCCAGAATGCCCAAGGTTGTTCTTCCGTTAAGTGAAAATCAGCCAGCGGCTCCCCGATCAGGTCGCAGTACATGGCATAGGTAAATTCAACCCCACACTTGTCAAAGAGGACATTCAAGGTGCTAAGCCGGGCGTTAATCTCGATTAGGTAAAACTCTCCGTTCTGTGGGTGTTTTTTAAATTCTATTTCACCGTAGCCCCGGTAGTTTAACCGTTTCATGTAATCAAGTCCGATAGCAGCCAGCTGTTCGTCATGAAAATGGTGAGTTAAAGTCGAAGAGCCGAAGTTAATCGGAAACTGGCGCAACTTTTGGGCTGTCAGGCTGTGAGTAGCTCGTCCCTTCCGGTTGATATAGATATCGTAAACATACATCTGGTCGTCAAACCCAGGGATCACCTCCTGCACCATAACTTCCAGTTTGCTCTCAAGAGCGATATTAAGCGCCTTAAGTAGCTCATCCCGACTGTCGGCAAAAAGGCATTTCTTTCTGAACACTTTGACAAACATGTGCGAAAGAGCTGGTTTGATGATACAAGGGTAGGGTATGTTAGCGGCTACTTCCTCTGGGTTGGTTCTCGGCCCGACAATAAAGGTTTTCGGTTCCTGCAGTTGATATTTCTCTGCTAGTTCATGCAGGCCTTTCTTATCAATAATCTGCTCGAGCAGGCCTTCGGGCATGGGTGGAAATAGATAAAAATCTGCCAACAGGCCGGCATTTCTTGAGATCATCAGGGCGTAGCTATCACTGCTGGCCAATAATACCGGTTTTTCTCTAAAAGTGCGGCCGAATTCCACTAAAAAATCAACCAGGCCTTCCTCATCCTTGTTAATATCGGGGCAAAGCACCCTCTTCTTAACGTAGCGGGATGCCAGTGCGTATGCGGTAGGAAAATGGTAGTCGAGAGCATAAACTTCCACCCCTCTTCTGCCGAGACTGCGGATTGCTCCAAGGGCGGTGTAAAAATTGGCGCCAAGGATTATTGCTGCCGGTTTCATTCGGGCAAAGCCTCACTTTCAATGCTAATAATAATCGGGCTGAAGCTGATTATACTACAAACAAATGCTGGTCAACGCAATTATTATCCCTGCCGGGAATCAATTCCGGTTATGCTATAATCAGTTGAAATCTGTCAGATCTTTTGCTTGTACTGCGCGGAGGCACTTAAATGATAATGAGAAAAAAAGTGGCAGTAATCTTCGGGGGGCGCTCGGGGGAACATATTGTTTCCCTGCGTTCAGCTGCCTCAATCATGAAAGCCATTGATCAAGAAAAGTATGAAATAGTACCGGTCGGTATCACCAGGGAAGGAACTTGGATCTCCGGGCCGGATGCCTGGGCAGCATTATGGGAGAACCGGTTACCCGAAAACGCCGGCACTGCGGTGTTGGTAACCAATCCAACCAGGCCGGGGCTTTTGCTACAGGGGACGGAATCCGCAAATGACTGGCGTTTTATAGCGCTCGACTTGGTTTTTCCTGTCCTACATGGAACATACGGAGAAGATGGGACAATCCAGGGGCTTTTTGAAATGGCCGGACTGCCCTATGTCGGATCCGGGGTGTTGGCCTCGAGTACCGGCATGGATAAAGCTGTTATGAAGGTGTTATTTAGTGAAAAAGGGCTTCCCATTGCTCCCTACTTGGTGTTCCACCGCTCAGAGTGGATGAACCGGCAGGGGTTTTGGCTGAATAAGGTACAGGAAGAACTCGGTTACCCCGCCTTTGTTAAGCCTTCAAACCTTGGGTCAAGTGTCGGCATTTCAAAAGCATACCATCCGGAGGACCTTGTTGCTGCGGTGGAAAATGCTCTGCGCTACGATCATAAAATATTAATTGAGCAGCATGTTGAAGGACGTGAAATTGAGTGTGGGGTAATCGGCAACCGCGAAGCAAATGCCTCAAGACCGGGAGAAGTGATTCCCTGTAATGATTTTTATGACTACCGGGCTAAATATTTAGACGACCGCTCCGGCTTGGTTGTGCCTGTTGAACTGGGAGTTGAGCTAGAAGAAAAAATAAAAGAGTACTCATTACGAGCCTTTCACGCTATTGAAGCAGATGGCCTCGCTCGGGTGGATTTCTTCCTTAAACGCAGTGATGACCAGATAATATTAAATGAAATCAACACGATGCCCGGATTTACAAGTATCAGCATGTACCCGAAAATGTTCGAAGCGAGCGGTTTAAGTTATAGCAGCCTAGTTGAAATGCTCCTGGAACTGGCTGTTGAACGTTATAAGAATCGTCAGGCGCTGCTTTCAGCACCCCCCGAGGAGACGGACTGATCCTCTGGTAGCTGTCGCTCCGATTTGAACGAGTAATCGGCCGAGGCAGGAAATCTTTATCCGCAGGTTGAAGTGATTGCCTGATTAGTTACCAGGGTAACTCAGTGTACTATCTACTAAGCAGGTGATGAAGATCACTGAACGTCAACAGAGTATTTTTGATCTGTTTACTTCTGCAGGAAATAAGCAGCAGGCGGAGCAGGAGAGCAGAAGTCAGGTTCCGGTAGTAAAGCTGGAGAAGTTAAAAGAGTCCTGTCTGGTCTGCCATCGTTGTGATTTGCGCGAAGGGTGCACCCAGGTTGTTTTTGGTGACGGGAATCCCCATGCCGGTCTGATGTTAATTGGTGAAGGACCGGGAGCAGACGAGGACAGGATCGGCATTCCCTTCGTAGGACGAGCTGGTCAGCTGCTCGACCGGATTCTGGAGGCAGTGGCGATCAAACGTAGTGAAATTTATATTACCAATGTGGTTAAGTGCCGGCCCCCGGGTAACCGGCTGCCCCAACAGTTGGAAGTTGATGCCTGCTTACCCTACCTGCGTGAACAGCTTGCCCTGGTTAACCCGGAAATTGTCGTCTGTCTTGGCTCGCTGGCCTTAAGAACCCTGATTGACCGCAAGGCAACGATTACCCGCAGCAGGGGCGTCTGGCATCATGTTGACGGTAGGGGCATCATTGCCACTTTTCACCCGGCAGCCCTGTTGCGCGATCCAAGCAAGAAGAAAGATGTCTGGGTTGATTTTAAAGAAGTTGTGAAATATTACAATCCTTCATAGGCGGGGAGGAATGGGCGGATGGGCAACGAACTGGTGTTAGTGGTTGATGACGAGAAGACCCTGGTTAAAGCCCTCACCTTTAACCTGGAAAAAGAAGGCTTCCGAGTTGAGCAAGCCTATGACGGTGAAGAAGCGTTACAAAAAGTATTTGCCCTTAAGCCCGATATTGTAGTACTTGATTTGATGCTTCCGCAGGTAGATGGGTTTGAAGTGTGCCGCCGGATCCGTAAAAAAACCGATGTGCCGATCATCATGCTCACTGCACGCAGCGAGGATATTGACAAGGTCTTAGGCCTGGAGTTGGGAGCCGATGATTACCTAACCAAGCCTTTCAATTCGCGGGAGCTGGTAGCCAGAATTAAAGCGATTCTTAGGCGTAGCCTTTTCCGCGAGGAGGAAACAAAGAAGAATATCCAGATTGGTAACCTGCAGGTAGATCTACTGCAGCACAGGGTGCGCCTTAGCGGCAAAGATATTGGCCTCACTTCGAAAGAATTTGCACTCTTAAGTTTTCTGGTAGCCAATGCGGGTAATGTTTACTCGCGTGAACAGCTTTTGGAGCAAGTCTGGGGTTATGATTACTATGGCGACGTGCGCACGGTGGATGTACACATCAGGCACCTGCGGGAAAAGTTGGAACAAGATCCTGGCAATCCGAACTTGATCCTTACAGTCTGGGGAACTGGCTATAAGGTCAGGGAGGAATATTAATGAAACGGTTTTATAGCATCCGGGTTCGCTTAACTGCTTATTTTTTGATTATCATCCTGGCAGTGATGATTATTATCAGCACCTTCCTCTATAGCACCCTGGAACGTTACCATATGAATAATTTGGTCAGCACTCTCGAAAGATCTGCTTACCTTGCTTCTGATTTTGTCATTGGGCAGCTGCTTGGCCAGATTGATTCAGTTCGACTAAGTGCTCTGGCAGAAAATATGAGTCGCCAATCACAGGCCAGAGTTATTTTTACCAACAGCCAAGGTTTGGTGGTTGGTGATTCATTGCGTGTCGGTGGGATGCTTAATCAGGCCCTAGATCAAGAAGATTTGCGCACAGCGTTAGCTGGGGATGCCAGCCACAGTATTACTTATAGCGAGTCGATCGGGCATGATGTAATGCAGATGGCGGTTCCGGTGGAAGGTTCTGACGGTTCCGTTACCGGGGCGGTTTTTCTGGCAGCATCACTCGAAGGTGTTTACCGGACACTTTATGATGTCCGTCGGTACCTTTTTTTAGCCACCCTCTTGGCGATGGTCATTGTTGGGGGCGGATCTGTTGTTTTGGCGCGCCGCTTTACAGGACCTCTGGAGGAACTCACCCTTGCCGTTAAGAAAATAGCTGACGGTAAGCTTGATCAGCAGATTAGCGTTTTATCCGGGGATGAAATTGGCCGCTTGGCAGAGCAGTTTAATGTTATGGCCCGTAAACTCAACTTTTATACCAGTAACCTTAAAAAATTTGCAGCTGATGTTGCCCACGAGGTCAGAACTCCCTTAACATCAATGAGCCTTTTGACCAAGGCACTAAAAGATCACGAAATGGAGCCGGGCCAGCGCCAAGAATTTATTAAAGACCTTGATAGTGAACTAGAACGCCTGATTGCGTTGGTTAACGATTTGCTCGAACTTTCGAAACTGGAAAAAAACAATATTGAGCATCAGGATGTCAACTTAAGCGAGTTTCTTAGGGAAGTAACAGCAGAAAACCAATATCGCTTTACCCAGGCCGGACTTGAACTGCTTGACAATTTTCCTGAAGAGGCTCTGATCATCAGCGGAGCCCCACTGCAGTTGCGCCAGGTAATTAGTAACCTGCTTGATAACGCCTACAACTACACTGCGCCTGGGGGATCAGTTAAGGTAACTCTAATACAGGACGGAAATGAGGCGGTGACAGCTGTTGAGGACACCGGTTGTGGCATTCCACAGGAGGATTTAAGCTTTATCTTCGAAAGATTTTTCAGGGTTGATCGGGCAAGATCGCGGGAGGGTGGCGGTACCGGGCTGGGACTGGCTATAGTCAGCGAAATTATTTCTAAACACGGTGGCAGGGTGTGGGTTGAAAGCGAAGAAGGTATTGGAAGTCGCATTATGTTTGCGCTACCCTTGGTTAATGCTGCAATTGTTACGGAACCTTAATTTTATATAAACATATTCTTAATAACCGGAGCTCCGGCTGTGATAAAATTGCTTTACTCTGACCGCTTGGCGGAGGTGAAATGAATGCAACGGGTTCAACCCTATCATTATATTGTGGCTTTGGCCGGACTCTTTATCCTTGTTGGGCTGGTTCTCTATACAATACAGCTTCTTCCTTCGGCCGAAGGTGAGAGTATACCGATCGATCCCCTGACGCAAAGCTCAGCCTCGGATCTTTATGATCTTTGGTTTACACCTGTAAATATCTATGACCTAAGCGCCGACCGTAATCTTACGGCAATCCTTTTCAGTGCCGATAACAATAAGGCCAGCTTGCTAGGTCGCGATCGTCAGCTGCGTTGGGATAAGAACTTTGCCACCGCTCCTCTGCAGGCGAAGATTTCTTCATGCGGTAATTATGCGGCTGTTGGCACTGCCGGCGGTAGGCTACACTTTACAGCAACCGATCAGAGCTTTTCCTGGGACGATGAAGGCGATCCGGTTGATCTCATAGCGATTTCCCCCAACGGGGCCTGGATTGCTGCCGCTAGATCGAATGAGGCACAGGGTTACCAGTATATAGAGCTATACAGTCAGTCAGGGGAACTGCAATGGACGATTGAGACAGGTAAAGTAATTAATATTTTCCTCTCAAGCGAATACTTGGAACAGACCAATCTCTACTACACCGCCCTTGAACAGGGGGGGGTGCCCAAGATCTATGCAGTCGGCCTTGATGGCCGGGAGCTTTGGGTAAAGGATAATGAGAAGCTGGCCGCCATATCAAGGCATGGTAGCCGGATCGCCGCCGTACAGGGAAGCCGCCTGATCACTTATGATGCCCTGGGCTACGAGTTATGGAGGACCAGTTTGCCCACAGAACCGCAAACAGTGCTTTTTAACCCTCAGAACTACAACCGAATTTTAGTCAACGGCAGCCAGAAAGATGGCGGCGATAACTTTTTCTACTTTGATCTGGCCGAAGATTTGCTCTGGACGAAAAATATTGGAGACGGAACCCTTTTCGATTTTACCGCAGACGGCAGGCATATCGTTACCAGCTCTTGGCGGCATTACAAGGAAGATTACACGCAGATGAGAATTTTTGATCATGTAGGGTTGGAAGTTAGCAATTGGGAAGTCGCGATGCGGGTAGAACACCTGCTGGTAACGGGACACCCGACGTTGATCGTGATCGGCGGCGATGATGGCTATATTAATCTGGTCGATTTAAAGGCAATGATAACACTTAACGGGAACGGAGTTTCTGCTGTGCCGATCTATAGCCCTGTTTCTGTCGGGACTATAGCCGGTGAAACTAAGGTTACTCTATTTTTTACCGATGAAAGCGGAAACCTGGTGCCAGTAAGCCGTTCTGTAAGCATGACTGACAATCCACTACAGGCAGCTCTTGATGAACTGGTGCGTGGACCGGCCAGGGGCAGCGCCCTATATCGGACTATTCCCGATAAAAAAGCATGGATTATTGCTGATTATGAGCCGTCCACAGGTAGGCTTATCCTGGAACTGTCTCCTGATTTATTGGCAATTGAAGGTGAGGTGCAAAGCCTTAATGCCTACAAATCACTGCTTTATACGGTAAGCGCTAGCCCGGGTGTGAAAGAGATTATTTTATCCAGTGGCGGAGAACCAATTGAGCAATTTGGTACATTGAAACTGGATCAACCGGTAAAAGCGCACCAATGGCAGAAACCGCTTTTTGTCCCCACTTTCAGCGGCAATCGTTACTATCTGGCTACTCAGGAGATGGCTGACAGCGAAATGACCGATGCGGATCTGAAAGAACTGCTTGAGCAGGTTATACGACTATCCCGCTCAACCCTACCGTTCATTCCTCCTGCTTTAGCGGTTACGGAGCTGAGGGCTACTGGCGAGCAGCTGCAGGTAAACTTTAATCGCTACTTCAAAGAAATATTTATTGAAGAAGCGGGAGAAAATGAGATCCTGCAGGTCACACTTTTCCTTGATGCTCTCTTCCTGACAGCGTTCAGAAACAGTCGTGTTCAAAAGATTGAAATTCTGGTAAACGGTGAACCCTGGATGCCACCAGCCGGTTACCCGGCCCTGAGTCGTATTTACCATCAGAACAGTTACATCAATCCCGAATAATATAATCATTCTCGCCTTAAATACTCTTACCTTGGATAATTGTCATCTGCCCTTCTTTAAGCTAAAATGAGTGAAAACGCGCCAAGGAGAAAGATATGCAGAAGCTTAAAGAAGAAATCAGCCTCCTCCTCTCCTCCTGTCTGCCACTTGAACCGGCTGTGATCGAAGATCTGCTGGAAATTCCACCAGACCCCAATTTTGGCGACCTTGCTTTTCCTTGTTTTACGCTTGCAAAAACCTATAAAAAAGCGCCGGCCCTGATTGCTGATGAGTTGGCAGCCGGGCTGACAGCTCAAAAAGGTGTTTACTGGGGTAGAGTTACAGCAGGCGGTCCATACCTAAACTTTTTTATCGCACCGGAAGCTTACGGGCGCGAAGTGCTGCGCGAGGTCTGGAAAGAGGGCGAAAAATACGGTCACTGCGCTATCGGGAAAGGGCGCAACGTAACGATCGATTATTCATCGCCGAACATCGCTAAACCCTTTGGAATCGGTCATATTCGCTCGACTGTTATCGGGCATGCACTCTATCTTATTTTCCGGGCTCTCGGTTACAGCAGTATCGGGGTTAACCACCTTGGCGACTGGGGTACCCAGTTTGGCAAGCTGATCGTCGCCTATAAAAGATGGGGGGATGAAGATCAACTGGAGGCTGATCCAGTCGATTATCTCTACCGGCTCTATGTCAAGTTCCATCAGTGCGCGGAAGAAGATTCGTCCCTTGAAGATGAAGCAAGGTTATGGTTTAAAAAACTGGAGGAGGAAAACTGCGAAGCGGTAGACTACTGGAATCGCTTCCGTCGCCTTAGTCTTGAGAACTACGCCCTGATTTACCAGCTGCTGGGGATTGAGTTTGAGCATTACCATGGCGAAAGCCACTATAACAAAATGTTGGACGATGTGATTGAGTTAGTGCTGGAAAAGGGCATAGCCGAGGAGAGCGAAGGCGCCCTGATTGTTGACCTCGAACCACACGGTCTGCCCCCGGTAATGTTGCGCAAAAAAGATGGGGCTACACTCTATATCACCCGTGATCTGGCGGCTGCGATATACAGAAAAAACACTTTTGATTTTGCCCTATCCTTATATGTTGTCGGAGCCGAACAGACACTTCATTTCCAACAACTCTTTAAAGTATTGGAACTTTTGGGTTTTAAATGGGCAAAGGATTGTGTTCATGTGCCATTTGGCCTAATTCGCTTTAAAGAAGGGCGTATGTCAACCCGCGCTGGTAAGATTGTTTTGCTGGAGGAGGTTTTGAAGCGTTCCATCGACATGGCCCGGGACATAATCGAAGAGAAAAATCCCGATCTGGCCGACAAGGAGAGAGCTGCACTGGCGGTTGGTCTGGGCGCGGTTCGTTTCGGCGATCTTAGCAACGATCGGATAAAAAATATCGAGTTTGACTGGGAAAAAGTCCTCGACTTCTCAGGGGAAACTGCTGCCTACATCCAATATGCCCATGCCCGGATCTGCAGTATTCTCAGGAAAGCTGGGCCGGATTGCGGGAACTGGAACGACCAGGCTGCTTCGTTGTTGATAAAAGAAGAAGAAATCATGCTCATCAAAACCCTGGCTATTTTGCCGGAAAAAATTGTTGCAGCGGCAGAAGTATACCGCCCTTCAATTATCGCCCGCTACCTTGTTGATGTGGCCCGTGAATTCAACCGCTTTTACCATAACTGCCCTGTTTTAAGCAGCACAGGCGAACTACAGCGGGGCAGACTGCTTTTAATCGGGGCAACCAGGCAGGTTATCGCCAACGGTTTGGCCCTTCTCGGTATTGAAGCGCCGCACGAGATGTAATTGAAGAAAAGATCCCCTTTTCTTAAGCGGCGGAAGCGGGCGCAGAAGCAAAACAGTTTTCACTTCCCTAAGAAGAGGGTTGGAGTGAGGGGGAAATTTTAAGTGCTAGACCTCAAATTTGTCCGTGAAAACCCGGAAACCGTGAGGCAGGCCATGATCGATAAGGGTGAAACCGGCGATCTTGACGGAATCTTAAGCCGCGATATCGTGAGACGGGATCTGCTGAAGGAAACTGAAGAACTGAAGCAGATCCGTAACCGTGTTTCCAGGGAAATCGGAAAAGCGGGTGCCGACAGCGCTGTTGCACAGCAGAAAAAAGACGAGATGCGCGATGTTTCATCCCGCATCAAAGAACTTGATGAAAAACTACGTCGGGTAGACGGCGAGATGGAGCTGCTGCTTCTCGGTTTGCCCAACATTCCGGATGATACTGTGCCGCGTGGTAAAGAAGAAGAAGACAATGTCGAGGTGCGCCGTTGGGGCGATCAGCCGCAGTTTGGTTTTGAACCGCTGGCGCACTGGGATGTCGGTGCCAACTTAGGCATAATTGATTTCCACCGCGCCGGGAAAATTACCGGCAGCCGTTTTGCTCTTTATTATGGAGACGGTGCCAGGCTGGAACGGGCGCTGATCTCATTTATGCTGGACCTGCATACCACAGGGCACGGTTACCGGGAAGTCTTTCCGCCCTTTTTAGTTAATGCCGCCAGCATGACCGGCACCGGCCAACTGCCAAAATTTGCCGAGGATGCCTTTCGCGTTGAGGGTACCGACTACTACCTGATTCCCACTGCCGAGGTACCGGTAACCAACCTGCATCGGGACGAGATCTTGGAAGCAGAACAGCTTCCCCTATACTATGCCGCCTACAGCGCCTGCTTCCGTGCTGAAGCCGGCGCCCACGGTCGCGATACCCGCGGCCTGATTCGTCAACACCAGTTTAATAAGGTTGAGCTGGTCAAATTTGTTAAACAGGAAGATTCCTTCGAAGAATTAGAGAAACTAACCAATAATGCCGAAAAAGTTTTGCAGCTGCTGGGGCTACCCTACCGGGTTATGCTAATGTGCAGCGGTGATCTGGGTTTCGCCCCGGCTAAAAAATATGATCTCGAAGTCTGGTTGCCGGCCTACAATACCTACCGTGAAATTTCCTCCTGCAGCAACTTTACCGATTTTCAGGCCCGACGAGCCGGGATTCGTTACCGTCCGGAGCAGGGCAAAAAAACTCAGTTTGTTCATACCCTTAATGGATCGGGGGTAGCAGTTGGCCGCACGGTAGCGGCAATTCTTGAGAACTTCCAGCAGGAAGACGGTAGCGTGGTGATTCCGGAAGTGCTGCGCCCGTACTTTGGTGGTAGGGATAGAATAACTGCAGCTGCAACAGCAGCTGCAACACGTAATTGACATGATATTTTTCCTTTGCTATACTTGAACATGCCCAATATGCCTTCCGAGGAGGGGTGTCCGAGCGGTTTAAGGAGCTAGTCTTGAAAACTAGTGACCCGAAAGGGCCGTGGGTTCGAATCCCACCCCCTCCGCCACTAGATGCAAATATGAGGAGAGATGGCCGAGAGGTCGAAGGCGGTCGCCTGCTAAGCGATTAAGTGGGTAAAAGCCTGCTTCGAGGGTTCGAATCCCTCTCTCTCCGCCACATGCGCCCGTAGCTCAGTCCGGATAGAGTAACTGACTACGAATCAGGAGGTCGCAGGTTCAAATCCTGCCGGGCGCACCAAAAAACTAGGGGTTTTGGGGTTAATATTAATCCTCTTTGCCGAGCTCGGGTGTTTCTCAGGTCTCAAAAATGCCGCAACCTACCGCTGCCGGGAATTTTCCGGCAGCATCAAAGGCGAAAGTTACCGCTTCTTAGTCGCTCATTCTTCCGAGCTAGACAAGCACATCACCCGGACCCTGGAGAAAAAGTTGGCTAACTCTGGCAGTGCTCTTGAAAGCCTGTTTAGTGATCAACTTCTTTTTCTTTTTCTTTCTGACCGGTGCTTCTCGTGCCCCAAACCAGCATAATTGATACAACGGCAGCAAATAAAACCGTTGACTCAAGCAATGTATCGTAGCCGCGGTAGTCGATCAAAATATTGCTCACTAGATTCAAACCACCACATTCCTCAGTGCCTCTATAGACATAACGTTTATAGACATAGTCACCAGTTGGGTCACCTATGTTGCCGTGGACCAGCATTTCGGAAACTGCAAGCAATAATATGAAGAAGATCAGCCCAACCAGAACAACTGACACCACGTAAAACAATACATGGGGCAGGCTTTTCACTGCGGTCGCCTCCCAACTTTGGTAACTACGGTTACCAATAGTACTGTCATCCCAATGCCAACAGCCGCTTCTGTTATAGCCAGATCAGGCGCATTTAGCTGCAGCCAAATCAGGGACATTACCATGCTGAATGCTCCAAAGATGATCACGACATAGAGCAAATCCTTGAAGATAAAGATCGAAAAAGTACATGCAACTAAGATTATCAACAGCATAAATATTAAAATATCAGTGATCACCCGTTATCCCCGCCCTTCTCGCGCACCGTAACCAAAGGTTGTCTTCTCCTATGCCGCCGGGAAGCGACGTAGTCATTAATTAAAAAACTACCCTCGACCATCGGGGTGCCCCTGTTATAAGCAGTCTTGGCAATCAGGTGAGTAATCACAGGATTAATTGTAGCAATCATCGCAGCGATTAACAGTAGTTTGGTAATATTAGTAATGTTGGCAAAAAGCAGCATCAGCCCAATCAACATCATACCGGTTCCCAACGTGTCGCATTTTCCCATAGCATGCATCCGGGTATAGACATCAGGAAGGCGGAGCAAGCCCACTACACCGACCAGCAGAAAAAAGAAACCGCCAAAGATGAAAAAGAGAGCGATATACGGAATCGCTTGTTGAACAATTGTCATATTAAAACACCTCTACTCATTTTTTTGTGCCGTCCTTCTACAGAATAAAACCTTCGCGCAGTAGTTTAAGGATGCAAAGCGTTCCGATAAAAGTTCCGAGCACAAAAACAAAAGCGACGTCAATGTAGAAATAACTATTATCAAGATAAGCAAAAATCAAAACCGTCAGTATAACATTAGTGGTTATCATATTCATCGCCACTAACCTGTCCAGAACCGTTGGCCCGCTAAAAGCTCGGGCTATTGAGAGCAGGGAAATGACGATAAGCCCAACAACTACAGCATAAAGTGCGATTTCAACCATTTTTATATAATCCCTCTACTTCCATCAGTCTGCGGTACAAAGCCCAGTCCTCCAACCCATGAGCAACATCTTCGGTTAAGGCATGGACTATCAATAGGTTATCCTCCAGCTCAACCGTAATAGTACCGGGGGTTAGGGTGATCGAGTTCGCATATAAAGCCCTTAACAAGCTTCGTTCAAGATCACAGCGCATTATTATAATACCCGGAGAAATTGGCATCTTGGGATTAAGTACAATAATGGCAACGCCAATGTTAGCGATAATGATGTCAACACCCAAAAAAAAGAAATATTTGATCAACATAAAAAGCTGTTTCAGGTTAAACCCGGTTTTAGCATCATCAGCAATGGTCAGGTTGGTCCAGAATGCGGTAAGGATAAGACAAAAAATTACCCCTACCAAGACGTGCTGCCAGTGGATGCTGGCTGAAATTAAGAGCCAGAAAGCTAACAGCAATGAAAAAATCAGCAATGTCCCAAACAGGTCGCTTCTCATTCTGGGAAACAATTCACCCACCTCCAAGCATCATTTCGCAAGCCTAAAGCAGTACGGCAACAGTCTGATTTATGAAATTCAGGACAGTGCCAGGGAAGATTCCCAGGTAAATGATCCCCAAAGCAAAAATGATAATTGGCGCCAGCATGCTGAGAGGAATTTGGTCGCGTTGAAATTTCTTCGGTGCATGGTGTCCACTACCAGCGTGGGTCTCTGAAGGGTTGTCTAGTGCAAAATATGCCTGGCCGATAATCGGAAAATAGTAAGTTGCATTAAGCAACCCACTCAAAATGATTACCAGTATTAGAGTTGACAAGTTAGCCTCAAGACTACCCAGTGCCAGGCCGTACTTGCTGATAAATCCTCCAAACAGCGGAATGCCAACCATGGAAAACGCTGCTACGGTAAACGCACCCATGGTAATAGGCATTTTATAGCCCATCCCAGAAAATTCATTAACCATCTTGCGGCCGGTTTGATAATAGATTGCGCCGGCACAAAGAAAAAGACAGGCCTTCATGAGGGCATGAACCAATATATGGAGCAACCCGGCAGCCAGCCCCCAGGGAGTGCCCAAGCCGATGCCGAGGTAAATATAGCCAATTTGGGCAACGGTTGAGTACGCCAACCGTCTTTTAAGTTCGATCTGTACAAAAGCGAACATTGAACCCACCAGCATGGCCATAACCGCAAGCAGTATAATTAGTTGGCGAATGAAAGTTTCGTGAAATATTTCCAGGCCGAAGGCAATAAAAAGTATTTTTATAAAGGCTATAATATAGACCTTTACTACCAAGGCAGAAAGAATGGCACTCGATGAAGAAGGCGCCGAAGAATGGGCATCCGGTAGCCAGAGGTGCAGAGGGAAAAACGCGGACTTTACTCCTAAACCGACTATCAAAAAACTGATTGTGGTCCAGATTGCTATGGGATAATTGTCTTTTACCGGATCCAGCTCCATAGCAATGAAAGTAATATTCAAGTTGCCGGTAATCATGTAGATAAAACCTATGCCAAAAAGAATAAACCCTGAACCGATGGTTGCCAGAAGTAGATATTTTAAAGCTGCTTCGGTAGCTTGGCGGGTACCTTTACTTGCGACCAGCGCTACGGCGCTGATCCCGGTTACTTCAATAAACACATACATATTAAAGATATCGTTGGAAATCACTAGGCCGATCATCCCTGCCAGGCAAAGCAAATATGCAGCATAATACCAGCCGGTAACAATCCTCTCAAGCTCATGCTTAACAGAGGCGAAGCTATATATACAAATGATGAAACAGGATCCCGAGAGCAACATAATCATCAAGCTTGTAACCGGGTCAACGACAATCTCAATCCCCCAGGGAGGTGCCCAGCCGGAAACCCCGTAGCGGATGATGTTGCCTCGCATTACATAATGGGCGATAAAGAAAGAAGCTACAAATACTAAACCGCTGACCAGGGCGGTCAGAGGCGCACAGAATTCTTTTTTCCACCTGGCCAGTACCGGTAGACAGAACGAAGCGGTTAAGATGCTGATGACACAAAGGAAGGGTAATCTTTGAACAAATTCATCCATACGCCGGACACTCCTATTTCATTTTCATAAAGTTTGGTGAAGATATTGTTCCATAATAGAGATAGAGTTTAACAATTAAAGCTAGGGCGAATGCTGTAATGCTGAATCCGACGACGATCCCGGTAAGCATCAAACAGGAAGGCAATGGATTGACGTAGATCGCATCGGGCAGGGTGGGATCGTAAATAGGCGGAATTCCCTCTTGAACGTCACCTACGATAATATAAAAAAGGAAAATTGCTGATTGCATAATATTAACTCCGATAACTTTTTTTATCAGGTTTGGTTGTGTTAGGACGATCAGAGTGCCCATACAAAATGAAAAGATTGAAACTAAGTAAGGAAAGTTAAGCAACATAATTTGAAGATTCAAGCGTTAAACCTCCTCACTGATCATATAGTAAATACCGATAATAGTGCTGGCGACGAGGACGCCGATGCCGAAATTGGCAACAGACATAATCCCTACACTAAAAAGGGTACCGATAACTCCAACCGGCCCATGCTCGTATGGCACTATAAACTTAATAATTTCCATAATGCCGCCGATACAGATAAAGATAATCATTGAATCCATTATGGTTTGGCGAAAACTAGTATTCAAAAGCGGACCATATGATAAAATATAAAGCAAAAGGGCGA
>DBBD01000116.1 GCA_002292015.1 Firmicutes bacterium UBA993
ATAATATGCTTGGAGTTACGGCAGACATAAAGCTGGTTGAGCCTAAAAGCATACCACGCAGCGAAGGAAAGGCCCAGCGGGTAGTTGATAAACGAACCCTCTAGACAAGAGGCTCTTATTCCAATTGTCAAAGATAACAGGGCTGATGACTTTAAAAATATTTTTTAACAGGAAGGATTTTTAAGTAAATTACCGAAATAGAACAAGCGTAGAATGGTAGAACGGCAGGGTAAGTGAAAAATAGTTACCGGCCGCAAGGTCGGCTTATTTTTTATTTAAGCGCTCCCTGAGGGAGTATTTTTTTACCCAGTCGCCAATTAAATATTTGACTGGAGGAGATGCTGTTGGATCATTTTGTGTGCCGATTTTCATCATCCCAAAAAAATATTTATAAATGACCAAATTCTGTAATAACAAGAGTTAGGAGGAGTCAATTATGAAAAATAAAATCATAGTACCGGCTATTATCTGTTCTCTGCTTTTTGTCACCATGACCAGCGGCTGCGGAACACCGACCGCACCAGCAGCTGATGACGAATCTACACCGGTTTCTGAAGAGACCCCACAGCAGTTTACTCTGCAGTTTGCCACTTTTTGGCCGGCGGGCGATACTCAGGTCACTGAAGGACATCATGCCTGGGCCGAAGAGATCTCCCGACGCGTTGCTGATGAAACTCCCCACCAGGTTGATTTTGAATGGCATTATGCACAAGCCCTGCTTTCAATGCCGGAGTTATTTGAAGGGACAGCCCAGGGGGTTGCCGATTTGGCTTCGACCTGCCCGGCTTACACCCCCGGTCTTTTCCCGATTACTGAAGCTTTTGAGCTGCCTGGTTATAATAACGATAATGCCCTGGTTTCTTCCTTAACTATACACGAAGCCTGGAAACAATCCGCAATACTACAGGAAGAGTATGCTGCGGTGAAAGTCATGCACTTTTGGGCTACCGGCCCCGGTGCTTTGATGACCAGAACACCGGTGAGATCAATGGAAGACCTTGCCGGTATGAATATCCGGGCTGTAGGAGGCACCATACCCTGGGTAGCCGCCCTTGGAGCAAACCCGGTTTCCTTTGGCATGAGTGCCTCCTACGAAAACCTGGAAACAAATGTTGTAAATGGGCTGCTTGCTCCGACCGACGTCTTAAAAGGCTTCAAGCTGGCCGAAGTAACCAGCTATATCACCAACTGTCCACCAACTTATAATATAGTTTTTATGAAAATCATGAACTTAGACACCTGGAACTCACTGCCTCCCTCTGTCCAGCAGATCTTCAACGAAGTAAATGAAAAGTACGTGGTTGAGTACGGAAAATTGCGGACAGACCAAACAGTCGCCGGCCGTGAATATGCTGTCAGTGAGTTTGGGCACGAGGTAATCGATCTTGATCCGGCCGAATATCAGCGTTGGGTTGATCTAATCGATCCGATCATGGAGGAATGGGTCACCAAGGCAGATGCAATGGGCCTTCCGGGCCAGGAGATCATTGACATGGTAAGAGAGCTTGATGCCAGATTTTCTGCAGAATTTGGCAACTACGGCAAATAATTGATCTATTGAGCGATCGGGGCTGCCATCCTCGGCTGAAGTTAAAGCCTTACATGACAGCCCCCGGCAGATCTTTATTAAACCGTAAATGTATTCGACGGAGGATATAGAACAGTGATCATGCTTTTTGAGAGATTTGTGCACAAACTAACCTTTAGGACAGCCCAGGCAGCCCAAGTAGCCATGGTGTTGGCAATGTCGATAATTGTAGCCAACATAATCCTGCGTATCCTCTGGAAACCCTTAGGCGGAACCGTGGAAATAGTTGAAATGACTGGCGCCATTTTGCTGGCGCTTGGAGTAGCTTACACCGCAATGACAAAAGGTCACATAATGGTCGGCGTCTTGGTAGATAGGTTTCCGCTACGCATTCAAGGCATAGTGGATCTACTGATCACCGGTATCTCGCTTTTCTTTTCCCTTATATTGGCACGAGAACTTTTCTTTTTCGCGATTAGCATGATGGAGAAGGGCTTTGTAACCGGACACCTGAAAATACCGCTGGCGCCTGCAATTTTTATCGTTTCTTTCGGTTTTATAATGTTAGCCCTGGTTCTTCTTCTCGATTTAGTCAAAGCACTTAACCTGGCCCTGAAAGGAGGCGCAAGCAGATGACCTCCATTCAAGTAGGCCTTCTTTCAATTCCCATAATTTTTATCCTGCTGTTTTTACGCATGCCGGTTGCCTATGTGATGCTCGTTGTAGGCATGGCCGGTTTTACCGTCTTGCGTAGTCCTGCTGCCATGTATTCCGTCGCTTCGCAGACTATCTACAATACTTTTGCTTCATACTCGCTGATTGTCATCCCGCTGTTCGTCTGGATGGGTTACATAGCTTTTTATTCAGGAATCAGTTCGCGTATCTACGCTGCTACCTACAAGGTTGTCGGCAGCTTAAAAGCCGGCCTGGCGCTGGCCACGATTGCAGCCTGCGCTGCCTTTGGCGCAATTTGTGGCTCCACTACGGCAACGGCAGCAACCATGAGCTCAGTCGCCCTGCCTGAGATGAAAAAGTATAACTACAACCGTTCGTTTTCTACTGCGACAGTTGCTTCCGCCGCAATTCTGGGTGTAATGATTCCGCCCAGTGTTATTTTTATTCTTTACGGAATATCTGCCCAGGAGTCGATACGCAAGCTTTTCCTTTCCGGCATCTTCCCCGGCATTCTGTTAATGGTGCTGTTTATGTTGACTGCTTACCTGCAGGCAGTAAAAAATCCCGCCCTGGCTCCTGCCGGGCCACGGGTTCCGTGGGCGCAGAAAATAAAAGCGCTTTTGAGCGAGGGAATTGAAGTTCTATTCATCTTTATAGTAGTGATGGGCGGTCTTTTTGCCGGCTATTTTACCCCTACTGAAGCAGGGGCGGTCGGGGCGTTTTCAACACTGGTGGTGGCTCTCATCAGAAAGCAGTTAAGCTGGAAAGGGTTTCTTAACTCCTTATCCGATTCGGTGCGCATTTCAGCCATGATCATGTTTCTCGTTGCTGCTGCATCGATCTACGGAAGGTTCCTGGCGCTAACCGGACTCCCGGGAGGGTTGGCCAGGTGGGCAGTCGAATTGCCGTTGGCTCCTGTGGCAATTATGGCTATCGTCCTGGTTATCTACCTGATTCTGGGCTGTTTTATCGACGCTCTTGCCTTGATATTGCTGACTGTGCCAATTTTTTATCCCGTGGCTATGGAACTTGGCTATGACCCGATCTGGTTCGGCGTGATAATCGTCCTGGCTCTTGGCATGGGGGTGATCACTCCTCCTGTTGGGGCCAACGTATACGTTGTTGCCGGAGTGGATAACAAAACCCCGGTTATGGAAATATTCCGGGGCGTCACTTGGTATCTACTGGCAATTATCGCCTGTATCATAGCGCTTTTTATATTTCCGCAGATCGCTCTCTTTCTGCCGAACCTTTTTCATTAAGAAGCGAAGCCGGCAAGGTTTTACTGCGGGATAAGATCGCGGGCGGCCGGGCTAATATATAAGGCCCCTTCCGAGTCGAAGCGATCCGGGGATAGGTTTTCAGGGGAGATTGATTTAACAAAACGATCGTCAAAATATGATGTCCTAAAAATGTGATTTTCGCCTTTTTCCACCTGCCTGGCAAAAACAAGCTGCAGTTCTTTTTCCTGGGCAGTCATCACGGGAAATCCAAAATATGAATTGTAATATTTTAACTCTTTATTTCCGGCCTTGCAGGTTTGGATAAAAGCCAGGTGGTTTTTTATCCTGTCAGCATTAACTTTTTGCATATCAGCTAAATTATTCATGGCCTGAGCCTGCAGTGCACGGGCAAAACTTTCATCCAAATCGTAACCAACACTATTTCTTCCAGCCGCCATTGCCGCCAGCAATGTTGTGCCGGTTCCCATAAACGGATCAAGTACCTTATCCCCGATTAAAGAGTACATATTAATTAAACGAAAGGGCAGGATAAAAGGAAAAGCTGCGCTGCGATTCCGCAATTCTTTGTTGTTTGTGTCCTGCCTTACCCCTTTAAAATCCCAGAGGTCAGAAAACCAGGTATTGCGTTCTTCCCAGAAATAACCGCTCTGCATCCGCCTCAATTTACTCTCGGCAGTTTTAAACGCCCGTTTATTGCCCTTCCTGAAGATCAAAATATACTCATGTTCCAAAGTTACATAGGCCCCGGCAGGCAGCATTCCGGAACCCATAAACTTGTTGGGGGCGTTGGTCTGCTTGCGCCAGAGAATAAACGGCAGGGTGTCAAATTTAAGCTCAAAAAACTTTCTTTGAATCCTGGCATGGTTGGCAAAAAGCTGAAACTTGTTGTTTATAGTTCTGGTCGCATCGCCAATATTGATACAGGCAAAAGCCCCTTCTTTCATCACCCGCCACAGCTCGTGCCAGACCCCGTCAAGGATCAGGTGCATCGCTTCAAATGCGCTGTTGTAGTCTCCGCAGTCGATATTACTTTTTATAGCGGGGTCCATGCAGAAAAATTGTTCATCCCACATTGCGATCATCGGATAGGGAGGTGAAGTGACGATTAGGTCAATGCTCTGATCTTCAACTTGTTCCATATTTCTTGCATCTTGAAAAAACAGCTTATGATTCGTAGTGCGCAACTGCGGCTTTCCTCCTCTAAGCGCAGATCAATGCATGCCTGATCAGCTTTATTGCATTATATAGCAACCGCCGCCAGGTTGCATTCTTCGAGGGCCACTAACCTCCTATCATGCATTTCCTTTTTAATAGTCGGGTTCACTATGATAACCAACCAAAAGCTCGCAGCTTCATAGTTTAATAATCTGACCACTGAATACATCACAAAACAGTCGGCTGCCTTAAGGGGGCCGGGTCGCCTAATTGACATCCTGCAGGATAGCGTTGTAATATAAGGTCGGCAGGAAAGCAAATTTCTATCTGATATTAATAACTGCAGATATTCTGATATACTCGTTCCAAGTGAGAATACGCAACATCAAATGTCGTGCAAGTTCTGCTGTGTATGGTGATTCGTGTTTGTGCTCTTGAAAAAATGCAATTCTCACCTACTGACACTTTAATATTTTTGAAGACTTGCTTGCTTGTCCTGTGACATCGGCAGACTCACACGCATATATACCAAGTTCTATATTGACAAATTTCTGTCATAATCTTAAAATCTTTCCGTAAGAAGGAGTCTGCATGACCCCAGAAATCATTCTCGTACTTTTAATCCTGGTTATTGCCATCCTGCTTTTTATCACCGGTATTTTCCGCATGGACATTACCGCCCTGTTGGTTTTACTAGTGTTGGGCCTTAGCGGATTGGTTGATCCCTCACAAGCCCTGGCTGGTTTTGGCAACGCCGCGGTGATAACCGTTCTTGCGATGTACATTCTCTCCGCAGGACTGACGCGCACGGGGGCTGCCAGCCTGTTTGGGGCGCAGTTGTTGAAGTTTGCGCGCGAGAGTGAAGCACGCCTGATAGCCCTGCTAATGACGGTGGCTGCGATTCTCTCGTCGTTTATGAACAATGTCGGGGTGGCGGCAATGTTCTTGCCGATTACGCTGGAGATTTCACGCCGCACCAAGCGCCCGCCATCGCGCCTGCTATTGCCGATGGCATACGGCTCACTGCTGGGTGGCCTCATCCTGCTAATTGGCACTTCCAGCAATCTGATTGTGCGTGACGTGATGCGTGAAGCCGGCTACGTTCCGCTAGGGATTTTCGACTTCGCTCCTGGTGGGCTGGTGATTTTGTTTTTTAGCGTGATCTACACGACCTTGATAGGCCGCCGCTTCCTGCCAGTGCGCCAGACGCCCCAAGCGCTCTCAGCAGACGATCCTAGCGATTCGCTTCACTATGGGCTGCAGGAACGTCTGGCGATGCTCATTCTGCCGCCGGACAGCCCGTTGATTGGCAAGACGCTTATCGAAAGTCGTATCGGACGCATCCTGGGCCTGAATATTTTGAGCATCCAGCGCAAAACAGGACACAGCCTGAACGCCGATCCGAATACTGTTTTGGAAAGCGGCGACCGTCTGCTGGTGCTCGGGCGGCTTGAACGCATCGACGAGGTCAGCCAAAGTCCTCTGTTTAGTATTGAAGAAGACACACCGGCCATCAAACGGCTGGTAAGTGGCAGCGTTGGCATGGCTGAATTTTGCGTCATGGAAGATTCGCCATTTGTCTCTAAAACCCTGGCAGAAATCGGTTTTCGTCAGCAGCATGACGTCAACGTGCTGGCGATACGCAAAGGTGAAATGGTTCGCCGCACCAATTTGCAGGACATCACCCTCAACCCTGGCGATTTTCTGCTGGTACAAGGCCCGCTTGAGAATATTGAGAGCCTGGGCAGCCTGCCGTTCTATCGCCGCCTGACCTTAAAAGATATTGCCTCTTACCAACTCGATGACCGCCTGCTCTCAATTCGCATCCCTGAAAATTCTTCGCTTATTAGAAAAACACTGTCCGAATCTCGCTTGGGGGCAGCCTATGGCCTGGCAGTGTTATGGATTGCACGTAGTAACCAGGATTGGCATTTGCCCAACCCATCTATGCGTTTGCAGGCTGACGATTTGCTGGTGGTTGGCGGCAGGCCGCTGGATATTGAGGTCATCAAAGGTTTACGGACGTTACAAGTCGAGCGTCGGGTCGAGGTTGATTTGGATGATTTGACCAGCGGCCCGGTGCAGATTGTTGAGGTCATGCTCTCGCCGCAGACCACCCTGGCGGGTAAGAGCCTACGCGAGATTCGATTTCGTGAGAAATTCAGCGTTTCGGTGCTGGCCATCTGGCGCGGCGAACGCGCTTATCACAGTAACCTGGGTGAGTTTCCATTGCAGCTAGGTGATGCCTTGCTATGCTACGGCGAGCAGGAGCGATTAAAGAACTTGGCACGTGAACGCGATTTCGTGGTCTTGAAAATGGACATGCAAGAGCCGCCACGCATCAAGAAGGCGCCGCTGGCCAGCGTGATTATGCTCTCGGTAGTTTTAGCAGCCATCCTGTTTGGCCTGCCCATCTCGCTGGCGGCCCTGGCTGGTTGCGTGTTGATGGTGCTGGGCGGCGCGCTATCGATGGATGAAGCCTACCAGTCCATCGAATGGCGTTCCATTTTCGTCATGGCGGCTATGCTGCCAATGGGGCTGGCCATGCAGCAGAGCGGAGCGGCGGCTTGGCTTGGCAGCCTGGTGGTGCAAACCCTGGGCAACTATGGCCCCTCAGTTATCCTGGTCGGACTGATGTTCTTTACCACGCTAATTAATCAGTTTATGCCGAGCGCGGCGACCGCTGTAATTATGACCCCGATTGCGCTCAACACCGCTGCCAACCTAAATATTGCCCCACAAGCTTACGTGCTAGGCATGGCTTACGTCATTGCCGCCTCTTTCCTCAGTCCGGTGGCACACCCGGCCAACCTGATGGTGATGAGTCCCGGCAGCTATCGATTTAGCGATTATATCAAACACGGCTTGCCGATTGTCCTGATTGTAATTATTACCAGTGTCCTGGTTTTGCCATTGCTATTCCCTTATTAGGAGTAAAAACAAAAATAATAGCCCCTGGGTATTCGATAGCATAGTTTTTAAGTGCAAATAGGGACAAGGTCAGAAGGTCAGCAGAAATGCAAATTCCCTTTTGATATCTAAAAATTAACGCGAAAGAATCATCGCCAGGCGATAGAGCTCTTCCGGAAACGGTTTTCGATCAGCGAAACAACCGTCTAGCGCTACAGGCACAATTTCCTGGCCACGCAGAGCCGTAAAGAACCCGCTTTTCCCCTCCGCCAGCCAGTCTACCGCTGCAGCGCCCATGCGGCTGCCCAACAGCCTGTCGACCGCGCTCGGGCTGCCGCCGCGCTGGATATGCCCCAATACGGTAATCCTGGTTTCAACCTCAATTTGCTTTTTAATCGCTTCATTCATTTCATAAATGTTGGCGGCACCCTCGGCAACGATAATGATGCTGTGCGTTTTTTGCCGTTTTATGCCCTGCATAATCCTGCTGCAGATTTGAGAGAGGTCGTAGTCCATTTCAGGAACCACGATCGATTCGGCGCCGCCCGCTAAGCCGGCTGTCAGAGCCAGGTATCCGGTTTGTCGTCCCATTACCTCCAACAGAAAAACCCTCTCGTGTGAAGTGGCAGTATCGCGTAGTCGGTTGATGGCGTCAAGGATTGTATTAACCGCCGTATCGAAGCCGATTGTCTGATCAGTGCCATTAATATCGTTATCAATAGTTCCGGGGATGCAAGCAGTCCGGATCCCCTGCTTCTCAAGAGTCATAGCACCCATAAAAGAGCCCTCACCGCCGATGACAACCAGGCTGTCAACGCTTTCACTTTTTAACCGCTCAGCCGCTTTGATTTGGAATTCGGTCTGAAACATCTCTGGCGCCCGTGCCGTTAAAAGAAAGGTTCCGCCGCGCTGAATAATATCTGCAACCGAGCCCAGTTCAAAATCGATAACCGGGTTGCCGTTAAGCAATCCGGTAAAGCCGCGTTGGATGCCGCATACCTGGTAACCGCAGTAGATGCCCTTGCGCACAACCGCCCGTAATGCGGCGTTCATGCCCGGAGCATCGCCCCCGCTTGTAATTACCGCAATTTTTTTCATATCTCCGCAAGCTCCTTCGGGAAAAATAAAGCAGTCCGGAATAGCGCGCCACTGAATCCGGCTAAACGCAATTTATTCTAGGTCAACAATTCTCACCATCCCCGGAACGCTTGTCCCCCCTAACGCGCGGGCGGCTATCTATGTTCTGCCAACAGCTCAGCCGGTGGCTGGTGGGGAATTCGGGCAATTTCTTTGCTGCCGTAATTGAAAACCGCTTCCTTACCGGAGGTGATTGAACCAATCTCGACAGCACTGACTCCTTTTGTGCGTGCAACTGCAAGCACTTTTTCCACATCCGAAGGGGCAACCTGAAATAGCATACGGGCCTGAGTCTCACAGATCAGAATTTCTTCCGGGGTAAGTCCTTCTATATTTACCGGAGCCAAGGCCAAGTCGACTGCAGCGCCAAGACCGCCAAAGCGAACCGATTCACTTACAGCAGCACCAATTCCAGCGGCGCCCAAGTCGGAACAGGCATTAACCTTGCCGGTTTCAATTACGGCCAGAGCAGCTTCCATCGTTGCCCGTTCTTCTTCAAAAAGAGCTATAGCAGGCCGCATCACATCGACAAGCCCGGCCCGGTAAAGGGTATCGTTGCCGTCATTACCGGTTGTGCCAAGAATGATCAGGCGGTCTCCGGCATTTTTAGCCGGTTTGGTAAGCGGTTTTTCAATGACCAGCCGGCCAATAACCGAAGCAACAACCGCGGGAACAACATCGCTAAAAGAGGTCGACAGCCCTCCGCCAATCACGAAAACGCCCATCTTTTCGCACATATCCCTGATACCCCTGACCATCAGGTTAACCCTTTCTCCACTGGTCATTATTTCGCATTCGCCGCAAGTACATTTTTCGGAAAAACCACAGGGGCCTACGATTACCTCCTGGTCAAGCGGCCTGGTACCAATGAAGTCGAGCAAAAAAAGCGGCCGGCCGCCCATGGCTACCACGTCGCGCATTGCTCCACCGGCGCCGGTGGCGGCACTGTCATAGGGGCGGGGCACACATGGAGAACAGTGACTCTCCATCTTTGCCACTACCAGACCATTGTCTCCGGGCATTTTGAACACGGCAGCATCATCGTTGGCATCAGGGCCAATCAGCAAAGCTCCCGCTGATTCCCTGCCCACTTTTTCATTTAGCTCTTTAAAGGCACCAAAATCGATCGCCTTGTCAATATTGTGGTGCAGGTGGATGAATAGTCCGTGCATCAACGCTCTTTCAATATTGTTCATCAGTGAGCCTCCTCTGGTTGATTATTGCTTAATTATACAGGCAGTTTTCTCTAAATGTAACCCTTAAAATAGTTCAGCTTTTATGATCGGGACGCATTTTCTGCAACAATTCCGGGTAGGGAAAGAAAAGAAACCGGGAATAATCGGCCCGCCCCCGTTGATTATAAAAAAGGAAACATGATAGTATTAAACTAGGTTTATGATAAATGATAATAACAAGAAATGATTAAAAACACTCTGATCGCGATAACCCTTAACTGTTTGCTGTAACTTAACAAAAGTCCCTATTGCACCCGGGCAAGCCAGTTCAACTCAAATAAAAAGGTGAAGCTGCGATGGATCAGGCAATTGCCACAACATTAGTTATCCTTTGTGTCACTATCGTTTTACTGGTTTTTGAGATTGTCCGCCTTGATGTTGCCGCGCTGTTGTGTCTCCTGGCTCTCGGCTGGAGCGGAGTAATCTCACCCCAGGATGCATTTTCCGGGTTTGCCAGCAGCGCGGTCATTGCCATCATCGCTGTGATGATCCTCGGTTACGGCATCTCTAAAACAGGGTTGATGGATCACTACTCAAAACTGGTGCTGGAAAAAGTTGGTGTAAACCGTTCAAGGCTGGTGCTTATAATGTCACTTGCGTCAGGTTTACTGTCAACTTTTATCCAGAATGTCGGTACAGCCGCTCTTTTTCTTCCGGGCATTAAAAATCTGGCCAGGCAGAGTAAAATACCCGCTGCGAACCTGGTAATGCCGATCGGGTTTGCTACCATTTTGGGGGGATCAATCAGCATGGTTGGCTCCAGCTCGCTGATCGTGGTTAACGACCTACTGCGCGGCGCTGATTTGGAAGCATACCGTCTTTTCAGTGTGGCTCCTGTCGGGTTGGCCCTCTTGATCTCCGGTATTGCTTATTTCTTTTTCCTCGGCCCCAGTATCTTGCCTAAACACTCAGAGCAATCTCTGTATGTTTCCGATCAGGAAAAACT
>DBBD01000162.1:0-396 GCA_002292015.1 Firmicutes bacterium UBA993
GATACCTTTGTCTATGGTATTGATGCAAAGAAAATCCTGCCCAGCCTGATCAGCCCGACTGAAATCATGGATGGCGCAATTGTGAGCGGTAACTGCGTTTCTGCCTGCGACAAAAACACTACCTATCATCACCAGAATAACCCGGTAATCGAAGAGCTCTTTTTGAATCACGGTAAGCAGCTATGTTTTCTGGGCGTTATAATCAGTAATGAAAATGTTACCCTTGCCGACAAGGATCGCTCATCGAGCTATGCCGCAAATCTGGTGAAAATGATTGGGGCAGAAGGCGCAATTATCACCGAAGAAGGGTTTGGTAATCCTGACACCGATCTAATTATGAACTGCCGCAAACTGGAGGAGCTTGGGATTAAAACAGTATTGATTACCGACGAATAT
>DBBD01000162.1:701-8969 GCA_002292015.1 Firmicutes bacterium UBA993
GTATTGATTACCGACGAATATGCAGGGCGTGATGGAGCTTCCCAGTCGTTGGCTGATGCTAATCCCCGGGCCGATGCAGTTGTCAGTGTTGGAAACGCCAACGAAATTATTGAGCTGCCTGCCTGTGCCAAAATTATTGGCAGTATTAAAACAGCTGAAATTATAGCCGGTGGCTTCGATGGGGCGCTTAACCAGGATGGCAGCATAAGGGTGGAGATCCAGGCCATAACCGGTTCAACCAATGAATTGGGTTTCAGCAAGCTTAGGGGTGTAGGTTTTTAATGAGCGCTTCATTACTATGGAGAGGAGGATCATCATGACTGAAAAAAAGAAGCTGCGGGTAGTCCACTACCTAAACCAGTTTTTTGGACAAATTGGCGGAGAAGAGATGGCTGGAGCAAAACCCCTGGTAAAGCCCGGCCCCGTCGGTCCCGGGTTGGCGCTGCAACAAGCTCTGGGGGATGCTGGCGAAGTTGTTGCTACCGTAGCCTGTGGCGATAACTATGTGGGCGACAACCTGGATCAGGCCAGGCTGGAGATACTGGAACTGATCAAACAGCAGAATCCCGATGCGCTGGTGGCCGGGCCGGCCTTTAATGCCGGCAGATATGGCATGGCATGCGGCATGATCGGACAGGCAGTAACCGAGGAACTATCTTTACCGGTAGTTACCGGTATGTACAAGGAAAATCCCGGAGTAGAGATTTACCGGAAAAACTTGTATATTATTGGCACCGAAGATTCGGCGAGGGGCATGAAAGAAGCAATTTCGGCAATGGTTGCTTTACTGCAAAAACTTGTTCGAGGGGCGCAAATCGGTGCGCCTGAACAAGAGGGCTACCTGCCGCGCGGCATTAGGGTGAATGTTTTTGCCGAAGAGAACGGGGCTCAGCGGGCAGTACAGATGTTAATCGCCAAGCTCAATGACAAGCATTATACCACAGAGCTGCCGATGCCCGACTTTGATCGCGTTACTCCCAATGCGCCGGTAACCGCTATGAGTAAAGCAAAAGTTGCCCTGGTAACTTCCGGGGGAATTGTTCCAAAGGGAAACCCTGATCGCATAGAATCATCAAGCGCTTCAAAATATGGAAAATACAGCCTGGCAGACTTTAACGATCTTACCCCGGATACTCATGAGACAGCCCATGGCGGTTATGATCCGGTTTATGCCAACCAGGATCCGGATAGGGTTTTACCGCTTGATGTAATGCAGGAGTTGGTTAAAGAAGGTATTGTCGGCAGTTTGCACCCGTATCACTATGCAACGGTTGGCAATGGAACCTCAGTAGCCAACGCCGCAAAATACGGTGCCGCCATTGCCACTGATTTAAGGAGCTCAGGAGTTGACGCTGTCATACTAACCTCCACGTGAGGCACCTGTACTCGCTGCGGTGCAGCGATGGTTAAAGAAATTGAAAAAGCAGGCTTACCGGTGGTGCATATGTGCACGATTGTTCCAATCTCACTTACTGTAGGAGCCAACCGCATCGTACCGGCAGTAGCCATCCCGCATCCTTTAGGCAATCCTGAGCTGCCTTCCACGGAAGAGAAGGCGCTGCGGAAGGCGCTGGTGGAGAAGGCGCTTAAAGCCCTGCAAACCGAGGTTAACGGCCAAACAGTTTTTAACTAGTAAGTTTTCTTATTTGCCGTTGAGATCCGGCAGTGTTTGCTATTAATAATCCTTTGGAAGGTGGTGTCGATAATGCTGGAGATTTATGTTAAAGACGGGTGTCCTTACTGTGAAAAGCAGCTTTCGGTTCTGGATCGAAAAGGGCTTGAATATGTGATTCACAATGTAAGCGTTGATCTTGAGGCTCGGAAAAAAGCGCGCGAAGAATACCAGGCGGACAAAGTGCCCGTGTTAGTTGAAGACGGGGTCGTCAAAAGTATCGGGTTCGGCGGAGGGGGCTGAAAAATCTGAGATTATCCCGCCGTGAGCGGTATCAGGGACAGGGGTTAAGCCAATTGGCTCTCTCTGTCCTTTTCTATTTTATTACTTTAAGAAGGGAGGAGTCGTGAAGGTGAGCGAAGCAAAGAAAACACCGTTTTATGAAAAGCATTTGGTCCTGCAAGGTAAAATGGTCGATTACAGCGGGTGGCAGCTGCCGGTTCAGTATTCAAAGGGCCTGGTTGAAGAGGTTCACGTTACCCGGAAGAAAGCGGCTATTTTTGATGTTTCGCATATGGGCGAATTTTCGGTTGAAGGGAAGGATACGGAGGCCTTTTTGCAGAAAATGGTTACTAACGATATATCAAAAGCTGCTAACGGCGCTGTAGTTTACAGTTTGGTATGTTATCCTGACGGCGGGGTAGTCGATGATATTTTGATCTATAAGGTCAACAGCGAAAGTTTTTTTCTGGTTGTTAATGCAGCCAATACCGACAAGGACTTCGACTGGTTCAAAGAAAACCTCACCGGTGAAGTGAAGCTGAAGAATCTTTCCCCTGACTACGCCCAGGTTGCCCTGCAGGGGCCGAAGAGTGAAGCTATATTACAGCAGCTAACCAGCGAGTTCCTCTCAGGCATGAAATATTATCACTTCACTAAAGATGTTGCCGTGGCCGGTGTAAACTGCCTGGTTTCGCGGACCGGCTACACTGGAGAAGATGGTTTCGAGATCTTTTGTCTTAATGATGATGCTTTAAAACTTTGGGACGCGGTATGGGATGCGGGCAGAAAAAAAGATCTCCATCCGGCCGGCCTGGGCGCCCGTGATGTCTTGCGCCTGGAAGCTGCGATGCCTCTCTACGGGCACGAATTGAGCAAAAAGATTACTCCGCTCAATGCCGGGCTGGAGCGTTTTGTCGCGCTGGAAAAAACCGTGCCCTTTAACGGGCAGGAAGCGCTTAAGCAGCAGAAACAAAACGGTTTGGAGCACAGGCTGTATGGCCTTGAAATGATCGAGCGCGGCGTGCCGCGCGAAGGTTACCCGGTTCAGGCCGGCGGCCGCGAAATAGGTTGGATCAGCAGCGGCTCGTATTCTCCGACGCTCGATAAGTTTATAGCAATGGCCCTGTTGCAGCCCCAGGCAGCCGGCAGTGTTAATGAAGTGGCAGTGTTAATCCGTAACCGCCCCTACCGGGCTAAGTTTACCAAATTACCATTTTACAGGAGGGAAAAATTATGACATACAAGGTGATTGATGGTTTAAGGTATACCAAAAAGCACGAATGGGTCCGCCAGGAGGGCGGCGTGGCCGTGGTTGGCCTCTGTGATTATGCCCAAGATAAGCTTGGTGAGATTGTCTTTGTCGAACTGCCCGCTGTCGGTGCTGCAGTTGAGGCCGGCAAGAGCGTCGCAGTGGTGGAGTCGGTTAAAGCAGTGGCCGATCTTTATTCACCTCTTTCTGGGACGGTTACTGAAATCAACGAAGTTTTGTTCGATCAGCCGGAAATAATCAACCGGGACCCATACGGCGAGGGCTGGGTCTATAAAGTCGGGATCGCCGACGAGGCCGAGCTTGACCACCTGATGGATAAGGCGGCTTACGAAGAGTTTATCATAAAGGAGGAGGAGGAATAATTTATGGGCGGTAGGCATTTTCTTCCTCTTACTAATGAAGACCGACGGGCGATGTTAGATGAGATCGGTGCCGCCTCGGTGGAGGATTTGTTTAAGGATATTCCGCCCGCAGTCAGGTTAAAGGGAGATCTCAACCTGGCCCCGGCGCTCTCCGAGACGGAGGCGCTTCAGCACCTGGCCGCCCTGGCCCGGAAAAACAGGCATTTCCAGAACGCTGTCTCCTTCATGGGCGCAGGGATTTATGATCACATTATCCCTACTGTTATCAAGCATATAACCGGGCGCAGCGAGTTTTATGCCTCCTATACCCCCTATCAGCCAGAAGTAAGCCAGGGTATGCTGCAGGCGATTTTTGAATACCAGACGATGATCTGCCAGCTGACCGGAATGGATGTGGCCAATGCCTCGATGTATGACGGCGGCACGGCCGTGGCCGAAGGGGCGATCATGGGTTGCGGTGCCACCCGCCGTTCGAAGGTACTGGTTTCCCGTTCGGTCAGCCCCTTTTACCGGGCTGTGCTGCAAAACTACTTTCATAGCCGCGGCCTTGACTTGCAGGAGATCCCGTTGCGGGAAGGATGCACTGACCACCATAGTTTAGCTTCGATGATCGGTGATGATGTGGCCACGGTGGTGTTACAGCAGCCTAATTTCTTTGGCATGGTAGAAAACATGAGCGGCCTGGCTGATCTGATCCATGCTCAGAAGGCTGTATTTTTGGTATCGGTCGACCCGCTATCGCTGGGGCTGCTGCAAACCCCGGCTGAGTACGGCGCCGACATCGTTGTTGGCGAAGGCCAGTGTTTAGGCGTGCCTGCGTCATTCGGCGGCCCGGTTTTGGGGATCATGGCTGCCCGCGAGAAGTTTATCCGCCAGATGCCCGGCCGCATCGCGGGGGAAACGATTGACGGCGAAGGCAACCGCGGGTTTGTTCTGACTTTCCAGACCAGGGAACAGCACATCAGGCGTGAAAAGGCGGCTTCAAATATCTGCTCCAACGAAGCGCTGGTCGCGCTCGCTGCCGCTGTCTACCTGGCAACAATGGGGCCGCGGGGGATACGCGAAGTAGCCGAACAGTGCTTGCGGAAAACGGCCTATGGCCGCGAACAAATTACTGCGCTTAAAGGTTTTAAATTAACTTTCCCCGGGATCAACTTCAAGGAGTTTGCTGTAACGGTGCCCGGCGACCCTGCGGCGCTGAATCGTAAATTGTTGGCGAACAACATCTTAGGCGGGGTCGATATCAGCCCCTTCTACCCGGAGTTTCAGAATACCATACTCCTGGCTTTTACGGAGAAGCGAACCAAAGATGAAATTGATGCCCTGGTGCAGGAACTGGAGGGATGGAAATGAGGAAACCGAAGGCCTTAATCTTTGAAATCAGCCGCCCCGGCCGGCAGGGTTACTCCTTACCGGATTGCGATGTTCCCGAAAAGCCACTTGATCAGTTATTGCCGGAACCGCTCCGGCGCAGTGCAGCGCCCGAATTGCCTGAGCTTTCCGAAACGGAAGTAACCAGGCATTTTACTGAACTTTCAACCCGCAACTATGGTGTCGATACCGGGTTTTACCCCCTTGGCTCTTGCACGATGAAATATAACCCCAAGGTAAACGAGGAGACAGCGGCCCTGCCCGGGTTTGCCTGCCTGCACCCCTGCCAACCGGAAGAAACAGTCCAGGGCGCCCTGGAACTGCTCTACAACTTAGAGCAGGGTCTAAAAGCGCTGACCGGCATGGAGCGCTTTACCCTGCAGCCGGCTGCCGGAGCCCACGGCGAACTGACCGGGCTGATGATCATCCAGGCTTATCACCGTCACCGGGACGACCATAAGCGTAACAAGGTGCTGATTCCCCTTTCAGCGCACGGCACAAATCCGGCAACCGTCAGCATGGCCGGATACGAAGTGGTCCAGGTGCCTTGCGATGAGCGGGGGCTGGTGGATCTCGATGCCCTTAAGACTGTCGCTGACGATACAATAGCGGCCTTGATGCTGACTAACCCCAGCACACTCGGCCTTTTCGAAGAGGAGATTGTCGAGATGGCCGAAGCGGTGCACGAAGCGGGCGGCCTGCTTTACTACGACGGCGCTAATATGAACGCGATTATGGGTTACACCCGCCCGGGCGATATGGGCTTTGATGTGGTGCACTTAAATATTCATAAGACCTTTTCCACCCCGCATGGCGGTGGGGGGCCGGGTAGCGGCCCTGTAGGGGTTACAGGGCGGCTGGTACCCTATTTGCCGGTGCCCCTGGTTGACAGGCAGGGCGATAAATATTACTTCAACTATGATTCCTCCCGGAGCATCGGCAAGGTGCATGCCTTCTATGGTAACTTCGGCGTGGTAGTCAAAGCTTATACCTACCTGCGGATGCTGGGCGGAGACGGTTTAAAGCAGGCTTCCGAAGATGCGGTGCTTAACGCCAACTATCTAATGAACCGGCTGAAAAAAACCTACCATTTGCCATACGATCGCACCTGCAAGCACGAGTTTGTTTTATCGGCGCGGCCGGAGAAGAAAAAAGGCGCTGGGGCCGGCGACATTGCCAAGGCGCTGCTGGATCGCGGATTCCACCCGCCGACGGTTTACTTCCCGCTGATTATCGAAGAGGCGCTGATGGTGGAGCCAACTGAAACAGAAAGCAAAGAGACCCTGGATGCTTTCGTCTGGGCAATGGAAGAGATAGCCCGGGACATTGATGAGGATGCAGAAAAGGTAGCCCGCGGACCATACCACACCGTGGTCGGCCGCCTTGACGAGGTGCGCGCCGCCCGCAGCCCTGTTTTGAGTTGGCAAAACAAACCGGCTAAAAAATAAATGAACCGCTCCGGCTGCCTGACCCGGCCAACCAATACCCTGCACATAGATCAGGCGGCCGGGGTGGATCTTCTTAGTTTTTTTAAGATAATTTCTAAAGGAGCGACAGATGACAGTTTCAACAACCGAGCTGCTGACCGAGCCGCTGAAGCAGCTTTTAGCAAAAAGCTGGCAGGTGCGCCGTGCATTTTTTTCCGACCGGGTTGAGTTTGTCACCCCGAGCCGGACTTTGGCGGTAAGCGTAACCGGGAGCAGTTGCGAGCTTGATTGCGGTCATTGCGACGGAAAGTATTTAAAGCAGATGGCTACGCTGGAAGAGGCCCTGGCGGCAGGCAATGGCGGGTCGTCCAGCTTTCTGGTTTCCGGCGGCTGCACCAGGCAGGGCCGGGTGCCGCTGCGTGAAAACCTGGCTGCCATCAAAGAACTGGCTGGCCGCGGTCCGTTAAACCTGCATACCGGGCTGGTCGATTACAGAGAAGCTAAACTGCTGGGCGAGCTGGCTACTGTAGTCTCTTTCGACCTGCCGGCCGACGACGCAACCATTGCCGTAGTTTATGGTTTAATGGTTACGTCTGCTCAATACCTGGAGGCTTACCGGAACCTGCTAAACTATACGAGGGTTGTCCCCCATATCTGTATCGGCCTGAACAGCGGATTGATCGGAAGTGAGTACCAACTGCTGAAGAGCCTGCAGGCCGAGGCTGTGGAGGCGATCAGCTTTATTGTTTTTCGTCCCACTGCCGGTACCACCTTTGAATATGCAGCGCCGCCGCCGCTCAACGATACAGTCCGCCTGCTGGCCAATGCCCGCCTGATGTTTCCGCAGGTTCCGTTATATCTCGGCTGTATGCGGCCGGGCGGCCGTTACCGCGAAGAGCTGGATCTGCTGGCCCTTAAGGCCGGGGTTAACAAGATCGTGTTGCCGGCGCCACCAGCCCGCCGCGAAGCAAAGGCACTGGGGCTTGATATTCGTTTTTCTGAGGAGTGCTGTTCGCTATGATCCGCCTTTCAGCCGGAACGGCTGCCTGCTTAGGCTTAAGCGCCAACCTGATGGATGTTTACCCGACCACTGCGTACCTGCTGGCCGGAGATCATTGTCTGATGAACTGCGCTTTTTGCACCCAGGGTCCGGGCAAGAGCGAAACGCTCGGCCGAATCACCTGGCTGGAATTTAGCTGGTCGGAAATTGAGAAAAGTTTGACCGAGGCAGCTTCAAGGGGGGTTGAACGAGTCTGTATGCAGTCGGTCAGGCAGGCCGCAGGGATTGTGCCGTTACTGGAGCAGGTTCGCATGATTAAAAGAACCTGTTCACTTCCGCTTTCCCTTTCTGCCTGGATCGATAATCGGCAGGAAGCAGAAGCAGTTGTTGCTGCCGGTGTTGAGAGGCTCGCGATCGCTCTTGATGTCGCCACGCCTGCGGCTTACAGCCGGATTAAGGGGGGTTCCTTCGATCAGAAACTGGATCTTTTAATCAGCTGCGCCCGCAGTTTGCCTGGCCGGATCAGCACTCACTTGATCTGCGGCCTTGGTGAAAGCGAAGAAGAACTGATCATGCTGGCTGACAAGTTGTTAAAAGAAGGAGTAACCCTGGCTTTATTTGCTTTTACCCCCTTAAAGGGAACGCGGCTTGAGCGTGCCGATTCGCCGCCGCTTGATCAGTACCGGCGGGTCCAGGCCGCACTCCATCTGCTAAAAGAGAAAGTTTTAACCGCAGGTTCATTAATTTTCGAACGGGGAAGGTTAGTTTCGTTCGGTCTTTCGGGAGGCGAACCGATGGATAATATTACCTGGGGCGAAGCGTTCAGAACCAGCGGCTGTCCCGGCTGCAACCGGCCTTACTATAACGAACGGCCGGGTAAAACAATCTATAATTATCACCGCCCGCCGGATGAAAAGGAGATTATGGCAGCGCTAAGCCTTGTT
>DBBD01000051.1 GCA_002292015.1 Firmicutes bacterium UBA993
GTTTCGCCGTTACCATCCCTTTAAACCTGGTTACGGCAAATACAAATCGGTTTAAGGTTATGGCATGACAGCTTGAAATACTGCTAACCTGGTTTAGTGGTTATCTAGTGGCCCTGGCGCGACAGGAATTGAAACGGAAATTGAAGAAATATGTAACAGGCAAAAAATACAATAAATCGCGGTGGGGTGTAGCTTGATATCCAGCTATAAGAACGGCTATTTACATAAATCGATCTCGCTGCCAAAGTGGCTGATTGGCCTGGTTGATATCGCGCTGGTCAATTTAGGTCTTTATTTAAGCTTTGTGCTTACTGAAAGCGAACTCCAGGGATACCAGGTCGGACCGCTTTTGCTGCTGTTACCAGCAGTAGCAGTTTTTACGGTTTTGCTTTTCAGCAACTTGGGTCTTTATGCCTCTCAGCGTAGTGATTTCATGGTGGTGCTGCGGGCTCTGCTCACAGGCGTGATCGGCCTGGCCCTCTTTAGCATTCTTTTTTCTTTTATGACCAGGGCATTTTTCTTCCACCGGTCTGTTTTTGTGGTCGCTACTCTCATCCAGCTACTGCTGTTGTTTGGCTGGCGTATTCTCCATTGGAGTCTTGAATATTGGATACAGGGTCAGAAGCGATTACTTTTAATCGGCAATGGCGAAGAGGCTGATCTGGTCTTAAAGAAACTGGAAAAAATCCCCCGTGGGTTATTTAAGGTTACAAAAGTGATTGAACCGGAAGATGTGGATTTTCTTTCGCAAAGCCTGGAAGAGGTAGATGCGGTGATGATTGCCGGCAATCTTGATCTTAGCTTAAAAAGCAGGATTATTCGGCTGAGCTTTAACCAGGATCGCGAAGTATATATTATTCCTGAACTTTATGAGATTATCCTCACCCGTGCCTCGATGATCCAACTTCGTGATACGCCGGTTATTGAATGCCGCGACATGCGGCGCAGTTTCGCCCAGCTTTTCCTCAAACGCCTGGTGGATCTTTCGGTTACCCTGTTAATGGCTATACCGGTTCTGGTGGTGTTGGTCCCGCTGGCAGTTATTATAAAAAGAACTTCACCGGGTCCGGCTATTTTTGCCCAGGAGCGGGTGGGGTTGTTTGGCCGCCCTTTTACGCTTTATAAGCTGCGCAGCATGATTGCTGAAGCCGAAGATGAAAGCGGCCCGGTTTTTGCCACTGAAGAAGATGACCGTGTAACCCCGGTGGGCCGTTTTTTAAGAAAAACCAGGATCGATGAATTGCCCCAGCTGTATAATGTGCTGCGCGGTGAGTTGAGCATTGTCGGTCCCCGGCCGGAGCGTCCTTACTTTGTTAAGCAGTTCAGCGAGCAGATGCCCGATTACGAGTTGCGCCACCTGGTTAAGCCTGGCATAACGGGGTTGGCCCAGGTTGCCGGCTATTATGCAACCAATACTCACGACAAGTTGCGCTATGATCTTTATTACGTAACCGATTACTCGCTTTTTCTCGATTTCAGGATTCTATTGCTAACTATTACCACTTTTTTTAACAGCGAAGCGGCAAAAGGAGTAAGTGAAAAAGTGGGCGGGAGGTTAAGCCGAGATGGCTGAGATCGTGGTTATCGGCGCCGGGGTTGCCGGGTTGGCAGCGGCCTACCACGCCGGGCAGGCCGGTTACGAGGTTAAAGTATTTGAGGCCAGGGAACGCTGGGGTGGGTTGCTCGATCATTTCACCGTTGAGGACTTTCGATTTGACCATGGGGTTCATTTTGCCTTCAGCAGTAATGACCAGTTCAGAGCGTTGCTCGGGCGAACCGATTACCTTACTCATAAACCGGAACCGTACAATTATGATCGGGGTCGTTGGTTGAAGCACCCGGTGCAGAATAATCTTTATCCGCTGCCGGTTGCCGATAAGATTGAAGCAATTAAATCTTTCCTGGAACGACCGCCACAAACCGATACGCACAATCATTATCGCCAGTGGCTTGTTCAGCAATTCGGAGAGGTTATTACTACCCGTTTTCCGGCCCGTTATACAGAAAAGTACTGGACTGTCAGTGCTGAAAAACTGAGCACAGAATGGGTAGGAGACAGGTTTTATTGCCCTTCTCTGGATGAAGTGCTCCTGGGGGCGATGAGTGATCGAACACCGCAGACTTACTATCTGCGGGAGATGCTCTACCCGCGCTGCGGTGGGTTTAGGGCCTTTCTTGATCCGTTAATCCCCGGTCTTGATCTGCAGCTTAACAGTAAAGTTGTAAGGATCGATACCGAAAAGCGTTATGTGGAGTTGGGCAACGGTAAGCGCGAATATTACAATTTACTGGTCAGCAGCGTGCCGCTGCCTGAACTGATTTCCATATTGAATTTTACCCCGGTTTCAGTCAGCGAGGCGGCAGCTTCGCTCTGGGCAACTTCGGCAGCCTTGGTTTCACTTGGCTTTGCTCGTCCTGAAGCGGGCGAACATCTGTGGTTTTATATCTACGATCGCGATATCTGTGCATCCCGGGCGCATGCTCCCTACCGTAAAGCGCCGGAAAATGCGCCTTCCGGGCACAGCTCCCTGCAGTTTGAAATTTATTACTCGCGACACAAAGCCCTGCCGTCTTCACCGGAAGGCCTGGTTGAACAGGTCATTGCTGCCGCCGAGGCGATGCAGCTTGCCCCCCGTAGCGCAGTGAAAGTGGCTGATTACCGCATTCTTCCCTATGCCAACGTTGTTTTCGATCTGGGGATGACCGCGAAGCGGGATCATGCTTTAGAATTCGTCCGGAAATGCGGAATTATTCCGGTCGGCCGTTTTGGTCTTTGGGACTATCTGTGGAGTGATCAGAGTTATTTAAGCGGCAGCAGGATAACTGAACGGTTCCATATGTTATAATCGGCATAGAATAGGAACTTCCGACAAAAGAAGGCTAAAGGCAGATGGGCGATCGGAAAGCAGCAGGGCATTCTAAAACAGCTGAAGCGACAACCACCAGGGCAGGCCAGGGGAGGCGGAAGCTGGGCAGCACAACCAAGGCTTTGCTGATTATCGCGACAGCTTCTTTTTTAATGCTGGCTGTTATCAGCGCTTATGTATATGCGTTTATTAACCAGGTTCAGGAGCCGCAGCGCATCCTGCTTGAGGAAGTTGTCTTTGAAGAAGTATACGACGTCAGTGAAGAGTTTTCCGAGCATATTTTAAATATCGGGCTGCTCGGCTTTGACCGCGGCTGGAACCGGGAAAACCTGGGCCAATACCTCTTCCGTCCGGATATGTTGGCTGTTTTATCAATTAACTTCGATACCGACCAGATTGCTGTAGTTCGCATCCCCCGTGATACCTACGTGCCGATTCACGGAACCGGCGGTTTTCACGATAAAATCAACCACTCTTATTATTACGGATATATCAGGCAAAGTGATGATAAGCATCGCGCCGGCATTCAAAATACCCTTACGACGATCAGTACTGTTTTGGGGAACATTCCGATTCATTACTATATCTCAGTCGATATGTATTCGATCATTGCGCTGGTTGACGCTTTCGGGGGTATCTACTACGAGGTTGAAGAGACAATTTACGATCGGCACTGGAACATAGGAGCAGTACTGGTGCCGGAAGGCCCGCAGATCATGGACGGAAAAACGTACTTGCGCTTTCTGCAGTACCGGGACAGTAAAACCGGCCAGGAGTACGGGCGGATCGACCGGCAGATGGATTTGCTTAAGCACACCTTTTTTTATCTAAAAGAAAAGGGTAGGATTACTGATATTCCGGCAATATACCGGATTTACAGGGATAACGTCGAAACGGATCTCTCGTACACCCAGATAGCGGCCCTTGCCTATTATGCGCGCGATTTTAAAATTGATGATGATCACCTTAAATTCCATACAATCCGGGGCGAAGGGCAGATGCGAGACGGCATTTGGTACCAGGTGGCCTCTCAACCAAACAGGGTAAATATTATTAAAGAAGTCTTTGGTATTGAAGTTGAGCCGTGGCCGCCGCTAGTCCTGGAAGACAGCCCGGAATACCTTGAAGAACAGCGGCTTAAAGAGCTGCAAGAAGCCGGTTTAAGCGTTGAAAACCCTTTTGATGAGATTTGGGCAGATACGGAAGGCGGCGAACCCGGCGCGGTTAACAGTGGCGTCACGACTGTTTTGGTTCCGGACCTGGCCGGGATGACTGTTGAAGAGGCGGAGGCCCGCCTGGTGTCAGCCGGCCTGCTGGTAGGAACAATTGAAGGTAGTTACTATGCTTTTCTGGAGAGCGGTCGGGTTATCTTTAGCTTCCCGTTGCACGGTCAGTCGGTTGAAACGGGTACGGCTATCAATCTTATCGTATCGTTTGGCGCGGAGCAGCCCGTTCAGTAGTTTTTTAGGCGGGGGACTAACCGAAACAACGAAAGAAGATTACTGATGGATAAATTACCGCAAAAAGCTAAGTTTTATATTGCGCTTGTTGTAACTGTGGCAATCGTGATCATATCCTTTTCTATAATTTTTTATGGTGTATACCGGGTTTATTTCGCTCCCGCTTCTCTCTTTAGCAAAGATTTTGACGCTGTCAGCTCCGTGGAGGAAGAGTTTGAGCAACGAGTCGTAAATGTGGCGGTTCTCGGGCTCCACAACCGCAATGAAGACAACACCTTTGGCGATATCTTTTTTGTTGATACCATCTTGGTGGCATCGGTTAATTTTGATCGCAACTCGCTTGCGCTGCTGTCAGTTCCCCGCGATTCTTACGTAACTTTAGCCGGCAGCGACATCAAAGATCGCATCAGGCAATCCTATAGCTACGGTTACCGGCAAAATGCAGCAGATCCCCATGCCGCCGGTCTGCAGGCCGCACTTGATACCTTGAGCAGCCTTCTTGACGGGGTCAAGATCCATCATTACATTGCCATGGATTTACAGGGTTTACGTGAGCTGATTGATTCGATGGGTGGGGTTTACTATACAGTTGCGGAAGATATGATTGGCTTTACTCCCAAAGAATCGCTGAAAGCCGGATTTCAGAAGCTTGACGGCCAAGGCTATGTAACCTACCTGACATACAGGGAGGCAGATTACCGCGACGATTTAAACCGGATAGAGCGGCAAAAAGCACTGCTTCTGGCTACGTTTGAGTATTTTAATGAAATGGGTCTTTTTAGCTATCTGATTCCCACCTACAATGCTTACCGCGAGCATATCCGCACCGATTTAAGTTTTAACCAGGTGGCTGCATTGGCACTTTTTGCCGGTGAGCGCCTGGAAAGCGAGTCTATTAAGGATTATTCGCTCACCGGTGAGTATTTTAGTCCCGATCAAGGCAGCACATTTTACCTGGCCCTCGATGGAGAGGCTAACAGCCGGATAATTGGGCGCTGGGCCGGTCAATAACCGGCAGGAGTGATTGTCTTGCACAAAGTTACCGATGATCTTAAAAGTAAAAAAATGTGCCTGGTTACCGGGGCAGCCGGTTTTATCGGTTCGCACCTGGTGCGGCACCTGCTGGGCGAGGGCCACCGGGTTACCGGTATCGACTCTTTTACCGACTACTACGACCCGAAAATTAAGTGGAATAATATTGCCGATCTGCTGCAGCATTCTCAATTTGACCTGATTGAAGCCGACCTGGTTGAAGCCATTGACAGCTTGCCTGGAGCTGTGGAATGGGTTTTTCACCAGGCTGCCCAGGCCGGAGTGCGTGCCAGCTGGGGCAGTGAGTTCGAACAGTATACGCGGCAAAATATTCTGGCCACCCAATGCCTGCTGGAGTGGGCACGCGTCGAGAAACCGCAGCGCTTTATCTTTGCCTCTTCATCATCAGTTTATGGCAACGTAGAGAAGCTGCCGATGCACGAAGACGATTCTTTAAAGCCGCTTTCACCATACGGCGTTACAAAGCTGGCAGCCGAGAATCTCTGCACCCTCTACCATGAAAACTTCGCGGTGCCGACGGTATCTTTGCGTTATTTTACAGTTTACGGTCCCGGCCAGCGTCCTGACATGGCTTTTCATCGCTTTATCAGGGCTATCATGGAGGGGAAGGAGCCCACTCTCTACGGTAGCGGCGATCAGACCCGCGATTTTACCTATATCGACGACATCGTTTCTGCCAACCTGGCGGCGGCCGTTAACCCGCAGGCCGTCGGGCGGGTTTATAACATCGGCGGCGGCAGCCGTATTTCGCTTAACGGGGTAATCGCGCTACTGGCGGAGATTGCGGCGAAGCCGGTTCGGGTTAAGCGCGAAGAGTTGTCGGCCGGAGATCCGCTGCACACCTTTGCCGATACCCGGAGAGCGAAAAATGAGCTTGGTTATTACCCGCAAACCGGAATTGAAGTGGGGTTGCAGAAGATGTACGCAAGCTTCGGGCGGGCCGGGTAGCCTTATTGTCCGGCCGAGTGACGCATACGGGCCAGCAGGTAAACCATGGCGGCTCCGGTGAGGGCGGAAACCAAAAAAGTAAGACTAAAATGTGAGGGCAGGAGTGCCCGGGTGGAACCGGCAATCAAACCGGCCAGCAGAAAGGAGATTTCTAACTGGTAGCGGCGGTAAAGCGTCGACAGCACGCGGGCCATGCCAAAGATGCCTAAGAAAAAGCCGAACCCCAGGAATAGCAGTTTCAGCCACATCCAGTATCGGATCGCATTAATAGCATCATCGTAAAGATTGACAGTAACCAACATCGCACTGCCCGATATTCCGGGCAGCAGCATGGTGGCGCCGGCCAGGACGCCTCCTAAGATTAAGTGCAAAAAGCCGCCGGGGGGAAGCGCACTTAAGGTTTGACTTTCGAAGATTACAAACCAGACCAGGCAAAAACCGCCGGCACCGCAGAGCAGGGGAAGCGGTTTTAGCAGGGCCGACCCGCGCTTTAAGTCTAAAGCTACCGGAATGGAAGCAACCAGCATCCCGAAAATAGAGGACTTGATCAATAAGGTATAATGATCAAGCAGGTAACCCACCAGGTAGACGGCAACAAGCGCTCCCGCCAGGGCTCCGGCCAAGTGATAAAGGTAAGGCCTGAAGTTAAGCGAGGACAGATCATCGAGAAACTGGCGGTAAAAGCCGAAAATCAGGATCACCGTTCCGGCGCTGAGGCCGGGCATAACCAAGGTGACACCGATTAGTAAACCCTGCAAAATTTTGTTTAACATAAAAGCTCCTTTACAGGCAGACAACGACATCGCTATATTCGCTAATGGTGAGAAAGTTCCTTCTCTATAATTCAATTTATCCGATGTAGTGAAAATGGCGACATCACACTGAAGCGGCGAGGTTCTCTTTAAGTGAAAGAGAAGGTTAAAATTGTTACCTATGATCCGGGGGTGACCAGGATCGGTGTAATTGCCGATACCCACCTGCCGACCAGGGCGCGCTACATTCCGTCCCGGGTATTTGAAATCTTCGCGGGCGTGCAGCTGATACTCCATGCCGGCGATCTGGTTGATGATTCGGTAGTTGCTGAACTGAGCGCAGTTGCTCCGGTTGAAGCGGTCGCCGGTAATATGGATCCGCTGCTTTTGGGTCGCAAGCTGGGTCGGATTAAACTGATCAGGATCGGCTGTCTGGCAATCGGTTTGCTGCATGGTGATCTAAATGGACGGCTGGTTAATTTCAGCCTGGTTAAAGATCTATTTTTACCAAACCAACCGGCGGCCATCGTTTTTGGCCATTTGCATGAGCCGGTTGCTAAAAGAGTTGGCGAAATCCTGTTTTTTAATCCCGGGTCTGCAGTTGATCCGCGGCGGGTTAGGAGGCCCTCCTGCGGCCTGCTCACTATTTCAGGTCCGGAAGTGCATGGAGATATTATTTATATTTGATGATATAATTATGGAGAGAAAGAAGATGAGGAGTGATTAAGGTGTCTATGGAGCTCAGCAAGCAAAAAGCGCTTCGCGAGCGGATTCTATTCGAGGCAGAACAGCTCAAGTTGCCTTGCAGCAAGGCGTTTGTCATCGCATCCGAGGTGGATTGCCCGTTGAGTGTAGTTGGCAAAACCTGCAACGAAGTAGGGATTAAAATTGTCAGCTGCCAACTTGGCTGCTTTGAGTGAAGAAAAGCCGAAAAACGGCGAAATAAAGAGATAATCGGCGTAAATAAATAATACAACCGTAATAGCGGCGAGCAGGCTTGAATACAGCCTGCTTTTCTGTTTGCCTGGCAGTCGGCGGTTCGGTATACTTTGAAATGAACTTATTAGCACTCGTTAACGATGAGTGCTGCTAAGATCAAAACTTACATAAAGGAGGATGCTTATATGAATCTCAAACCCCTTTCAGACAGAGTTGTAGTAAAGGTGTTGGAGGCGGAAGAAAAAACTGCCAGCGGTATCGTTTTACCTGATAAGGCAAAAGAAAAGCCGCAGGAAGGCGAGGTAATGGCTGTCGGAACAGGTAAAGTGCTTGAAAACGGCAACCGGACGGAGATGGATGTCAAAGTTGGCGACAAAGTGATTTTTTCCCGCTACGCCGGAACTGAAGTGAAGGTTAAGGGCGACGAGTACCTGATTCTGAGGCAGGACGATATCCTGGCTCTCATCAAATAATCATCTTAAAAATTATGAAGGAGGTTTAAAAAATATGGCTAAGCAGATTATTTATGAAGAAGAAGCCCGGCGGGCGCTCGAAAGAGGCGTAAACGCCCTGGCTAATACCGTAACCGTAACATTGGGCCCGAAAGGCCGCAATGTTGTGCTCGACAAGAAATTCGGCTCACCCCAGATTACTAACGATGGTGTCACCATCGCCCGCGAAATTGAGCTGGAGGATCCCTTTGAAAACATGGGTGCCCAGCTGGTAAAAGAGGTAGCGACCAAAACCAATGATGTTGCCGGGGACGGCACCACCACCGCTACTCTTTTGGCCCAGGGCATTATCCGTGACGGTTTAAAGAATGTGGCAGCCGGCGCAAACCCGATGCTGATGAAACGCGGGATCGAAAAAGCAGTTGCTGTGGCGCTGAAAGAACTGGAGCAGATGAGCAAGCCGGTCGAAACCAAGGAAGATATTTCGCAGGTTGCCGCTATTTCTGCCAGCGACGAAACTATCGGCGAACTGATTGCCGAAGCGATGGAAAAGGTCGGCAAAGATGGCGTAATCACTGTTGAAGAATCAAAAGGCTTTACCACCGACCTCAAAGTAGTAGAAGGGATGCAGTTTGATCGCGGTTATATCTCCCCTTACATGGTAACCGATACTGAAAAGATGGAAGCAGTGCTGGAAGATCCCTTCATTCTGCTCACCGATCGTAAAGTCAGCAACATTCACGAGTTACTGCCTCTGCTGGAGAAGATTGTTCAGAAGGGCAAAAACCTGCTTGTGATTGCCGAAGACGTTGAAGGCGAAGCACTGGCTACCCTGGTAGTCAATAAGCTGCGCGGAACCTTTACCTGCGTGGCTGTTAAGGCTCCCGGTTTTGGTGATCGCCGCAAGGCAATGCTCGAAGATATTGCTGTTCTGACGAACGGCAAGGTGATATCTGAAGATCTCGGTATCGATATGAAGAATGTCGAAATAGACATGCTTGGACATGCCCGCCAGGTTCGGATCAGCAAGGAAGAAACGGTGATCGTTGATGGTGGCGGAAGCTCAGAGGAGATTAAGAAGCGTATCGCCCAAATCAGGGTCCAGATTGAAGATACTACCTCTGATTTTGACCGTGAAAAGCTGCAGGAGCGGTTGGCCAAGTTGGCCGGCGGCGTAGCGGTAATTGAGGTTGGCGCAGCTACCGAAACTGAAATGAAAGAGAAGAAAATGCGAATTGAAGATGCACTATCCGCAACCCGCGCTGCGGTCGAGGAAGGGATCGTGCCTGGTGGCGGTATTGCCTATCTGAGTATTACCAGTGGGCTTGCTGAGCTCGAAAAAGAACTGGAAGGCGACGCCTTAACCGGCCTGATGCTTGTCAAGCGTGCCTTAGAAGATCCGGTACGCGTAATTGCTGACAATGCCGGCGCCGAAGGCTCTGTTGTAGTGGAGAAAATCAAGTCGATGGATAAGGGAACCGGCTTCAATGCTTTAACCAGCAAATTTGAAAACATGATGGCTGCCGGCATTGTTGACCCGGCTAAAGTAGCCCGTTCCGCGATCCAGAATGCGGCCAGCATCTCGGCTCTCTTCCTGACCACCGAAGCAGTGGTAACTGACCTGCCGGAAAAAAATAGCGGCGGAATGCCCGGTGGTGGTATGCACGGCGGCGGAATGCCGATGATGTAAGGTATGACATTACCCGGCTTTCTTTAAGCCGGTCAAGCTCAGACCCCTGTATATTTTTGTAGCAGGGGTCTTTTTTTTGCAATAAATTGGTGCTGTCAATAATATTGATCCTTTCAATAAATTGATGCTCGACATTGTTCTGCCGGACTATTATAATCAGTTCAACTGTTTAAATATTAACAGTTGCAAACAATGTTCTGGAGGTGGTCACTGGTGATCGATTTTTCGTTAACCGAAGAACAGCAAGTAATACAGAAGATGGCGCGCGATTTTGCCCAGTCCGAGATAGCTCCGCATGCGGCTGAATTTGATCGCAGCGGGGATTACCCGGAAGAAATTGTAAAGAAGGCTTTTCAGGCCGACCTGGTATATGGGGTTGTCCCGGAACAGTACGGAGGAGGAGGCCTTGGCGCCCTTGATCAATTGTTAATTGCCGAAGAGCTTTCCGCCGCCTGTGCCGGGATTGGCAGCTGTATTGCGATCAACAGCCTGGCGGCAATTCCCTTGATCTATTTTGGCAGTGTCAAACAGAAAGCGGAACTGCTGGCTAAAATCTGCGCGGAAGAGAAGAAAATGGCGCTTTGTGTTACCGAACCCGGAGCCGGTTCCGACGTGGCTTCGATCAGCAGTACAGCAAAAAAGAATGGCGCCAAATATATAATCAGCGGCAGTAAAACTTTTATCACCAACGGTGGAGTAGCCGACTACTATATTGTTTTTGCTTCGGTGGATCGCAAGCTGGGGCACAAGGGGATCACCGCTTTTTGGGTGCCCGCGGATCTACCGGGAGTAGCGGTAGGCAAGAAGGAAGACAAAATGGGGCAGCGTGCCGCCAATACAACCGATGTGGTCTTTGATCAGGTAGAAATTCCGGAAGACTATCGGATCGGTGAGGAGAGGCAGGGCTTCAAGATTATTATGCAGACTTTTAACCATTCGAGGCCGGGTGTGGGCGCTTCTGCCGTGGGGGTAGCCCGCAGCGCCATGGAATATGCCCTTAAATACGCCGCGGAGCGGGAACAGTTTGGTCTGCCGATCCTGATGCACCAGGCGGTCATGTTCATGGTGGCCGATATGGCCCGGGATATTGAAGCCGGCAGGCTTCTGGCCTGGCAGGCGGCCTGGAAAGGAAGCCAGGGTTTGGATAATTCCAAAGAAGCTGCAATTGCCAAGGTATTCTGCGGCGACATGGTGATGCGGGTTACCACTGATGCAGCCCAGGTATTGGGCGGTTACGGGTATATCAAGGATTACCCGGTGGAAAAGCTGATGCGGGACGCCAAGGTTTTTCAGATTTACGAGGGAACAGCCCAGATTCAGAGACTGCTGATCGGCCGTGCGTTGATGAAAGATCTTTTTTAATAGCAAATCTGAGTTCGTTGTAAAGTTGATCGGCAGTTGATGTTTCTGTTATTTGCCGGGAATACGGGGAAACGGAAATTTTAGGATCCGTTTCCCCGATCTGTTTTTAAAGGCTATCGGGCCACCGGGTGGTAAAAGGGGAAAGGTTAAATTTTACCCCTCACCCTGACCCTCTCCCTGAGGGCTGAGGGGACTTATAAGGTGCTCCTCACCCCGAGGGAGAAGGGATTTATAGGGTGGTCTTCTCCCCGAAGGAGAGGGGATTCGTAAGGTAGATTAATTTCCCAGCATTTCGTTTAGCCTGGCAATCGATTTGTCGATCATTTCCTGCGGGTAATCGACATCTTTGATCTGGCCAGCCAGGTAGTCGTCGTAAGCAGTCATGTCAAAGTGACCGTGGCCGCTCAAATTGAAGAGGATAGTTTTTTTCTCTCCTGCTTCTTTGCATTCCAGGGCCAGATCGATTGCGCCTTTAATGGCATGAGACGATTCCGGAGCAGGAACAATACCTTCAGTTTTAGTGAAGGTGAGCGCTGCTTCGAAAGCGCCTTGCTGGCCGACTGCGCGCGCTTCCATCAGGTTGTCGTGATAGAGGCGGCTTAAGATCGGGGACTGGCCGTGATAGCGAAGGCCGCCGGCGTGAATGCCGGGAGGCATAAAGTTGTGTCCCAGGGTATACATTTTCAGCAGTGGAGTCAGGCCGGCCACATCTCCAAAGTCATAGGTGAATTTTCCCTTGGTAAAGGTTGGGCAGGCAGCAGGTTCAACGCCGATACAACGCACTTTTTTATTGTCGCGCAGATTGTCGTGAATGAAGGGCAAAGCAATGCCGGCAAAATTGCTGCCGCCGCCGCAACAACCGATGACATAATCAGGATACTCACCGACAACGGCCAACTGTTTTTTAGCCTCCTGGCCGATGATTGTCTGGTGCAACATGACATGATTTAGCACGCTGCCCAGGGAATAGTTGGTGTCGTCCCTGCCGGCGGCATCTTCAACGGCTTCACTGATAGCGATGCCTAAGCTGCCCAGGGTATCAGGGTCGGAGGCTAGGATATCGCGACCGGATTTGGTTAGGTTGGTAGGGCTGGCATGGACCGTGGCGCCAAACATCTCCATCATTGATCGGCGGTAGGGTTTTTGACCGTAGCTTACTTTTACCATGTAAACCTCACATTCCAACTCAAAGTAATTGCAGGCCATGGCCAGTGAGCAGCCCCATTGCCCGGCTCCGGTTTCGGTGGCGAGGCGCTTTTTGCCTTCCTGTTTGCTATAGTAGGCCTGGGGCACGGCCGTGTTCGGCTTGTGACTACCGGTTGGGCTTACCCCCTCATGTTTATAGTAAATCTTAGCTGGTGTATCCAGTTCCCGTTCCAGGTTATAAGCTCTGTAAAGCGGGCTTGGTCTCCACAGGCTGTAAATTTCCAATACCGCTTCAGGGATATCAATAAATCTCTCTTGAGAAACTTCCTGCATGATTAAGCCCATAGGGAAAATAGCTTTTAAATCGTCCGGCCCAATTGGCTGTTTCGTTCCCGGGTGCAGCGGCGGATCCAGCGCTGTCGGTAAATCGGCTTGAATGTTATACCATTGGCGAGGCATCTCTTTTAGGGGCAAAGTAATTATTCGTTCTTTCATTTTGATTCCTCCTTGTTTTTAAACGCTTAATTTGGCAAACAAAAAAACTCCCGTCCGGGGACGAGAGTTATTCGCGGTACCACCCTGGTTACCTGCCTTAGCAGGTCACTTTATCAGGCGCAAGACAGCAACTTAGAGCATACTAGCTTAGACCTGCTTTCTTTTATCGGTGAAAGTTCCGACCGGGTCTACTTGCGCCTTAACGCTTTCAGCCGGTACCTCTCAGGAGCCATTCACATGGCGCATCGACACCGGACTCACAGCTTCGGAAGTTTTCCCTCCTCAATCCGGCTCTCTGGGCCGATCCAATCCACACTACTAGTTCCTGTCATCGGCAGTTTTATATTCTCTTTGGTTCCAAACACTAACACAGAGCGTTGGAGATGTCAAGAAAAATTATAATATTTTTTAGCGGTCGAAGTAAATGTTTTTACCGGTGGCTGATAAAGGCACACCGATGGCAATTTCACCATCGATCATCTTCGTGCGCAGGGCAGAAACCCCGATGCGGTACATGATCCGATTATCAGCGTTAAACAGCGCAGCTGTTTTTACTGCAGAACCGAGGGCAATGCCCAGATCGACAAGACGCCAGGCGCAAAGCGGTCCACTGAACTCTGGTCCGGCCCGAAAGTGGTTGCTCATCTCGCTGCAGTTTTCAAAGCCGCAGGCACCACAGTTAGAGCCCAGGTGAACCGGTTTTTTGAGGCTCAAGAGGAGGACGGCTCCGGAATCTTTAACATTCTTTCCGTCACGATCATAATTCGGTTTTCCGCTTTCTTCTCCGTACTTAACCATATCGGCACTTAGACGGTCAATATCGGAGCCATGAATAACTTTAATTTCGATATAATCCTTGCCGACCGCTTTTGGGGCTGTGCGGGCAGCCAGGGCCATCAGAGCGGAAACAGTTCTCAGCTCTTCCTGCATGGCGCACCACCTTCGGGAAAATAATATATTAAAATCAGGCAAAAGCCGTAAATAGATGGTATCAGAAGCTCTTGCTGAATTCAAGTAAATTGGCGGACTGGAATATTTGTCAGATCAGGCAGGATTATCTCGGCTCACTGGCGAAAAAAAGATTTGGAGGTTGGGCGCTATGATTTTGGTCAAGGTGCAGCCTTCAAAAACCCGGTGAAGGGCAAGACAGCACTTCGTTGTCAGGGAAAAAGTTAAATGCATATCTATCGTTAAAAGAATGTTTTAACGAGGGAAAGTGCGCCTAGGGTTCCGCTTCTGGAGGCATAGTCAGGCAGGCAGAAGGGCTGGTCCGAGTGGCGTAGGCATCGATGGTAAAGGGTTAAGCGACTAGCTCCGGATGTCACACCGAAGGGAGAAAAGCCCAGGCGGGTAGGTTTCGCTCGATGCCTATCTGCCCGGGCTTATCAATTCTGTTTAGCGCTGCCGGTAAGCGGCACAAGCGATGAGAAAACCACAGACAAACGCCGTCGGCAAAAGTGGCAGTGAAAGACTGTGCCCCTACAGTTAAAAAAATCGGCCGGTGCAAACGGCCCGGATAGGGTGAATGATCATGATCGAACGTTATACCGGTGTTGCCATGGGCCGGATTTGGAGTCTGGAAAACCGCTATCAAAAATATTTAGATGTGGAAATCCTGGCCTGCGAAGCCTGGGCGGAGTTGGGGGTGATCCCCAGGGAAGCCGCGGATTTAATTGCCGCTAAGGCCGGCTTTGATATCGGGCGGATCGATGTCCTGGAAAAAGAGACGAGACACGATGTGGTTGCCTTTACCCGGTCTGTCGCCGAATCGCTGGGTGCCGAAAGCCGCTATTTTCATTACGGACTAACCTCTTATGATGTCGTCGACACGGCCCTCTCAGTTTTATTGGTTGAGGCGGCAGCGCTGCTTAAAGCCGGCCTGGCCGAGTTTGATCAGGTGCTCGCCGAACAGGCTTTGCGCTACAAATACACCCCGACCATCGGGCGAACACACGGTGTTCACGCCGAGCCAACGAGTCTCGGCCTTAAATTTGCGCTCTGGTTGGCCGAAAACCGCAGGAACATCAGGCGCTTAGAACAGGCAACCGAGACAGTTCGAGTAGGAAAAATATCCGGCGCTGTCGGCAACTATGCCCATATTGATCCCTTTATCGAGGATTATGTCTGTCGTAAGCTCGGCTTAGAGACGGCGGCGGTTTCCACCCAGGTTTTACAGCGCGATCGGCATGCCGAATATGTTGCCACCCTGGCCCTGATCGGGGCCACCCTGGAAAAGATTGCCCTAGAAATCCGTAATTTGCAGCGCACAGAGATCAGAGAACTGGAAGAACCATTTTACAGCGGCCAAAAAGGGTCGTCAGCAATGCCGCACAAGAGAAATCCCGTAACAGCGGAAAAAATTTGTGGTCTGGCCCGCCTCTTGCGCGGTTATGCTGTAACGGCATTAGAAAACGTGGCCCTTTGGCATGAGCGCGATATTTCCCACTCGTCGGTGGAAAGGGTAATCCTGCCCGACAGCACTATTGTATTAGATCACATGCTGCAGCAGACGGTCAAAATGGTCCGCGATCTAGCGGTAAACGAAAAACAGCTGACTGCAAACCTTGATCTGACTAGCGGCTTAATCTATTCGCAGCGGGTTTTATTAGCCCTGGTGGAAAGCGGTTTAGCGCGCGAAGAGGCCTATGACCTGGTGCAAGGCTACGCGATGCAGGCCTGGGAGGGTGGTCGGCATTTTCGTGACCGCTTATTGGCAGATCAGTTAATTACCGGGAAACTGGGGCGCGAAAAACTGGAAGAGTGCTTTAATCCCGCTTATTACCTGCAAAGGATCGATTATATCTACCAGCGCCTGGGACTTATCTGATGCGTAAGATCTTAAACTGAAACAGCTTAATTGCTAATGGAGGGGAGGCGCAATGGTGTGCAAAGGGGTTAGTGTTTACGAAGGAAAAGCAAAAATTGTATTCAAAACCGACGACCGGCATCGGTTGCTGATTGAGTTTAAAGATGATGCCACGGCATTTGACGGGGTAAAGAAAGATCGCTTGCCGGATAAGGGCATCCTAAACAATCGTCTTTCGGCAATCTTCTTCAGGCTGCTTGAAGAAAATGGCATCGAAACTCATTTTATTGAAAGCGTCAGTGACAGGGAGATGTTGGTAAAAGCGCTGGAGATCATCCCGGTTGAGGTCGTAGTACGGAACATTGCCGCCGGCAGTATCGCGAAGAGACTCGGCCTCGAAGAAGGAGTAAAACTAAACCGGACGGTCCTTGAGTTTTCGCTTAAAGACGATGCTTTGCATGATCCGATGATTAATCACTATCATATCTATGCACTTGACCTGGCCACGGCGGAAGAGATGGCCGAAATTGAAAAAACAGCGCTTGCGATTAACGCGATCCTAATCCCCTACCTGGAAGCGAAGGGCATCAAGTTAGTTGATTTTAAGCTTGAATTCGGCCGGTACCAGGGCCGGGTTATCTTAGGAGACGAAATTTCACCCGATACCTGTCGTTTCTGGGATAGCAGCAGCGGTGAAAAGCTGGACAAAGACCGTTTCCGCCGCGATCTTGGCGGTGTGGTAGATGCCTACCGGGAAGTATTGAGGCGCCTCGAGAATTGAAGATTTCGACTACAGTCTGCAGAAGGTTCAAATCATTAAGTTGCAGGGAGGCTTTTACATGGATTATGGAGTAGCTTTCCGCCAGCCGAAGAAACTGCGTGAGGCTTGCGGTATTTGCGGCGGCTTTGCCGAGAACCAGCCGCTTGCGTTTCTAACTTGTTTTGCCCTCTATGCATTGCAGCACCGAGGTCAGGAAAGTGCCGGCATCGTGGCCGGGCCCGGCGAAGGACGTAAAATGTGGCTAAAAAGAGGCATGGGGCTGGTTTCGGAAGTGTTTCCGGAGAGCGCAGACCTAAAAGGGGTGGTCAGCAAGGTTGCGGTGGGGCATGTGCGCTATTCATACGGCCAGGACGGCCGGAGTCCGGAAAATACACAGCCCCTTAAGTTACGCTACCGTTACGGGGAACTGGCCGTAGCCCATAACGGCCGCCTGCTTAATGCTACCGAGTTGCGGGCTGAACTGGAGGAGCAGGGGGCAATATTCCAGACCAATACCGATTCCGAACTGCTTGCCCACATGATAGCGCGTCAGGGCAGCGAACAGTTGGAGGAAGCCCTGGCCGCAGTAGTTCCCCGCCTGAACGGAGCTTTTGCTTTTATCGTTACTGATGGTCGTAAGGTAGTTGGGTTACGCGATGGGAATGGATTCAGACCCCTTTCGCTCGCTGCCCTTTCGGGAGGCGGTCACTTTCTTGCTTCAGAAACCTGCGCTTTTGATACCATTCAGGCTTCGTTTATCCGTGATTTAAAGCCGGGAGAGATGGTCATCCTTGATGCTGACGGAGTGCGCAGCAGACAGGTGCTCTCTTCCGTGCAGCCAAACCTGTGCGTATTTGAGTACATTTACTTCGCCAGGCCGGACAGCAACCTACAAGGCAAAAATGTTCACTTAGTCAGACGCGAGTTGGGTAGGAGACTGGCGCGGGAACACCCGGTCGAAGCGGACATTGTATCAGGGGTGCCCGATTCCAGCATAGCAGCTGCTTCAGGCTTTGCTGAGCAGGCCGGACTGCCCCATGAAATGGCGCTGGTTAAAAACCGCTACATCGGCAGAACCTTTATTAAACCGACGCAAAAAATGAGGGAAGAAGGAGTAGATCTGAAGCTTAATGCGGTGCGAAAAATTGTCGAAGGGAAACGGGTAGTCCTGGTTGACGATTCAATCGTGCGGGGAACTACCAGCCTGAAGCTAATCAATATTATGAAAAGAGCCGGAGCGTTGGAAGTTCATTTAAGAATTAGTTCTCCTCCGGTAACCGGCTCCTGCTATTACGGGATCGATATTCCCGATGTCAAAGATCTAATCGCCCATAACCGACGCCCGGAAGAGACCCGGGTATTGGTAGGAGCCGATTCGCTCGGCTACTTAAGCATTAATGAAGTGGTGACCGCTGTTGGATTGCCTGACGGTATGCTTTGCAGCGGCTGCTTCAGCGGCGACTACCCCGTATTGCCATAAAAGCAGTATTCCTATAAAGTATTAACTAAATGTTAACTGATGGGGGATGATTGAGATGAATGTTTTACTGTATGTTGCGCCGGCCTGTGCCCTATTTGCCCTTGTATTTGCCCTTATTCTTTGGCTTAAAGTGGGCAAAGCCGAAGCCGGTAACGTTCGAATGCAGGAAATTGCAGCCGCTATTCGCGAGGGTGCCATGGCCTTTATGAAGCGTGAATATACCTATTTGGCTGTTTTTGTTGTGGTGCTTACTGCAGTTCTTGGGATCGCCATTGACCTGCTGACCGCTGTCAGCTTTGTAGTTGGCGCAATTCTTTCCGCTACTACCGGTTATATCGGTATGATTGTGGCAACGAGCGCTAACGTAAGGACGGCTCATGCGGCGCGATCGGGAATTAACCCGGCTCTAAGCATTGCTTTTTCAAGCGGAACTATCATGGGGATGATGGTTGCCGGACTGGGGCTCTTGGGAATCGGTGTTTTATATCTGGTAATCCGTGATCCGGCGGTAATCAACGGTTATGCCCTGGGAGCCAGCTCGATTGCCCTTTTTGCCCGTGTAGGCGGCGGCATCTACACCAAGGCTGCCGATGTGGGAGCCGACCTGGTCGGTAAAATCGAAGCAGGTATTCCGGAAGATGACCCGCGCAATGCCGGAGTAATCGCCGACAACGTGGGTGATAATGTGGGCGATGTTGCCGGTATGGGAGCCGATCTGTTTGAATCATACGTCGGCTCGATGATCGCCACCATGACCCTGGGGGTAGTTCTTTACGGAATTGGGGGCACTTTGCTACCTTTGATTGTGGCCTCGATCGGAATCCTGGCTTCAGTGTTTGCCTATTTCTTTGTCCGGGCGAAGGAAGGGGTGCGTCTCGGAGCCGTGTTGGAAAGGGGAATTTGGATCAGCGCCCTGGTGGTGCTGGTTGTATCTTTTTTCATTGTCCGTTCATTTGTCGCCCAGGGTGTTTTTCCGAACATGGGTCCTTTTTACGCCGTAGTTGCAGGTTTGCTGGCCGGGGTGATAATCGGGCGGGTTACAGAGTACTTTACCTCGGATCACTATAAGCCGGTTCAGGAGATAGCCAAAGCCTCGCAAACCGGTCCCGCTACCAATATTATCAGCGGCTTGGCAATCGGAATGAGGAGCACTCTTTATCCGATCCTGACTATAGTTGCGGCTATACTTGTTTCCTATTACTTTGCCGGAATTTACGGGATTGCCATTTCTGCTGTCGGGATGCTGGCAACCGTAGGGATGACCGTGGCGGTTGATGCCTATGGGCCGGTAGCCGATAACGCCGGCGGCATCGCCGAGATGGCCGGGCTGGAACCGGAAGTGCGGAAAATCACCGACCAACTTGACTCGCTGGGCAACACGACCGCGGCGATCGGTAAAGGTTTTGCCATTGGATCGGCAGCGTTAACAGCCCTGGCCTTATTTACTGCTTATGCCCAGGTTGCCGGGCTGAGTATTATTAATATCACTGATGTCAGGGTTATGTCTGGGCTGATGATCGGCGGGATGCTGACTTACTTCTTTACCTCGCGAACGATGGAAGCAGTAGGCAACGCTGCATTTTCATTGATCGAAGAGATCCGCAGGCAGTTCAGGGAAATTGATGGACTGATGGAAGGTACGTCACGGCCCGAGTATGCCCGCTGTGTTGATATAAGCACAAGGGCTGCTTTGAAAGAGATGGTTGTACCGGGACTGATGGCGGTGGTTGTTCCCTTGGTTGTCGGCCTGGTTCCTTTTCTGGGTAAGGAGGCCCTTGGCGGTCTTCTGGCCGGAGCGCTGGTTACCGGTGTTCTCCAGGCTATTAACATGGCCAATGCGGGCGGAGCGTGGGATAACGCCAAAAAGTTTATTGAAGCTGGTAATCTTGGCGGCAAGGGCAGCGATCCGCATAAAGCTGCGGTAGTCGGCGATACGGTCGGTGACCCTTTTAAAGATACGGCAGGCCCGTCGCTTAATATCTTAATTAAGCTGATGAGCATTGTTGCGCTCGTCTTTGCCCCACTTTTCTTTTAAAACGCAAAAAGCCCGGCTTTAAGCCGGGCTCACTTTTTTAATGAGGAAGGCCGGGAATATGGATTATAAAAAAGCCGGTGTCGATATTGAGGCCGGTGACGCCGCGGTTGAGCGAATTAAGAAACTGGCCCGTTCAACTTTTCGTCCTGAGGTTTTACAGGAAATCGGCGGCTTCGGCGGTCTCTTTGCCCCTGATCTGAAAAGGATCAGTAACCCGGTTCTAGTGGCCGCTTGCGACGGAGTGGGCACCAAACTGAAGGTGGCTTTTTCCACCAACCGGCATGACACCATCGGTATCGATTGCGTGGCAATGTGTGTCAACGATCTCTTAGTACAGGGGGCGGAGCCTCTCTTTTTTTTAGATTACCTGGCCGTTGGCAAGCTTGTGCCGGGCCGGATTGAAGAGATCGTCAAGGGTGTGGCTGCGGGTTGCAAGCAAGCCGGTTGTGCCCTTTTGGGCGGCGAAACAGCTGAAATGCCGGGCTTTTACCCGCCGGGAGAGTATGATCTGGCCGGCTTTGCGGTCGGGATGGCTGATCGTGACAAAATCATTGACGGTTCGGCAATCAGGGAAGGGGACAGTATTATCGGGCTTGCTGCTTCAGGGCTGCATTCTAACGGCTTTTCTCTCGTCAGAAAGGTCCTGCTGGAGGATGCTGACCTTAAGCTGGCAGATTTTCAGGCCGCTTTAGGAGAATCACTGGCCGATGAGCTGCTTAAACCGACGACGATCTATGTCCGGCCGGTTCTAAACCTCCTGCAACAGTGCCGGGTTAACGGCATGGCCCACATAACCGGTGGCGGTCTGATCGGAAACCTGCCGCGGATTATGCCGGGTGGTTTATCGGCCGCAATCGAGAAAGGCTCCTGGCCTGTACCGCCAATCTTTCAACTGATTGCCGACCAGGGGTCAATCAATGTAAACGAGATGTTCAGGGTTTTTAATATGGGTATCGGCTATGTGCTCGTGGTCCCGGATGCTGAGGCTTTGACAGTAATTGATCATTTTGCCGGCTACGGGCAGAAAGCTTACCAGATTGGAAAAGTGACCAGCGGAGACGGCAGGGTTACTTTCAAATAAATCTTTTCATACCTCATCGTTAAGCTGCAGTTTATTATGCCTACAGCAGGAGAGGAATATAGGTAAAGAGGGAGAAGCAATTAGATGCTGTTTACTGTTTGAGAGGAGGAACCAGCAGATGAAGCGTATTGCCGTTCTTGCTTCCGGGCAGGGAACCAACCTTCAGGCGATTATCGATGCCTCCGAACGAAACGAGTTAGCCGGCGTAGTTGTAATTGTGATCAGCAATTGCGCTGCTGCCCATGCTTTAAAGCGGGCTGAAACGCACCGGATTAAAGCGCTCTTTATCGATCCTTCCGCGTACAGCAGTCGGGAGAGTTATGATCGCGCAGTGGTTGAGAAATTAAGAGAAGCCGAAGTAGACCTGGTTGTTTTGGCCGGCTATATGCGCCTGCTTTCTGCTTTCTTTGTCGAATCGTTCCCCTTAAGAATAATGAACATACACCCTTCTCTGCTACCCGCTTTTCCCGGAACCGACGGAATTCAACAGGCCTACGATTATGGGGTAAAGGTAACGGGTTGTACGGTACATTTTGTAGACCGGGGCCTTGACAGCGGCCCGGTTATAGTACAAGAGGCCGTGCCGGTAATTCAGCAGGAGACAGTGGCAACCCTTGAACAGCGGATTCATGCTGCCGAACACCGTATTTACCCGACGGCGATCGATCTTTTTTGCCGTGACAAGTTAAGGGTAGAAGGAAGAAGGTGCTATATTGTCGACAAATAAAAAAAGGGCACTGATCAGCGTTTCAGATAAACGGGGTTTAATCGAACTGGCCAGGGAGCTTTCGGGGCTTGGTTATGAGCTGCTAACAACCGGAGGCACTGCAAAGGTTTTAAAAGAGGCGGGCCTAGACGCGAGAAAAGTTTCAGAAGTAACCGGTTTTCCGGAAATTTTGCAGGGCCGGGTTAAAACCCTGCACCCGAAGATCCACGGGGCAATTTTGGCCCAGACCGCTATCCGGGAACAACAAAGCGATTTGGAACAATATGGCATTGAGCCGATTGAAATAGTAGTGGCAAATCTCTATCCTTTCGAAGAAACGATTAGCCGGGAAGGGTTTACGCACGAAGAGGCTGTCGAAAACATTGATATAGGCGGTCCGGCAATGATTCGGGCTGCGGCAAAAAATCACCACTATGTGGCCGTGGTGGTCAATCCTGACCGCTACGGAGATCTGGTCAGCGAATTAAAGGATAAGGGCGGGATCAGTGCGGAAACAAAAACCAGTCTTGCTGCTGAAGCATTCGCTCACACAGCCGGTTACGATGCGGCGATTGCCGCTTATTTTAACCGGCTGCCGGCAGCACCTTCCGCTTTATTTCCCCGTCAGCTCAGCATCGGTTTACACAAGGTTCAGGATTTGCGTTATGGCGAGAACCCACAGCAGCAGGCTGCCCTTTACTCTCGCCCCGGATCAAGGTGTGGCTTGGCATCAGCAGTACAGCTAAAAGGGAAAGAGCTTTCCTTTAACAATATTAACGACCTGGGAGCCGCCTGGGATTTAGCTGTGGAATTCGAAAAGCCGACTGTTGTAGCTGTAAAACATGCCAATCCCTGTGGGGTGGGTTCAGCGGACCTGGTCGGCGAAGCATATCGCCTTGCTCATGATGCTGATCCGGTTTCGATCTTTGGCGGAGTATTGGCGGTTAACACGATTGTTGATGGGGCCGCGGCGAAAATGATGATTAAAACATTCCTTGAGGTTATTGCCGCCCCGCAGTTTACCGATGAGGCGCTGTCTGTTCTGAGCCGGAAAGAAGATCTGCGGGTCCTGCAAATTCCGCCACCACTGGAAGAACCGGCCTCGCTCGATTTTAAAGTTGCTGCCGGGGCAGTCCTGATCCAAACTTTGGATCGGGAGCCGGTCCGGGTAAGGGCAGGTACCGTTGTGAGCAGGCGAAAGCCGTCGGATCAGGAGTGGTTAAGCCTTGAATTTGCTCAAAGGGTAGTTAAACATGTGCGATCCAACGCTATTGTTATCGCCGGCGGTGAACAAACAATAGGGATCGGCGCCGGCCAGATGAGCCGGATTGGAGCGGCTAAAATAGCGATCGAACAGGGTGGGAAAAGAGTAAAAGGAGCTGTCCTGGGTTCGGATGCCTTTTTTCCCTTTCCCGATGTGGTTGAAGAAGCGGCAAAAGTCGGTTTAACCGCTATTGTTCAGCCGGGAGGTTCGCTGAAAGATAAGGAGTCAATCGCGATCTGTGATCGTTACGGGTTGGCAATGGTTTTCACGGGTAAACGCTACTTTAAACACTAAGCGGCAGCCGGGCGGGGGAACAGCGTTCGTCTTTACGATCAACATCCGGGAAGGATGATTACAAATGAGGGTCTTAATCGTTGGCAGTGGGGGGCGGGAGCATGCCCTGGCCTGGAAACTGGCCGGAAGCCCGCAGCTCGAAAAACTTTTTTGCGCTCCCGGCAATCCCGGTATTGCCAGGGTAGCCGAAAATATCGCCATTGAAGCAGAAGATCTAAAGTGCCTGACCGACTGGGCTGTCCGGGAAAAAATTGATCTGGTTGTGGTTGGCCCGGAGATGCCACTGGTCCTCGGCCTGGCCGATAGCTTAAGAGCAAAAGGGATAAAGGTATTTGGCCCGGGCAAGGATGGCGCGCTGCTGGAAGGCAGTAAAGTTTGGGCAAAACGAAATATGAAAAAATGGGGTATACCGACTGCTGAATTTGCAGTGTTTGACAATTTTTCTGAAGCCCGCCATCATCTTTCCCGCTTTTATGGGGGCCCGGTGGTGATCAAGGCCGACGGTTTGGCTGCCGGAAAGGGCGTAATTGTAGCTTCCGGTCCGGCAGAGGCCGAACAGGCACTCTATGATATCCTGATCGGAAGGGCTTTTGGCCCTGCCGGTGACCGGGTAATTATTGAGCAGTGTCTAAGCGGCGAGGAGGTATCAGTGCTGGCCCTGTGTGACGGAAAAGAGCTGGTTATGCTGCCTTCGGCGCAGGATCACAAGGCAATCGGCGAGAATGACCGGGGACCAAATACCGGCGGCATGGGAGCATATTCACCGGCCCCTATTTATAGCGAAGCATTGGCCCTTAAAACCAGGCAGGATGTTTTTTTACCGCTTCTCAATGGTTTAAGGGAGGCGAAAATAGATTTTCGCGGGGTGATTTATGCCGGTTTAATGGTCTCGGCGGAACAGCTCAACGTGCTCGAGTTCAATGTGCGTTTCGGCGATCCGGAAACACAGGCTATTTTACCGCGCCTTAAGTCCGACCTGTTGCCGCTGCTGGTAGCTGCGGCCGCCGGAGATTTCAATCAATCGGCAGTCGAGTGGCTTGCCGATCCGGCAGTATGCGTGGTTATGGCCTCAATGGGCTATCCCGGACCTTATGAGAAAGGGTTTGCCATTAGCGGCATTGCTGAAGCAGAAGCAGCCGGCGGTGGTAGTGTGGCAGTTTTTCAGGCTGGAACCGCTCTTACTAATAACCAGGTGGTTACTGCCGGGGGACGGGTTCTTGGGGTAACAGCCTGGGATAAAGAGCTACCAGGTGCGGTTGCCAAAGCTTACCAGGCGGTCGAAGCGATCAAATATGAAGGCGCATATTACCGTCGTGACATCGCCTACCGGGCGTTGTAGCGACCGATGGAATCAACTGATGCGGGTTGGCGAGGTGATCAGGAAATGGACAATGCCGTGGTAGTTGGCTATGCCCGTACGCCCTTCGGGCGGTTTATGGGGCCGCTAAGCGCGATTCCGGCGGTTGATCTGGGGGCAATGGCGATTCGCGAAGCGCTCCGGCGTTCTGCGCTTAGAGCGGAGTTGGTTGACAACGTGTTGATGGGGATGGTGATCCAAGCCGGGGCTGGACAGATTCCCTCCCGCCAGGCCACAATCAAAGCCGGACTACCGGCTTCAGTCCCCTCAGAAACGGTTAACAAAGTTTGTGCGTCCGGTTTGAGGGCGATAAATTTAGGTGAACTGCTGATTCGGTGCGGCGAAGCCAAGGTAATTGTCGCCGGCGGTATGGAGAATATGAGTGCTGTTCCTTATTATTTACCGAAAGCGAGAGCGGGCCTGCGCACGGGCGACGCCCCCCTTATTGATGGAATGGTTCACGATGGTCTGTGGTGTCCCTTTCACCAGGTGCATATGGGGGTACATGGCAGTGCAGTACCGGCGGAAGAGGGGATAACGCGGGAACAGATGGACCGCTTCGCCCTGCGCAGCCATCAACTGGCAGTAAAAGCAGCTGAAAGTGGCTTGCTGAATGATGAACTTTTTGCCGTAACCGCTCCGCAGCGCAAGGGAGATTCTTATGTCATCGATCGCGACGAACTACCTCGGGCTGATACTACTTATGAAAAGTTAGCAAAATTGCCGCCTGCTTTTGAAAAAGAAGGGTTGATTACAGCCGGTAACGCACCGGCAATCAGCGACGGAGCCGCAGCGGTCGTTTTAACTTCGAAAAAAAACGCCGCCGAATTGCAGTTGCAGCCCCTGGCTGAAATAGTGGCACACGGTGCAGTTTCGCTTGAACCTCGCTATATCGCCACGGTACCGCTTGCAGCGGCAGAGCTGGCCCTCAACAAGGCGGGACTTAAAAGTGACGATCTTAAATTAATCGAAATCAACGAAGCTTTTGCCGCCGTAGCCCTGACCTGTATCAAGCTGGGAGGCTGGAATAAAGAGATTGTTAATGTTAACGGCGGCGCTGTTGCGCTCGGGCATCCGATCGGAGCCAGCGGCGCCCGGATCCTGATCACCCTGATAGCCGAGTTGCGCCGGCGCGGCGGCGGCTACGGATTGGCAACAATTTGCAGCGGCGCAGCCCAGGGCGAAGCGGTGATCATCAAAGCTTAGTTGCTCAGAGGAGTATGGCCCTTGGAGTTAGTGTTATCAGAATATCATCAAAAACGATGGGAAGAATTTAAACTTTTTGCCGATTCGGAGCTTGACCGGGGCGGGCAGTTCCCGCATGAGAACCTAAAAAAAGCCGGGGAGCGCGGTTATATGGGGCTGCCGATACCGCAAGCGTGGGGCGGAAAGGGTGAAGATTTTCTCACTTACATCCTGATGCTTGAAGAAGTATCCCGGGTTTGTGCCTCCACGGGCGTTATTCTGTCCGTGCACACCTCGGTCGCTACTTTTCCCCTGCTCTATTTTGGATCGGATGAACAAAAGAATAGGTTTCTGCCTGATCTGGCAAGCGGTAAGCTGCTTGGCGCTTTTGCCCTCACTGAGGCCGGGGCCGGCTCTGACGCTGCGGCGCTTGCCGCGACTGCCACAATAGTTGCCGGAGGCTACTTGCTGAATGGAAGCAAGATGTTTATAACCGGGGGAGGAGAAGCCGATCTCTTCACCGTTTTTGCCACGCTGGACCGCTCGCTGGGCAGTAAAGGAATTACTGCTTTTTTAGTTGAAAAAGGTTGTCCCGGACTGGTTGCCGGTCCGCCGGAAAGGAAAATGGGGCTTAACCGATCACATACGGCCGAGATCAGGATGGAGGATCTTTTTATCCCGGCGTCGAACAGGTTGGGAGATGAGAAGGCTGGTTTTAACATTGCCATGGCTCTACTTGACGGGGGCAGGATCGGTATTGCGGCCCAAGGGCTCGGTTTGGCCAGGGCTGCGCTGGAATTTACGATTAAGCATTTAAAGAAGCAGGAGAGAGCAGGCATAAAAACCGGGCAGTGGTCAGCATTTGTTGTCGCCGACCTGGCGGCAAAGGCTGAAGCTGCCCGCCTACTGATCTACAAAGCGGCTAAGGCTAAGGACAGCAGAAGCAGTTGCACCAGGGAAGCCTCTATGGCCAAAGTATTTGCTACCGACCTGGCGATGGATGCGGCCACAAAATGCCTCGACCTCTGCCACAGCGCTGGCTGTGGAGAAAATAATCCGTTGAATCGCTATTTCTGCGATGCCAAAGCGCCGCAGATTTACGAAGGATCGAACCAGATCCAGCGGATTGTTGTAGCCAGGGAGCTGTTAAGACAATTTAATTTAAGCTAAACAGACGCACAAGGAGGTTATTTGATGAATTTTGTATTGACGGAAGAGCAGGAAATGACCCGCAAGATGGTGAGAGATTTTGCTGAAAAAGAGCTGAAGCCTGGTGCTGAAGAGCGGGATGATAAGGAACAGTTTTCCCGGGAGATTTTTGACAAGATGGGCCGGCTCGGACTGACCGGTATCCCCTGGCCGGAAGAATATGGCGGCGGGGGCTGCGATTTTATCAGCTATGTAATTGCGGTGGAGGAGCTTTCCCGGGTTGACGCATCAAGCGGAACAACCTTATCGGCGCATACTTCGCTGGCCGGATGGCCTGTATTTAATTATGGAAACGAAGCGCAGAAGAAAAAATATCTGGAGCCGATGGCCCTGGGGGAGAAACTCGGTGCCTACGCCCTGACCGAGGCGACAGCGGGGACCGATGCCGCCAATCAGAAGACCACCGCAAAACTTGATGGCGATTGTTACCTGCTCAACGGAAATAAGCTTTTTGTCACCAACGGCTCAGAAGCAGAAATATATATCGTATTTGCTGTTACCGACAAGGAGAAAAAAGCAAAAGGAATCAGCGCGTTTATTGTTGAAAAAGGGGCGCCCGGCTTTTCATTCGGCAAAAAAGAGCGTAAGATGGGGTTGCGCTCCTCGCCGACACTGGAGCTGATTTTTGAAAATTGCGCGGTTCCGAAAGAAAACCTGCTTGGCGCCGAAGGGGAAGGTTTTAAAATTGCCATGAGCACTTTAGATGGCGGACGCAACGGCATCGCTGCCCAGGCAGTCGGTATCGCCCAGGGGGCAATGGAAGAGGCAATTAATTATGCCAAGAGCAGAGAGCAATTCGGTCAGCCAATTGCTAATTTCCAGGCTATTTCTTTCATGTTGGCCGACATGGGAACAAAAATTGAAGCAGCCCGCCTCCTAACTTACCAGGCCGCATATTTAGAAAGCGCCGGCCTGCCCTACAGTAAAGCATCGGCAATAGCCAAGCTTTTCGCTGCCGAGACGGCTATGGAAGTAACGACTAACGCGGTTCAGGTTTTTGGCGGTTACGGCTACACCCGCGACTACCCGGTCGAGCGTTTTATGCGGGATGCCAAGATTACTCAGCTATACGAGGGCACCAGCGAGGTCCAGCGCCTGGTAATTTCGCGCCACTTGCTGTCATGAAAAAAGTTTTCGCCGGCAATAAACGTTAAAAATAAGTGAACATAGCATACTCTTGAAAGGGTGTTTTAGATGGCTTTGAAGAAGCCGGGTTTGATCATGGTGTTTACCGGGGACGGCAAAGGAAAAACCACTGCCGCAACCGGTCAGGCATTAAGAGCGTTGGGACACGGTTACAGTGTTTATATGATCCATTTTATGAAGGGCCGCGAATACGGCGAGTTTATCGCTATGGCAAATATGCCCAATCTGACCCTGGTGCGGGCCGGTCGCGATAATTTTGTAAATCGTGATCACCCGGAGCAGATCGACATCGAATTAGCTCTTGAAGGTTTTGCCAAAGCCAGAGCTGCGGTTTTAAGCGGAAAATACGATTTGGTCGTACTTGATGAAATTAACGTTGCCGTGGACTACGGCTTGATCGCCGAGGCCGATTTATTGCAGCTTCTTCAGCAAAAGCCGCCGGAGGTTACGATAATTTTAACCGGCCGCGGAGCCTCGACCGAGCTGGTCAAACGGGCCGATATGGTCAGCGAAATTCTGGCCGTTAAACATCACTATAGCCAAGGAGTAGAGTGCTGCCCGGGCATCGAGTATTAAAATATCCCGCCAGTAAAGCTGAAGGTTACGGGGTGAGTGCATGCAGCAGTTAGTCGAAGAACTGCTCAAGGGTAACAGGCGTGCTGCAGCTCGCCTGATTACTCTTGTTGAGAATGATGACCGGCGAAAATTTGAACTTTTACAAGCTATTTATCCACATACGGGACACGCTTACGTGGTGGGTATTACCGGCGCACCCGGTGCCGGTAAAAGCTCGCTTGTTGATAGGTTGCTCCAGGTGATCCGGGCCGAAGGTTTAAGCATCGGCGTTATCGCGGTAGATCCAACCAGTCCCTTCAGTGATGGGGCGATTCTGGGCGATCGGATTCGAATGCAGGATCACGCTCTTGATCGGGAGATCTTTATTCGCAGCATGGCCACAAGGGGCAGCCTGGGAGGGCTTTCAAGGGCAACGAAAGAAGCAATCCAGGTACTGGATGCTTTTGGCAAAGACCTGGTATTAGTTGAAACTGTCGGTGTGGGGCAATCGGAAGTTGATATTGTAAAAACTGCCGATACTACTATCGTGGTGCTCACCCCTGCCGGCGGGGACAGCGTTCAAACCCTGAAAGCGGGAATAATGGAAATCGCTGATCTTTTTGTGGTCAATAAAGCTGACTTGCCGGGAGTGGATAGAACCGTTACCGAGATTAACATGATGCTTGATATGAAAAATGACGTACCATGGCGTCCGGCAGTTATCCCGACGGTTTCGATCAGGGGCGAAGGAATCGAAAAAATCTGGTCTTCCATAAAAGAACACCGTCACCACCTTGAAACAAGCGGGCGCTTAGCTGAAGCGCGCCTGCGACGGGTAAAACGGGAGTTAACTGAACAGGTTGAATACCTGGTAAAAAGCCGCTTTTGGGAAGAGGTAAAAGAAAAGTTTTTCTTAGGTGAGATTTTTGAAAAAATAGCCCGCCGCGAAAAAGATCCCTACAGTTCAGCTTGTGAACTGCTGGATTCAACTAATTTCTTTGAGCGTAAAAGCTGAAGCAGGTGATTTTATGAGCTATTTTAAGAGTAATCCCGATCTTGAAGCCAGCCTGAAAGAGTGGCAGGAGAAGATTTCAGCAATGGCTGAGCGACCGGGTCCTTTTACCACACTATCCGGTGTGCCGGTTAAGCAGATCTATACTCCTCTTGATCTGAGAGAGTTGGATTACGATGCTGATCTTGGCCTCCCCGGCTCTTACCCCTATACCAGGGGGGTGCAGGAAAATATGTACCGGGGGCGCTACTGGACAATGCGGCAGTTTTCCGGCTTTGGCGACGCGATCGACTCGAACCGTCGCTACCGTTACCTGCTTGAGCAGGGGCAAACCGGATTGTCGGTTGCGTTCGATCTGCCGACGATCATGGGCTACGATTCCGATCACGAGCGATCTTTGGGTGAAGTCGGGCGCTGCGGCGTTGCAATCGATTCGCTTCAGGATATGGAAATTCTTTTCAACCAGATTCCCTTGGATCAGGTAACCACTTCGATGACGATCAACGGGCCTGCGGCGATACTTTGGTGCATGTACCTGGCCAATGCCCAAAATCAGGGGGTTGGCCTGCACCAGGTCGGCGGGACTATCCAAAATGATATATTGAAAGAATATATTGCCCAAAAATCATGGATTTTTCCGCCCGAGCCATCGATACGCCTGATTACCGATATATTTGCTTTTGCCGCAGATCACGTACCGAAGTGGAACACGATCAGTATCAGCGGTTACCACATCAGGGAAGCCGGTTCAACCGCTGCACAGGAGCTTGCATTTACCCTGGCTGACGGATTTGCCTACGTTGAAGCCGGCCTTGCAGCCGGTTTAAATGTTGACACGTTTGCGCCCCGTCTCTCTTTCTTTTTTAACGCCCATATCGATTTTTTTGAAGAAATATGCAAATATCGGGCAGCCCGCCGGATCTGGGCCCGCCACCTGAAAGAACGTTACGGCGCCAAAGATCCCCGATCCCTGAAGCTGCGTTTTCACACCCAGACAGCGGGGTGCAGCCTGACCGCCCAGGAACCGGAAAATAACATTGTGCGTACCACGATCGAGGCTCTTTCGGCAGTCCTCGGCGGAACCCAATCTTTGCATACCAATTCCATGGACGAGGTGTTAGCGCTGCCCACGGAAAAAGCGGTTACCATCGCCTTGCGAACGCAGCAGATCATCGCCTATGAAAGTGGCGTGGCTAACACAATCGATCCGCTTGCCGGCTCGTTTTATGTAGAAACGTTAACCGACCGGATGGAGCAGGAAGCGGAAGCTTATTTTGCAAAGATTGAGCAGCTTGGCGGGGTTTTGAAGGCGATCGATTGCGGCTTTTTTCAGCAGGAGATCGCTGATGCCGCTTATCTTTATCAGCAGGCGGTGGATAAAAGGGAACGCCTAGTTGTCGGTGTCAATAGCTTTAACAGCGAAGAGAAACCGCAGCTCGAGCTTTTAAAGATAGATCCTGCTGTAGAGTCGCGACAGGTGGAGCGGCTTAAAAAACTGCGTGAAAAACGTGATAATAACGCTGTCTGCAGTGCCCTGGCCGGGTTGAAAGTTTGCGCAGCGACAAACGAAAACCTGATCCCAAAAATCCTGGCTGCGGTTAAATGCTATGCCACTGAAGGGGAGATCGTCTCCGCTCTGAAGGAAGTGTTCGGCGAATATCGGGAGAAGCCCCTATTTTAGGATGGAGGTGGGGGAGTGAACAGAAGAAAAATCAGGGTGCTGGTGGCCAAACCGGGGCTTGACGGTCATGACCGCGGGGCCCGAGTTGTGGCCAGGGCCCTGCGTGATGCCGGCATGGAGGTTATTTACAGCGGTTTACACCAAACCCCTGAGCAGGTGGTTGAAACTGCCCTGCAGGAGGATGTGGAAGTTGTCGGTTTAAGTATCTTATCCGGCGCGCACATGACCCTTGTCCCTAAAATAAAGCGACTCCTGGTTGAAAATTCCATGAACGATGTACTGCTGGTGGTTGGTGGAATCATTCCCGAGGAAGACGCCGCTGCATTAATCGCCGGGGGCTTTGCCGGCCAGGTTTTTACCCCCGGTGATTCGTTGGAAAAGATCTGCAATTATATCAGCAGTAACTTTGAATAATAAAGTGACTGCGATCAGGCAGCGCCTTTTTGCCTGCCCGCCAGCTGCCTTCTCTTGGCCCGGGACGGTTTATGGGGTGTCCAGTTAATAAAGTCGGCAACAGCTTCTACCAGTGGCCTGGCTTGATAACCAAGTTCGCGTTCAGCCTTGATCGAACTAAAGGGTGAGCTCTCAAGCAGGGTCTTAAGCGAATAGACGGTATAGCGCGATTTAATTTTGAGCCAGCTTACCAGGCCCTGGAAAAGACCGAGCAGGAAAATGGCAAAACGAATCGGTATGATCAATTTCGGACTTTTTGTACCGGTTGCTTCCTGGGCCATTAGGCAAAGGCTTTCAACTGAGGCCCGGGTGCCGGACAATATATAAATTTCCCCGGTAACCCCCTTGTCGCGGGCCAGGATCAGGCCGCGGGCCACATCGCGCACATCGACGAAATCATAGGCGCCATCGACCAGAATAGCGGGCTTGGCAGATGCAAAGGATAGCAGAGCTTTGCCCATTTCGGATCCGGAGTAATCATGCGGACCGATGATGCCGCTCGGGCAGGCCACTACGGCGTTCAAGCCTTTGCCGGCCAGGTCAAGCACGATCTTCATTCCTTCGGCCTTCGTGCGATCATATGAGCCGGGAGAGCTATCCAGAGCCAGCGGGGTGGTTTCGTCGATTACAGTTTCAGAAGATCCACGTTTGAAGGCATGGACAGAGCTGACGTGAATAAAACGCCTAATCCTATTTTCCAGGGCTACTTCGGCCACAGTGCGCGTCCCTTCAACATTTACCAGTTTCATCAGTTTCTCCAGGCCCGGCCTGATGGCAATTATCCCGGCTAAGTGAAAGACTGTGTCCACATCCTGCATGGCCCGGTTCATCAGCTCACGGTCGAGCACGTCGCCAACTATAACCTCGATCAGCATCCCCTGCAGCGATTTAAGCGGCTCGCCGGGGTAAACCAGGGCCCGGACCTTTTCTCCTTTAGTCATCAATTCGCGTACCAATACATTCCCAAGGTGACCCGAAGCTCCGGTAACCAGGATCAATTCAATTCCTCCGTTTCAGACCATCTAATATTATTTGAATACAATCCTGCATCTTTTTTCCCCAATTTTCCTGTTCGTTTTCCAGGGAAGCCTGCAAGAACAGGCCGCTGGAAAGCGAAAGCAACAGTTGCCCGGCGATCTCAGGATCCACATCACTGATCGCTCCTTGTCCGATGCCGTCTTTGATCAGGTTAGTAAAAGTGTCCTGAAAACGGCGGTATGGAGTGATTGTGGCCTGCCGGACCTTCTCATTACGGTTGGTATGCGTCCATAACTCCAGGAAAAGCCCCATAAAGAAGCGGTTGTTTTCAAAAACCGGCTGCATCATTCCGGCCATCTCCAGCAATCCTTCAGGGACGTTTTCAGCCTGAAAAGTAACTTCGGTAAGGGTCCTTTCAAGGGTGGCCAGCCAAGTGTCGATTAGGGCCAGGAAAACTGCTTCTTTGCTTTCAAAGTGGTAGTAAAAAGCACCTTTGCTGACACCGGCCCGCTCGCAGATGCCGGCTACCGTAGTTGATTCAAAACCGTCCCTGGCAAACAGCAAAGTAGCTGCATCGGTAATTGAGTTTTTGGTTTGGGTGCTGCGCTGCTGGTTATTCATAATTCTCCTAAAAACCGACCGGTCGTTATGTTATTATACTTATATTATAGCGGCATGAAAAAGATGTCAATAAACTATGGAGAAATTATGAAGAAAGTTACCGGTGCTTTGAAGTTAGCGTTCTGTTCGGTTGGGTGCGAGCGCCACTTTTATAACCGGGCATGCGAAAAGTTGCAGGCCGAAAAGGAAAAACGGACAGTAAAGAGAATTATAAAACGGATAGATCTGACATTTAATCTTTAACGGCGGTACAATAACCGCTGATGAGAGCAGGGTTTAAGATGGACGAAGCAGAAATGAGCCGGCTGAAGGAGATTGCCGGCAAACTGCGTAGCGAGATTGAATACCATAACTATCGATACCATTTGCTTGATCAACCGGAAATAAGCGATGCCGATTTCGATCGGTTAATGAGCAAGCTTAAGGATCTTGAAAACGAACATTCTGAACTCTATGATCCCGATTCGCCTACTCAAAGGATCGGTTCCAGGCCGCTGGTTGCTTTTGCGACGGTCGAACATAAAATTCCGATGCTTGGCTTAGATAACGCTTTCAGTGAAAAGGAAATCAGCGAATTTAACCAGCGCGTCCGCAAACTTGTCGCCGTGGATGTTATTGAATACTTCTGTGAACCGAAAATTGATGGCCTGGCCATATCGCTTCAGTATGAAAAAGGGGTTCTGATCAAGGGGTCAACCAGGGGCGATGGGTTTAGCGGTGAGGATGTAACCACAAATCTACGAACAATCAGGCAGGTTCCCCTGAGCCTACCTAAGCCGCTGACATTGGAAGCGCGCGGCGAGGTATTTATCAGTCGCGCTGATTTTAAAACCCTTAACCGGCAGCGCGAACTCGAAAATTTACCCTTATTTGCTAATCCCCGCAATGCCGCTGCCGGATCATTGCGACAACTTGACCCGCAACTGGCCGCTACTCGTCCTTTAAAACTTTTTATCTACGGTCTGGGTAAAAGCGAATTGCAGCTGGAAACGCAGGAAGCGACTTTAAACCTCCTGGAAAAATTGCGCTTACCGGTAAACAATGTCCGACAGGTATGCGGCAGTTTGGAAGAAGTATGGGCATTTTGCTTACGAATGCAAAAAGTCCGGGCACAGTTACCCTACGATTCAGACGGGGTAGTTATTAAAGTCAACGACCTGAAGCTGCAAGAAAATTTAAATTACACTGCGCGCAGCCCCCGCTGGGCCATTGCCTACAAATTTCCGCCGGAAGAAAAGGAAACTAGGGTGCTGGATATCCAGGTTAATGTTGGTCGCACCGGGGCGATTACCCCGGTGGCCATTCTCGAACCGCTTTTTTTGAGCGGAACCACCGTACAACGAGCCAGTCTGCATAATGAAGATCTGATTAGGGATAAAGGGATCATGATTGGCGATGCAGTTGTGGTACGCAAAGCCGGAGAAATAATACCGGAGGTGCTGCGTGTGATAGTTGAAAAGCGCAGCGGCACCGAGCGACCCTTTACCATGCCCCGGTATTGTCCATCCTGCGGTTCTAAAACTGTACGCCTGCTTGATGAGGCTGCCAGGCGCTGCTTTAACCCATCCTGCCCGGCCCAGCTGGTCGAAAAAATAGTACACTTTGCATCACGCCGGGCCATGGATATCGAAGGTTTGGGGCCGGCAGCGGCAGAGCTTTTATTTCAAAACGGAATGGTTAAAGATATCGGTGATATTTATTACCTTAAATTTGAGGATTTGGCAGCCTTACCGCGGATCGCCCATAAATCAGCCTCGAACCTGCTTCAGGCCATTGAAAAAAGCAAAATAAATCCCCTGCGCAAGCTGCTGTTTGGCTTTGGCATCAGGCACGTCGGGGAAAAAGCCTCGCGGTTATTGGCTGAAAGATATAATTGTCTTGAAAACTTAAAAGAGGCCACCCTAGATGAGCTGCAACTGATCGGGGAAATCGGTCCGAAAATAGCAGAAACGGTAGTATTATTTTTCTGTAAGCCAGAAACCAGGCTGCTGATTGAGAAACTTAGTAAGGCTGGAGTCAATTTAACGGAACCCGGAAACCAGGCGCTGGTCATCGCTGCAGTGGCCGGAAAAACTTTTGTTTTCAGCGGTGGGTTGGAAAATTATACCCGCGAGCAGGCGGCAGCCCTGATCGAAGAACGAGGCGGTAAAATTGCCGGCTCGGTGAGCCGTAAAACCGATTACCTGGTTCTTGGGAGAGAGCCGGGGAGCAAACTTGCAAAAGCAAAGGACCTGGGTATTAGGATAATTGAAGAGAAAGAGCTGCAAAAGCTGCTGGGACAAACAGAGGCGGAGGGATAAAAATGACCACGGGCGATAATAATCGGGGCGATAGAGCCTTAAATTTTGATATCGATAACTGGTTGCTGCTGCAGGCTATTATCGATTCTCTGTCCGATGCGGTATCAGTTGTTGATGAAACAGGCAAAGGAATCATGATCAACCGGGCCTATAAGCGGATTACCGGCATGACGGAAGATCAGGTCTTGCATAAGCCGGCCACCGCCGATATAGCCGAAGGCGAAAGTGTGCACCTGAAGGTTTTAAAGACCGGCCAGGCGATCAAAGGCGTACGGATGAAAGTAGGGCCGTTGCGCCGCGAAGTAATAGTCAGCTGTGATCCCCTATATATTGGCGGCAAAATCAAGGGCAGCGTGGGAGTAATCCACGATATATCGGAACTACGTTTGGTAATGGAGGAACTCGAGCGCACCCGCTGGCTCGTCCGTAAACTAGAATCAAAATATACCTTTGAGGACATCATCGGGAACAGCAATAAGTTACAGAAAACGATCGACCGGGCTAAGCAGGCCGCCGCTACACCGGTATCAGTTATGTTGCGGGGTGAATGCGGAACTGGCAAGGAGCTCTTTGCCCACGCCATTCACCATGCGAGCGACCGCAAAGATCAACCTTTTATCCGTGTCAACTGCGCCGCGCTCACTGATACGCTACTGGAAAGTGAACTTTTCGGTTATGGAGACGGTGCTTTTACCGGGGCCAAAAAGGGCGGAAGAAAAGGCTATTTTGAAGAAGCAACCGGCGGTACACTTTTCCTCGACGAAATTGGCGCTATGGGGGCGGAGGCACAGGCAAGGCTGCTTAGAGCACTGCAGGAGGGTGAAATAATCAGGGTCGGTGAATCGAGAAGCCGGCAGATTGATGTAAGAATTATTGCCGCTACCAACGCTAATTTAGAAAAGCTAGTCGAACGGGGTCTCTTTCGCAACGATCTCTATTACCGGCTTAATGTTTTTCCGATCCAGATGCCGCTTTTAGCAGAGATTAAGAGCGATATACCACTTTTGGCCAACTTTTATGCAACACGGTATGCACAGGAATACGGACGCAATGCGGTCGAGATTGCCCCTGAAGTTTTCCGGAAATTAAAGAGCTATGATTGGCCCGGTAATATCCGGGAGCTGCAGAACGTGATGGCGCAGGCAGTGATTAATCTCGATCGCCGGGAAAATGTGATGAGAGTGGAACAGGTAACTTTACCTGTTGCCACGCCCGCTACGGAGTCGCTCCGGTTCAAGGAACCGTTGGCGGGCAATCTAAAGGATCTGCACCGGGACTGGGAAAAGATGGTGTTGGAAAAGGCTATTAGCGCCGCAGGAGGCAACAAAGCTGAAGCAGCCAGGGTTCTCGAGATTTCTATTCGTAGCCTCTATAATAAATTACACCGGCACCGGATGATTTAATTTAACAATAACTGGCTGGTATGAAAATTGCAAAAAATATCTCCTGACAGAGAATTTCTCACTGGAGATATTTTTTTGATCGGATGATCCGGCGCTCCCGCAGAAAGCGATTTTAACGGTGCCGGCCTGAACAGTAGGTGCTCCGATTTTTTTGCCGCCAGAGATAGTCGCCGAAAGAACGAAAATAAAAGCAACAAAGCAAAGGTAGTCATATGCGATAATGCAATATATTGCAAGCAGACAATTGCACAATGCAAAATACTGCAAGGGGGGTTGAAGGTGGATCGAGCAATCACTGAGTTTAGGTTACATGGCCGGGGTGGCCAGGGTATCGTTGTTGCTGCAGCTATTTTTGCCGAAGCGGTTTTTATCGATGGCCACTATGCCAGAGCTTTTTCACTGTTTGGCGCCGAAAGACGCGGTGCGCCGGTAACGGCCTTTATTCGAACCGGTTCGGAGCGTCTGATGCCGCGCAGCCGTATCTACAATCCTGACTGTGTAGTGGTGTTTGATGCAACAATCAGTGGAAATACTTTGTATGCCGGTCTGAAAGACGAAGGAAAACTGCTCTTAAATGCCGGCCCGGGCCGGCAGGAGATGGTGCCACCCGATCTTTTTCTAAACCAACGTTTCCAAATATTTAAGATTAACGCCCGCGATATTGCCTGGAAGCACCAGCTGGCGATTGGCAGTTTTCCGATGATTAACACAGTAATGCTGGGCGCAATGGCTAAGGTCAGCGGGCTGGCGACGATCGAGGCGTTGATCAAGTCAATTCGGCAAAGAGTCTCGGCCAGTATTGATGCCAACATTAAAGCGGCCATCGACGGATACGAAAATGTAGAGGAGGTGTCATGTTTTGTTAGAGGCACCAGTTAGAGAAGTAACTGCCTATGCCCGCGGTACAGTGGCGACTGCGATCAACAAAACAGGGGAATGGCGCTTTCTGACGCCGGTCCGGCAGGATCGCTTATCACCCTGTCGCCAGGGTTGCCTGCTGCAGGGCGAAGTTCCGGGTTGGTTGGATGCGGTTAAAAAGGAACAGTGGGAAGAGGCCTGGAAGGTTATGAGCCGTAACAATCCCTTCCCGGCTTTAACCGGCTATGTCTGCTATAAACCCTGCCAGGAGAATTGCAACCGCGAACAGCTCGATCAGGGGATCGCTATCCAGGAGGTGGAGAAGGCTATCGGCGAGTGGCGACACACAAACTATAAACCGCGAAAAAGGTTAAGAGAACGGAAGCAGAAAATTGCCGTGATCGGTTCGGGACCGGCCGGTTTGAGCTGTGCCTATTACCTGGCGGAAGCAGGATATGCAGTAACCGTTATTGAGCGTGCGGAGCAAATCGGAGGCATGCCGGCCCTCGGTATCCCGGAATACCGTCTACCGCGATCCATCCTGAAACGGGAACTGGAGATCTTAGAAAGCGAGGGTATCGTTTTTATCAGGAACAGCGCCCTGGGGCGTGATTTTGAGCTTAAAGAACTCTATGTTGACTTTGATCAGGTCTTCCTGGCCACCGGGGCTTGGATGCCGCGGATGTCCGGTATACCGGGTGAAGAGAGTAAAAACGTATATAACGCCCTGGACTTTTTAAGCAGCTTCAATCGGGGTTTACGCCAGGAGCTGGGCCGGACTGTTATCGTTGTCGGTGGCGGTAACGCTGCTATAGACAGCGCCCGCGCCGCCCTGCGAGTAGACGGAGTACACCACGTAACCCTGCTTTACCGGCGCAGCCGGGTGGAAATGCCGGCGGATCAGCATGAAGTGGAAGCTGCTGTAAAAGAAGGGGTAGAGCTAATCTTTAATGTTTTGCCGCGCCGCATCGATCTTGCAGGCGGCAGGGTAAAGGGGGTTACTGTTGATCAGAGCCGCACGGATCGAGATGGCTTAATGGTGGACAGCTCGGTAAATTTTTACCGCGAGTGCGATACGGTGATCATGGCTCTCGGGCAATTGGCGGATTACAGTGTGTTCGGTAACCTGGAGACTAAACAAAAAATATTTGCGGGGGGTGACCTGATCAGCGGTCCGGCTACCGTTCCGGAGGCGATCCGGGCCGGTCGGCTGGCGGCCATCGGTATCAGGTCAGTTTACGAAGATTTACCGGAGCAAGATTTGGGAATACTTTCAAAGGAAATGGTTTCCTTTGAAGAGTTGAACCTGGCGGCCAAGTTTAACTTGGCACTGCAGCAAAAAGAGGCCGATCCGATCAGGGAAGCGGAGCGCTGCCTCGGCTGCGGGACCTGTAACTCCTGCGGTATCTGCTATCTTTTCTGCCCGGACCTTGCTGTTGATCAGGTCAGCGGAAGATTTGAATTTAACCTCGACTATTGTAAGGGTTGCGGGATCTGTGTCAAAGAATGTCCGGCTCGGGCATTGGGTATGGAAGGAGGCGGAAACTGATGGCATTAAAGATGATCAGCGGCAACCAGGCCGCAGCAATAGCAGTTCAGCGCGTAGGAGTTGACCTGGTTACTGCCTACCCGATTACACCTCAGACTGCCATTGTGGAGGCGCTCGCTGATTTTGCCGCTAACGGTGAACTCGGCGGTGATTTTGTCAGTGTAGAATCTGAATATGCGGCGTTAGCCTGCTGTAACGGCGCCGCAGCGACCGGTGCGCGGGTTTTTACAGCGACCGGTTCGCATGGACTGGCCTATATGCATGAGATGATCCACTGGTGCAGCGGAGCCCGGCTTCCGATAGTGATGGTCAATGTCAATCGCACAATTGGTGCTCCCTGGTGTCTTGATCCGGACCAGGGAGACAGCCTGAGCCAAAGAGATACCGGCTGGCTGCAGCTTTATTGTGCCAACGGACAAGAAGTTTTTGATTCGGTGATCCAGGCTTTTATCCTGGCCGAAAAGCTGTTGCTGCCTTGCATGGTGGTCTTTGATGGTTTTTACATCTCGCATACCTATGAAGTTGTAGATGTGGCCGATGAAGAAATAGTTCGTAAATTGGTTGGCCCACCTGCATTTGCGCCCCAGGTAATACCGGGTCAGCCGGGTAACCTGCACGGCCTTTCAACCGGTGAAACGCAGCTGAAACTGGTTAAAGAGCGGCATCAGGCAATGTCAGGGGTTCCTTTGTTGTTTGCTCAAATCAACGCCGCTTTTAACGAACAGCTTGGTCGGAGCTACAACATTGTGGAGGCGATGATCCCGCCGGGAGCCAAAAGAGCTGTTGTTGCCGTCGGCGCGACTGCGGAAACAGTCCGGTGGGCATTACCGGCACTTGATCATACGGGCCTAATCCAGCTACGCCTCTTCAGGCCATTTCCGGCGGCTGAAATCCGAGAAGTCGTCAGGGAAAAAGGGTTAAATGAGTTGCTGGTGATTGATCGCAACTGCTCGGTCGGCATGGGGGGGATTTTTGCCCAGGAGCTGCGAAGCGCTCTTTATGGAATGAAAAGCCCGCCGCTGGTTCGCAGCCTGATTTTGGCGGGCGGCGTGGATCTGACCGAGAATATGCTGCTTGATCTGCTTCAATCAACTGGGCCAGAAGAGAACTTCGCTCTTAGGTGGGGAGATGAATTTTAAATGAATATAGCAGAATTGAACCGTCAGAACGAAATTATTTTTCCGGGGCACAATGCCTGCCCGGGTTGTGGCGCTGCGCTTGCGGTTCGCTATCTGACCAGGGCTCTTGGTGAGAATATCGTCCTGGTACTGACCGCTTCATGCTGGAGCATCATATCCGGAATGCCGCCTTTGACAGCGCTGAAATGCCCGATCTTGCATTGTCCGTTCCCGAGCGCCGGATCTGTCGGCAGCGGTGTACGCAGGGGGCTGAACGTCAGGGGTCATAACGATACAACTGTTGTAGTGCTGGCTGGTGACGGCGGTACTTTCGATATCGGGCTGCAGGCTCTCTCCGGGGCGGCACAGCGCAATGAAGACTATATTTTCGTCTGTTATGACAACGAAGCTTATATGAACACGGGGATGCAGACCAGTTCGGCCACACCTTTCGGCGCTCGCACCAATACAGCGCCCTACCCGCTCTACAAAGAGGGTGAGAAGAAGGATATTATGCAGATCATGGCGGCGCATGCGGTACCCTATGCGGCCACAGCCACGGTAGCCTTTCCGGCCGATCTGGAAGCAAAATTAAAAACCGCCCAATCGATCAGGGGATTCCGTTTTATTCATATCCTTGTCCCCTGCCCACCGGGATGGGGGACTGAATCTGCCGATACAGTCGAGGTTTCAAGGCTGGCCGTTGCCACAGGATTTTTTCCGCTTTATGAAGTCCGAAATGGAGCTGTTTGGAAGCTAACTGTTCCGGCCGACATGAAAAACGTCTCCCTCAGCGAGTATTTGAACCGGCAGCGCCGCTTCAGGGAGATGGACAATCGCCGCCTAAACGAGCTGCAGCACGAAATTAATCGCGAT
>DBBD01000001.1 GCA_002292015.1 Firmicutes bacterium UBA993
AAAGACACCATCGCCAATAAATCTTTATATGTCAGGAAAGGAGTGGTGGAGATTGCAGTGATATTAGCACTGCTAATTTTCGCTAACCATGTGGCTTTATGGTTTGAGAACATACTTCCCCTGCCACCAATTTTCTTTATTATGATTTTCTCGTTAACTTTAGGATGGTTTCTCTACAAATGGCGGTTTGGCCCGACTGTCAGAGCCCTGTTATTCGCAGGCATTCCCCTGGCCCTGGCCGGCGTCTTTGTGGTCGGGGGATCAAGAATCAGCGAGGCGTTCGCCATTACGGGTATGGGGCCGGTGATGGCCTACGGCTTTTTTGGACAGGTGCTCTGGATGTTTGGAGGCATTGCCCTGTTAATGCTTTTTGGCCGGGTATACCATGCCCGCAACCTGGGACCGGGTATGGCTGGCTCCCTTTCTCACGCTGGTCTGACCGGAGCTTGTACCGCAGGTGATTTAGGCAAGGTTGCTGCACAGAGGGCGCCCATCATGATTAACATGCCTTTTTTGGGTCATCTCATACTTTTCCCGATATTAGCGATAAGCGTTGCCAGGGGTGACTTACTGCTGCTGCCGACAATAGCTGCCGCTATTGTCGGTATCGGTATAACTGCAGTGGCTTTAAGAACCTTACGCGGGGCCGGTGGGGAAGATCGCGAGGAAGTAAAAGGTTTAATGTTGTTTTCTCTCGGCTGGCAGCTCTGCGTAATCTTTGCCGGAATTTTAATCCTATACTTAAGCGGGATGCCACTTGATCATGTAGCCATGGCCAAATCTTCAAGCGTTTCTCACTTTGGATTATTTGCCGCAACCCATGGCGGAATGTTTGGAGCAGAAGCAGCCGCGTTAATTAATTTTATCTTTGCCATGCCTTTTTTGGTCCACCCACTGGTATTTTTTATGTTCGGTCAGGCAATGGGAAAGAAAGAGGGGATGCCGGGAATACCGGTATATATTTTAAGCATATTGGGCGTGTTGGGAGTTATCTACGCACTTTTCGTTATGTGATTTTGATCCCGTTAGGCAGACCGGTTCGCCTAAGCCCTGAAGCCATGTTACGGGCATTATAAGTCAACAGCCTTTATTTATCACACAGCCTGATGTTTCTCGCTGTCCATTTCAGTTGGCACTTCGGCCTTGCTCTTCATAAATTATTACCGGAAATAACCGGCAGGTTAATAGCTTGATTTAGCTGGCGCGGTACATAGCGAAAGTACAATCTAATCGCTAAGTGAAAAAGGACAAAGAAAAACGTCCCTTTGTCCTTCGGGCAGATTGAATATCTCCTGAGCGAGTGCGTAAAACAAAGAAAAAAGGGCGCAAAAACGAAGGCTGAAGCGGCGCCTTAAATCATAGATAGAGGAGTGAACGGGATGGTAAGCACTATTTCGATTATCTTCATGTCAATCTCGCTGCTGGTGATCATTGGGTTTCCGCTGGGGTTGGCCGTCTACTTTTATAAGAAAGAAAAGATCTCTCTGAAGGCCATTCTTGTTGGTGCCCTGGTTTTTATTGTTTTTCAACTACTAACCCGCATACCAATCCTTTCTATGCTGAACAACCAGGAATGGTACAGGGATCTATCGGCAGCCAGCCTGCTTTTCAGCGCTTTCCTTGTCGGTGGCTTTTCAGCCGGTTTATTTGAAGAAATGGGACGCTTTTTAGGCTTTCGCTATTTTCTGCGCGATAAGCTCTCCTGGCAGAACGGTGTCGCTTTTGGCATTGGCCACGGTGGTATCGAAGCCCTGGTGCTTGTTGGTTTGACCTATGTTAACAATATTGTGCTTAGCATCATGATTAACCAAGGTCTTTTCGACAGTATTATTGCGCCGCAGCTTGGCGCCGAAACAGCTGCCTTTGTCAAAAGCCAATTAACCGGTTTGCCGCCCGTTACCTTCCTGCTTGGCGGCCTGGAGAGGTTGCTAACCATGATTATACATATTGCGCTCTCCCTTTTGGTGCTGTACGCTGTCATACATAAGAAGATCGCCTTCCTTTTTTATGCCATATTACTCCATACTATGCTGAACGCACTGGCTGTTATAATAGCGCAGGAATTCGGCCTTTGGTACGCGCAACTCTTCATTCTTGCGATGGCATTCATGGCTGTTATCTACATCATCCGATCGCGCCGGCTCCTCCGGCTAGAGTAGTGATTGACTACGGTGTCCTTTTTATTAGCAAGCCAGACTTAATCTTCAGATAACATTAATTATTAGACACATAATAATCGGGGAGGAACTAATCCTGGCAACTGTTCAATTACAATCTGGGCAAAATAGCTGGAAAAACTGGGCTTTTTTTTATGGATCTGTTTTCTTTTTCATGGCCAACCTGTTTGCTGTAATTGCCACATTTCCGGCTTACAGTCTAGAAATAGGCAGCACACCATTTCAGTCAGGTCTTCAGAACACCGTGTTTGGCCTGTCGGCTGTTGTTTTAAGGATGATACTGGGACCGATTATGGATCATAAAGGTGCAAAGCCGCTGATGTTAATCGGGGCTTTTGCTTTTGCTACTACGCCCCTGATTGTTATGCTTAGCACATCATACTGGCTGCTGCTTGTCGCCCGGGTTTATCAGGCCATCGGGCTTGCTGTATTTATGCCGGGCATCTCATCTATCCTGGCCGAGCTTGCACCGGCCAACAGGTTGGGCACGTATCTTGGCGGCATGAGAATCTTTTTTAATCTAGGCCTAATGGCTGGTCCGGCTACTGCTTTATTCCTGATTGATAATTCTGGTTATAATAGTTGGTTTGCCGTAAGCGCTGTGATTGGATTCCTTTCACTGCTTATGTTTGCAGCAGTTAAGACGAGCAGCAAACCAGCAGAAGCACCGCAATCCGTGAGCGGCATTCAAAATATAAGAGAAGCGCTTAAAACAAAAGCTCTCTATCCGATTTTTGGCGGCATAACTTTGATGGCTTTAGTCTACAGTGGGGTGGTTTCTTTTTCGGCTGTGCATCTGGCTGATCCAGCCAACGGGGTTACGGCGGCACAGTTTTTTGTTATATTCGGAGTAACCGGGATGGTGGGAGCACTTTCAGTCGGGGCAATATCTGATCGGATCGAGCGCTCCCGCATTGCCTGGCCGCTCTTGGCGGTACTCGGCGCCGGATCAATTATTTATGCTTTCGTGCCTTTAAATCCGGCTTTACTGGTAGTGAGCGCGATAATTCTTGGGTTAGGCCTCCAGGGTAGTTCGCTTGTTCTTTCCGCCTGGCTGCTTCTCCTGGCCAAACCCGGCTTAAGAGTTACGACAGTAAGCCTTCAGGAAAACACGGTCGATATCGGTTTCGCAACCGGAGCTTTTATCTTTGGTTTGGCCGCACAGGGGCCGGGAATCGGGAGTGCTTTTATAGCGATGGGGCTGATCATTATCCTGGCTGTAATCCCTTTTAACCGGCTGGCAAGATCCTATGCCGAACAATAACCTCACCCCTGGAGCTGTTTACCGGTCAAACAGGCATAGGAATACTTCGCCCGGACCTAAGCTCTCTATTACTTCGTTATAATCTGACAAAGAAGTTTGAACACCCGCCACAGGTAAACCCCGCCCGCCCATTGACAGGGCGGACAGCCTCTGTTAGTATCATGAAAATGTATAGATTCCTTTAAACCTGCCCGGCGAGGCTGGAAAGGAGCTACGTAAATGATGAGGGGTAAATATACCCTTAAGCGATGTAATCCTCCAAAGCCATGCCGGCTGAGGGGGATTTTCATTAGGGAGGCGATGAAATTGAAAGGTTACTTAATACTATCCGATGGCACCCTTTTTCCCGGCCGATCCTTTGGCGCTCCCGGTTTGACCTGTGGGGAAGTAGTATTTAATACTTCCATGACCGGTTACCAGGAAATCCTTACAGACCCGTCCTACTGCGGGCAAATCGTTACCATGACCTATCCCTTGATCGGGAACTATGGGATCAATCCGCATGACTTTGAGGCAGAGAAACCCTTTGCCAGGGGCATGATAGTCCGTGAATACTGCCGGCACCCGAATAACTGGCGGGCTACCGCCACACTGTCTGATTACTTTTTAGAGCATAATATATTAGGATTGGCAGAAATTGATACACGTGCTCTAACCCGCTATCTTAGATATCGAGGCACTATGAAGGGTCTTATTGCTGCCGGGGATGACCTTAATACAGAAGAGCTAAAAGGCTGGGCCAGATCCCTGGAGGAAGAAGCTGTGCCGGATTTTGTGGCTCAGGTTTCTACATCCCAATCTTATCAACTACCGGGAAATGGTTGCCCAATAGTAGTGATGGATTTAGGCACTCGGAAAAGCATTGTCCAAACCCTCTCCCGGGCGGGCTATAGGGTTACGGTTGTTCCGGCCACTACCCCACCGGAACAAATTCTGGCTATCAATCCCAGCGGGGTTGTTTTCAGCGGTGGTCCAGGAGATCCCAAGGCTGCACCCTACGCCGTGGAGACAGCACGGTGTCTGCTCGGCCGCTTTCCTCTCTTTGGTATTTGCCTGGGACACTTGATTTTAACCCTCGCCTTGAAAGGGGATACATATAAACTACCCTTTGGCCACCGGGGCAGCAATCACCCGGTAAAAGAGCTGGCTACAGGCAGGGTAATCATTACCTCGCAAAATCACGGTTACGCGGCGAAAGAAGAAGCTTTTGAAGCAATGGATGTACTGGTCACTCACCGAAGTTTAAATGATGGAACAATAGAAGGCATGAAGCACCGCCGCTACCCACTTATTTGCGTGCAGTTTCACCCCGAGGCCTATCCGGGACCCAACGATTCTTTACATGTCTTTGATGAGTTTAAAAAATTGATGAACTGAAGGAGGTTTAATATGCCGCTTGATCACTCTTTGAAGAAAGTACTGGTTGTTGGTTCCGGGCCGATCATTATCGGCCAGGCTGCTGAATTCGATTACGCGGGAACCCAGGCCTGCCGCTCTCTCCAGGAAGAAGGTATCAGGGTGATATTGGTTAACAGCAACCCCGCCACCATTATGACGGATAGCAATGTGGCAGATGTAGTCTATATGGAACCGCTTACTCCTGAATACATTGAAGCAATCATAGCCCGCGAACGACCAGATGGGGTTTTAGCAACCCTTGGCGGGCAAGTGGGTTTAAATATGGCTTTGGAGCTGTCCGAAAGGGGAATTTTAGAAAGGTTTGGGGTTCGGCTTTTGGGGACTTCTTTGGAAGCAATACGTAGAGCGGAAGACCGGGAATTATTCAGAAGAACTATGCAGGAAATCGGCGAGCCTATCCCCCGGAGTGCAGTGGTTTTTTCGGTTAAGGAAGCATGCGAATTTACGGCGGAAAGCGGGTATCCTGTCATTATCCGACCTGCTTTTACCCTGGGAGGAACCGGAGGGGGGATTGCCTTAAACAAAAAACAACTGTCGTCCATCGTCGACAAAGGTCTAAAAAGCAGCATCATAGACCAGTGCCTGATTGAACAGAGCGTGGCGGGTTGGAAAGAGATTGAATTTGAAGTGATGCGGGATCGCTTAGACACCTGCATCTCGATCTGTAGTATGGAAAACATCGACCCGGTGGGCATTCATACTGGAGACAGCATCGTGGTTGCCCCGGCTCAGACTCTGACCGATAATGAGTACCAAATGCTGCGGCGAGCTGCCCTGAAAATTATCCGGGCTCTTAAAATTGAGGGCGGGTGCAATGTCCAGTTTGCCATGGATACCAGCAGCTTCAATTATTATGTAATAGAGGTTAACCCCCGTGTCAGCCGTTCTAGTGCTCTTGCTTCCAAGGCGACGGGTTACCCCATTGCCAGGGTGGCGAGCAAGATTGCCATCGGTTATGCACTTGATGAAATCCGTAACGAAATAACCGGAAAACCCCATGCTTCTTTTGAGCCAGCCATCGACTACGTGGTAATGAAAATACCACGCTGGCCTTTCGATAAATTCAACCGGGCCCAGCGGACTATCGGTACCCAGATGAAGGCAACAGGAGAAGTTATGGCTATAGATCGGAATTTTGAAGGGGCACTTTTAAAGGCGGTCCGCTCGCTGGAATTAGGACGAAACAGTCTCCGGGACCCCTCTCTGGCCGCTATTGATAACTCAACCCTTCTCGGCCATTTGGCCGAACCGAACGATGAGCGTCTCTTTCTACTGGCCGAGGCGATGCGCCGGGGATATTCCCTTATGGTGATCAGCCATTTGACACAAATAGATCCTTTTTTCCTTCAAAAAGTAAAAAATATTGTAGATATCCAGGAAGAGCTTTGGGCTTATCGGGGAAAATCTCTGGCGGGCATACCCCCCTCTCTGCTGGAAAAGGCAAAACGATGCGGCTTTCCTGATGAGCTGATTGGCTCTCTGCTAGACCGGCAGGAGAAGGACATCCGTGATTTCCGGAAACAACAGGGCCTTACTCCTGTCTATAAAATGGTGGATACCTGCGCTGCGGAGTTTGAAGCGGTTACACCTTACTTCTACTCCACCTATGAAGAAGAAAATGAAGCGCTCGGCACCAGCAGCCGTAAAGTAGTCGTCCTCGGATCCGGTCCAATCCGCATTGGCCAGGGCGTGGAGTTTGACTATTGCTCTGTCCACTCCGTCTGGGCCGTAAAGGAAGAAGGGATAGAGGCCGTCATTATTAACAATAATCCCGAGACCGTGAGTACTGATTATGACATTTCAGACCGCCTCTATTTTGAACCACTGACCCCGGAAGATGTTTTAAACATAATCGACCTGGAGAAACCCGATGGTGTGATTGCCCAGTTTGGCGGGCAGACGGCCATCAACCTGGCTGGTCCCCTGGAGAAAGAGGGAATAAAGATCATAGGCACCAGTACCACGGATATTGACCGGGCCGAAAGCCGCGATAAATTTGATAAGCTGCTGGAAGAGCTGTCTATTTCCCGACCGGCGGGAGGAAGCGCTGTTTCTCCGGATGAGGCTCTCGCGATAGCCCTGCGGATCGGTTTTCCCGTGGTGGTCAGGCCCTCTTACGTCTTGGGTGGAAGGGCTATGGAAATAGTCTATAACCCGGCCCAGCTTAAAGAGTATACCGCAAATGCCGTGAAAGTCTCGCCTGTTTACCCCATCCTGATCGATAAATACATGGAAGGTTTGGAACTGGAGGTGGATGCAGTTTCCGACGGAGAAGATGTTTTTATCCCGGGGATTTTGGAGCATGTTGAGCGAGCCGGGATTCATTCGGGAGACAGTATCGCTGTATATCCTGCCAGGCTGACGGAAGAGATCAGGGATAAAGTAGTGGAGTATACTACTATGCTGGCCAGAGCCCTGCAGATAAAAGGGATCATTAACATCCAGTTTGTCTGCCGCGAAGGCATACTCTATATTCTGGAAGCTAACCCCCGCTCCAGCCGCACCGTCCCCTTTTTAAGCAAGATCACCGGGATACCCATGGTTAAGCTGGCGACCAAAGCAGCCCTGGGTCACCGGTTAATGAGTATGGGCTACAGCAGCGGTTTAGCTGCCAGTAAACCTTTTTACGCCGTAAAGGCACCCGTCTTTTCATTCGGAAAACTGATGGAGTTAGAAACCTCTTTAGGTCCGGAAATGAAATCGACAGGCGAAGTTATCGGCATGGGCAAATCACTGCCTGGAGCCCTATATAAAGCCCTCCTTTCTGCAGGCTTAAGCCTGAGGGCTCAGGGCAACGTGTTGGCCACCATTGCCGACCGGGACAAAGAAAAAGCTCTTTCCTTGCTTAAAGATTTTTCAAGTCACGGATTCAAACTTTATGCCACCGCAGGAACGGCAAAGTTTTTACAGGAAAAAGGCATGAAGGCTGTAGAAGTGTACAAAATTCGGGAAGGAACCCCGAATATCGTCGATTTGATCCGAGATGGAGAAATCGATCTGGTCATCAACACCCTGACCAGGGGGAAAATTCCTGAGCGGGACGGTTTTCAAATCCGGCGGGCGGCTTCTGAATATAATATCCCATGCCTTACATCCCTTGATACGGCACGGTCCCTTTTGGAGGCCATTCCTGAACTTGCAGAGGATGGAAAATACGTTCTTTCTCTCCAGGAGTACCTGGCCCTTACCTGAAGCTAAATTACTATACAATATACATAAGGGTTTTTACTGTGATCAAATGTTATGCTCGATTTTCAGTCGCTCTTAAAGGCTTTCCTGCCTGGTAACATGCGTTTTGCCGCTGGGAATTTCCAGGTAAAAGGCAACGCCGTCAGCTTCATTTTGCGCCCAGATCCGGCCGGAATAAAGGTGCACCAGGCGCTGGACGATAGACAGGCCAAGTCCGTAATGACCACCCGGGCCCGCGCTGAATTGCTGAAAGAGCTTCTCCATCACCTTGCTGTCAATCGGCGGGCCGTCATTCCAGAGACGAACCAGGGTGACGGTTTCTCCGGTTTCTTTTTGCTCCGGGCTGATGCTGACGGCCAGCCGGCCCGCTGCATAACGGATCTGGTTATCAAGAAGGTTTTCGAAAACCACCGTCCACTGCTCAGCCGCCCCCGGGACTACCAGGGACGGCAAATCGGTTATCCACTGCACCTCGCTACGGCGGCGGCTTAACCGGCTGATAACCGCATGAAGTATTTCGCTTAAATCGGATCTGTCATTTACCGGCTCATGGGTAGAAAGATAATCAATTTTAGTCAGGTAGAGCAGATCCTGTATTCTTTTTTCCAGGCGTTCTGATTCTTCATCGATTACTTTGACGGTGCTGGCTAAATCGCCCTGGGGGAATATGCCATCCGAAATAGACTGCGCATAACTGCGGATAACCATCACCGGCGTTTTAAGCTCATGTGAAATGTTCTGCAAAAAAGATTGCTGTGCTTTATCCTGCTGAATCAGGCGTTTACGCATTTTTTCGATCGAAGCCGCCAGGTTGCCAATTTCGTCATTTCTTTTAACCAGGATCGGCTGATGCCAATTACGGTCGGCAATCTGGCGGACATGACTTTCCAGCTGCACCAGGGGTTTCGAAATATAGCGGGCTAAAAGCAGGGCCGGTATCAAACAGATGAGCAGGATAAAGCCAAGCACTCCTATAAAGCGGTAAAAAAAACTTTTGACAATATCATCACGGTAAAAATCCCATCCGTAAGTAATGATAAAGGCTTCTTCAGCGCCGGTATCGATACGCCTGATCAGATAAAACAGGTTGGCCGATTCAACCCGGCCGGCATGGGCGGCAAAATTGCCATCGTCAAGATTGTCGGCCCGGCCGGCAATTTCAGCCATTGCAGCCGAGGGTAACCTTGTAGCTGACAGATAACTGCCGTCACCGTACAGGATAATGTGACTGAGGGTTGTTGAAATCATCGGGTGGATAACGGGTTCTGCAAAAGGAAGCTCATCAAGGGTTATTTCCCGGTTGTTATACATTTCCAACACAGAAAGCTGAATTCGATCAATGGCCATGTTAACACCCGGTTCCAGGAGGTCGCTTAAGGCCCAGGGCACCAGGGAGAACAGCAGCAGCGAAAGAACCATGGTGAAACCGAAAATTAACCAGATTTGAATGGATAGTGGCTTATGCTTGATCATCAATGTTACACCAGCCGATAGCCGTAGCCGTAAATAGTTTCAAGCTCGATTTCCGGCATTTTTTTACGCAGCCGTCTGACCAGGTCGTCAACCACCCGGTCACTGCCATA
>DBBD01000124.1:0-2845 GCA_002292015.1 Firmicutes bacterium UBA993
ATATGTGACGGGTAGTTAATGTTGGCTCTAGGTGTAATAGGTTATTTTCTGCGCCTGTTTGGATTTCCGGCAGCTCCCCTTTGTTTAGGTATTGTCTTGGCTCCCTTGGCGGATGACAATTTGCGTCGAACTTTATTAGTTTCAAGCGGCAGCCTCGCCCCCTTTTTTACCCGCCCCATTTCTCTGGTTCTCTTGGGGATAATTATCCTGTTAGTTCTCTCTCAAAACCGTACTCTTATGAAGAGGTTATTATTTTTTAAAAAAAATAGCTGAACCAGCTAAAGCTGTTCGCGATTTAAAACGGAGGCTCAAGGCTTGAAAATAAAAGCTCTACCTATAAAATTCAGCAGCGTTGTTGAGAGCGATTATGAGCGTCAGCTGCAAATTATCACACAGATGTTCAAAGACGAAGTAGATTTTCTACCCTCCTTGACGGTAGGGGAAACAATACCCGACAACGTTCAGGTTGTAGTTTTCCCGCTGCTTGTAGGTGAAGCATATAAAAAAATAGATTTCCTTCAGGCGATTAAACTTCCGATAGTGATCATTACATCACCCTACGGCACGATGGCGATGTGGGATTGGGAAATATTGTCTTATTTTAAGGAGCGTGGCATGAACGTCTTTGCTCCGTACCATCCGGATTTGGCAAGGGTTGTTTTCCGTTCTATTGCACTCAGAGAAGAAATGAAAGCGGGCAAATTCCTTGTGTTTCAAGATACTCCGGGTGATGGAATGCAGGCTGACATATTTAAGCGCTTTTATTGGTGGGAGCAGGAATGCATTCAGCGCATCAAGGACAAGTTCGGTATAGAAATAGTGGTTAAAAGTTATAAAGAGCTCGGCAATAATGCAAAAAAAATACCCGACAACCTGGCGCGAGAGCAAATTGCATTACATAAAGTGTGCACATCTTCTTTGAGCTCTGAGCGAAAAAAACTCTCGGCCTACAAGCTTTATTTGGCGTTAAAAGATGAGATAGAAATCACGAGTAATGTAATAGGAATAGGCGCGAACTGTCTTAATGAGTCATTTCTGACCGATACAACACCATGCCTGGCATGGAATCTACTTTACAAAGATCTCGGCATTGTATGGACGTGTGAGGGTGATACCGTCTCTTTGCTGACGCAGTGCCTGATAGACAAAGCGATCAAGACACCAGTGATTACCACAAATATCTATCCGTTTTTGGTGGGAATGGCGGCACTTGCTCATGAAAAAATCTCTGAGTTTCCAAATGTGCCCCATCCGGATGACTGTGCGCTTCTAGTACATTGCGGTTATTTCGGCTTTGTTCCCGAAACGATGGCGCAAAGATGGGAAATGAAAGATAGGGTTCTGGGAATTGTCGACGAAAATGCACACGTTATTGATGCTGAGATCGGCACGGGTAAAATTACTCTTGCCAAGTTACACAGCACTTTTGAAAAGCTCTTCATCTGCGCTGCGGAGCTTGAGAAGTACGTACAGTATCCAGGCAGCGATTGCAGAAACGGCGGGCTGATACGCGTAAGTGACGGGCACAGGCTTGTGGAAAAGTTATACTCACATCATGTCAGTGTTATAAAGGGCAATAAAAAAGACGAATTAAATATCGTCTGCAGGCTGTTTGGGCTGACCGTGGACGATGTGGGCTAAGCAAAAGAGCAGTAAAGAAAGGAGTAATCACTATGGGCGAAAGAAAGTTTTTAGGAATCGGTATGTTGGGCGCCGGCTGGATGGGAAGAGCGCATACCAATGCGTATCATACAGCGCGTTACATGTTCTGGGCGAAGAGCAATTGGGAGCCTCGCTTAATAACCATAGGTGGCATTGATGAAAAGGAAGGAAAAGAGGCCGCCGCAAGATTCGGATATGAGAGCGGTGTGGCCGGCTATAAGCAGATCATCGAAAATCCCGCTATTGATATATTTGATAATGTCACCCCTGATCCGATGCACGCGCAGCCGTCAATCGACGCTGCACTACACGGAAAACATGTCGTCTGTGAAAAGCCTCTGGCTGTGCGCGTTGAAGACGCGAAACGTATGCTTGATGCAGTTAATGAAGCAGGGGTCAAGAACTTATGCTGCTTTTGTTACCGTTTTCTTCCAGCGGTACGTCTGGCTTATGAGCTTATACAAAGCGGAACGCTGGGTAAAATATACCATTTTTCGGGCAAATATTATCAGGATGCCGGCAGCGCGACAGAAACGCCTGCCGAGGACATATGGTACATCAACTGGTCCGGTATTGCGCAGGGCATAACTTCCCACCTTATAGATATGTCGAGGTTTTTGATCGGCGAGGTTAGCACGGTGAACGGGCTGGCGGTTGTTTACAACAAAATGAGAGAATCGAAAAAGGGACCTGTAAATGTAACCGCGGACGAAGGCTTTTTCGGTATGTTGGAGTTTACCAACGGTGTGTCCGGAGTATTACAAAGCCTCGGTGTTGCAAACGGCAAGCGCAGCGAGCTTTCTTTTGAGATATACGGCTCAAAAGGGAGCATATTGTGGGATGTGCAGGAGCCGAACTTTTTGCATGTCTACCTGGCGGAAACAGTTAACCCCAAGGTCGTAGGCTTTACGCGTGTTTGCGTGACAGAGCCCAATCATCCGTTTATGGATGTTTGGTGGCCTAAAGGGCATACCTTAGGGTGGGAGCACGCCCATATCAATATGCTTGCGCATTTTATGGATTGTGTCGCCAACGACAAGCCTGTAGCCCCGCTGGGGGCGACATTTGAAGACGGTTACAAAGTCGCGGTTATTATTGAAACGCTCAATGAATCGGCAATACAGGGGCAAAAGCTTGAACTTAAGTACACTTAAAGTTTTAGGAAAATGCTTATATTTTTTCA
>DBBD01000124.1:3248-5342 GCA_002292015.1 Firmicutes bacterium UBA993
AGGCTAAAGGAGATCAACATAAAACTGCAAAGAATTTACGGGCTGCTTGATCAGGAGCGCTTAAACGGGCTTGCGCTGACGAAACATTCCAACTTTAGCTGGATGACTGCAGGAGGAAAAAGCATCGTAACAATTTGCGTTGATGCGGGGGTCGTCACATTACTTATTACCAAAAACGGCCGTTATGCCATTATGAACAATATTGAAGTCGGGCGGATGCGCGAAGAAGAACTGCTTGAAGAGCTAGGATTTGAAATTGTGACCATGCCTTGGTTTGAAAACAAAACGGCGGATCTAATATCGAAGATAGTGGGAGATCTTTCCAAGGTAGGCTCCGACATGACTATTGCGGGCACGCTTCCGATAAGCGTGAAAATTGACCCTTTGAGGTTTTCGCTGACCGAAAACGAAATCGCCAGATACAGGTATCTTGGCGATGCTCTCTCGGCGGCACTCGAGGAGTATATCATCTCGGTCAAGCCCGGCATGACCGAAAACGAGATCGCCGGCGGGCTGAGCCGTGCACTGTGGCCTTACGGAATAGACCCGGTGCTGTTTCTGGTTTCGGCAGATGAGCGTGCCTATAAGCACAGACATGGTATCCCTACGGATAAAAAACTCGAAAAACATCTGATCCTATCAGTAAATGGGCGTTACAAGGGTTTAATTACAACCGTTACGAGGATGGTTCATTTCGGCAAAGAAGATAAGAAGCTGCGCCAACAATTTGTCGACACTTGCGAGATAGAGTGCCGGACTATTGCGGCCGTAAGGGTTGGTACTGATGATCTTGCCGCCTATAATATGAATAAAGACTCGTACGAGGCTTTAGGGTATGGCGAAATGTGGGCCAAACACGGCCAGGGTGGCTCACAGGGCTACAACAACAGAGATTATATGATAACCCCGACCTCCCACCGGATAACTGTACCCAACCAATGTTACTGTTTCAACCCTGTTATCGATGGCACTAAAACGGAAGACGCTTTCATCGCCACTGAAGAAGGCCCATTATTTGTGACGCGACCAGTTACCTTTCCCAAGCTATTAAAAGAGGTAAACAGCATAAAGTTTGAGAGGCCCGATATTGTCTTCATTGAGTGATTACTCCTCTTCGGACCCTTTAGTAAAACCATATAATTTATTCCATAGGAGAAGCGCCGTGTTTGCAGGAGGATATTTGGGAAAATTCTTACGCCTAGACCTAGACACAGAGCAATATCGAGAAGAAGAGCTTTCCGCTGGACTGTTAAAAAAATACTTAGGAGGCAGAGGTGTCGCGGCCTACCTTTACTACAAGGAGCTGGCGGCCGGGGTAGAGCCACTGTCACCTGAAAATAAGCTTATATTTTTTACCGGCCCCCTTACTGGACTCGACCTGCCCGCAACAACTAAATTTCAGGTAGCTACCCGCTCACCGGAAACAGGCAGTTACCTGTGCAGCAACAGCAGCGGCGACCTCGGTCCCTACCTCAAGCGCCGGGGCTACGATGGCTTAATCATTGAGGGAAAAGCGAGGCGGCCGGTTTACCTGGCCATCCTTAAACAGGGGGTCGTGATTAAGGACGCATCGTCCCTAATCACGTTAAAGACGACTGAAACTGAAAAGGCAATCCGCGATGACTTGGGAGACTCAAACCTGGCGGTGATGTCCGCCGGCCCGGCAGCGTTCAACGGGGTGCGCTTCGCCAATATCATGGTCGGCGATCGCAGCTTTGGCCGCGGCGGGGCTGGGCTGGTAATGGCCTCAAAAAACCTCAAAGCCGTTGTTGTAAGTTCCGCGGGATCGATCCCCGTGGCCGACCCCGATAAGATTAAAGCTATAGGCCAAAAGGCGGCTAAAAACGCCAGGGAGACCCGGCGTGGGCACAACCTTTACGGAACAAATCAATACACCGAGATCATGAACGAACTCGGTTGCTACTCGGTGCATAACTTTACCACCGGTGTTTTTAAAGGGATCGAGACCATTAACAAAGATTATGTCACCGAGCATTATAAAGTCAAAAGCGCAGCCTGCTACCGCTGCCCCGTTGCCTGCGCCCAGGTCTGCGAAGTAAATGAAGGCGAATACAAGGGGATGCGCAGCGATCC
>DBBD01000078.1:0-1203 GCA_002292015.1 Firmicutes bacterium UBA993
ATTAGGTAGTGAGCAGATCCGTGCCGGGGGTGCCAGGGGGGCCAACGCGCTCAATAATTACGCCTCTGGCCGGGCGATTGCCCCTGGCCCACTTTTCAATTTCTACCACAACCTTTTCCCCCGGCTGCGCCCCGTTCACATCGGCAGGCGCCACCTGCACGGCTTTGGCAAAACGACTGTCGTCCGGCACCACGTAAAACCTTTTGTGGTCACGATTAAGGGTCCCGACATGCCGATTCTTTCCCCTTTCAATGATGCCGACGACAACCCCTTCGCGGCGGCGCCTTTTTGTTTGCTCAACGCGGACCATAACCCGGTCACCGTGTGCGGCATTAAATAAATTGGAGGCGCTGATATAGATATCTTCCGTTTTCTGTTCGGGCACCAAAAAAGCAAATCCGCGCCGATTACCCCTGAGGATGCCCGTTACCAAGCCCAGTTTTTCCGGCAGACCAAAACGGCCCTGGCCGCTCTTAACCAGGGCTCCCTCGTCCTGCATCTTTTTCATAACACCCAGCATGATCGCCCGATCCTGCTCTTTTAATCCCAGGCCTTCAAGAATCTGGCTCGCCGTCAACGCCGTTTGACGGTTTTTCTTTAAGTGCTGTTCAATATCGGCACGCAGTTGACTGGTGCTGCTAAGCTTGGCCACGGGTTTATCCTTGGCTCCTTTGGCTATGCTCCTGAATCTGCCGGCAAATGTCGCGGACCGAAAAAGCTGCTACTTAAAAAAGCTGATACCCTGTTAAGTCCGCTTATCAGTTCCCTGACTGCCTCGCTGCAGTAATTATAATGCGTTTCACAGTAAATTAAAAGGCAGGGGCGCGCATTCTCCCCTGCCTTGCTGTTTCGAACCGGGTTGCTACCGGTTAGTTAATTACCACAAGAGCAATGGTAAAGAGCATGAAAGCCACTGCCAGGTAAGTTGTTAGCTGCCCCAGTTTCTCGTCAAGCCCCTTTTTCTTTCCGACCAGCGACTGCGCTCCACCGGCAATAACCCCCAGGCCTGCGCTGCGGCCGGATTGCAACAACACCGTGGCGATCAGGGCCACGCATATAACCAGGTAAATTATGGTTAACACAGTTTCGAGCATCAATTATTACCTCCAGTAACTGTTCAGGCTAAACTAAGCGATCGTTATTCTAACACATGAAACAGCTCTTGACAAATATTTTCTGCCGGTGCTGTTTGCCTGCGCCCGC
>DBBD01000078.1:1533-6279 GCA_002292015.1 Firmicutes bacterium UBA993
GCCTGCGCCCGCTAAAGCCGGTCAAAAATCTTGCCGGCGTAGAGCGCCGCTGTTCCCAGCTCCTCCTCAATCCGCAGCAGCTGGTTATACTTTGCCACCCGGTCGACGCGTGAAGGCGCTCCGGTTTTGATCATCCCCGCGGCGGTTGCCACGGCAAGATCGGCGATGAAGCTATCGTCTGTTTCGCCGGAGCGGTGGGAAACCAGGCAGCTGTAACCTGCCCGGCGGGCTAAAGCCATTGTATCGAGCGTTTCGCTTAAAGAACCGATCTGGTTAAGCTTGATCAGGATGGCATTGGCGGTGGCGCTAGCAATCCCCCGCTTAAGCCTTTCTGGACAGGTTACAAACAGATCATCACCAACCAGCCTGATGTTCGAGCCTAATGACTTGGTGTGCAGCTGCCAGCCCGCCCAGTCTTCTTCATCCAAACCATCTTCAATGCTGACCAGGGGATATCGCTCAACCAGCTTAGCGTAGTAGCTGTCCAGCTCTGCAGCACCGTACCGGTTGCCTTCCAACTGGTAGCAGCCGTCCTTGTAAAACTCGCTGGCGGCGGCATCAAGCGCCAGGCTCACCTCAACCTGCGGCCGGTAACCGGCTACCCCGATCGCTTCGATGATCAGCTCTAAAGCTTCCTCACTGGAAGCGAGGTTCGGGGCAAAACCGCCTTCATCCCCCACATTGGTATTCAGGCCTTTCGCCTGCAGAATAGTTTTCAGCCGGTGAAAAATTTCTGTGCCCATTTGTAAGGCTTCGGAAAACGACCCGGCGCCGTGCGGCACAATCATGAACTCCTGGATGTCAACGTTGTTGTCGGCATGGCTGCCGCCATTAAGAATATTCATAAATGGAACAGGCAGCAGGGTCGCTGTCAGGCCCCCGATATAACGGTAAAGCGGCAGGTTGAGCATTGCCGCAGCAGCGCGAGCTGCAGCGAGTGAAACCCCTAAGATGGCATTAGCGCCGAGGCGCGCTTTGTTAGCAGTACCGTCCAGCTCGATCATGGCCAGGTCCAGCTGCCGTTGGTTTAGTACACTGATACCGCAAATTGCCCGGGCGATATCTTCATTGACATGGCTGACCGCTTTCAGCACCCCGCGGCCAAGGTAGCGCTGATCGTCTCCGTCTCTTAACTCCACCGCTTCAAAAGCCCCGGTTGAAGCTCCGGACGGCACCGCCGCCCTGCCGGTCCAGCCACCTTCCAGTTTCAGGTCGACCTCCAGGGTGGGATTTCCCCGCGAATCGAGAACCTCCCTGGCCCTGACCGCTTGAATCAGCTCTTCCATGCTTTTACCTCCTCCGACATAATCTGTACATAAAAATTTTTCGTTCGTTTCCGGGATCTACGCCCGGCTTAAGCTATCCGTCAACAGGCTGGAACCGGTCATTGCCGGTGGTTTTTCCAGGCCGGCCAGCGCCAGAACCGTCGGGGCCACATCAGCAAGAATGCCTCTAGGGCGCAGCGCTTTTTCCTCGCTGCCGACGAGCACAAAGGGTACCGGGTTTGCACTGTGCGCGGTTAGGGTCTCGCCTGCACCGCCGAGCATTAACTCGGCGTTGCCATGATCGGCGGTGACAATCATCGCCCAACCCCTGGACAAAACCTGCGCTTCAATAAGGCCGAGGCTGCTGTCAACGGTCTCTACCGCCTTGGTCGCCGCCTTGATATCGCCGGTATGACCAACCATGTCGGCATTGGCAAAGTTGGCAACAACCAGGCGGTGATTATTTCGCGCAACACATTCAATGATCTTTCGGGCAACCTCCGGAGCGCTCATCTCCGGTTGCAGATCGTAAGTGGCTACTTTTGGAGACGGAATGAGGATTCGGTCTTCCAGGGCAAAGGGTGCTTCCCGGCCCCCGCTGAAGAAAAAGGTTACATGCGCATACTTTTCCGTTTCGGCAATTCGCGCCTGGGCCAAGCCCTGCCCGGCGTAAACCTCGCCCAACGTTGCCCGGATATCCTCTGCGGTAAAAGCGACCGGCACCGGACGGGCCCGATCATACTCGGTCATCGCTACGCAATACGGCAAAGGCGGATTTTCACCACGCTCAAAAGGTTCAAAATCTTGGTCGATAAAGGTCCGGCTGAGCTGACGCATCCGATCCGGGCGAAAGTTGAAGAAAATGATACTATCTTCGCTGCCGATTTTGGCTACCGGCTGCCGCATGCTGCCGCTAATGACCGTTGGCTGGACAAATTCGTCACCCTCGCCCCGGCCATAGGCCTCTGCCAGGGCCTCAAGCGCCGAGCCCGACTGAAGGCCCTCACCCCTGGTGTAGGCAACGTACGCTCTTTTCACCCTATCCCAACGCTGATCCCGATCCATGGCGTAATAGCGGCCGCAAACAGTGGCTATGGCGCCCCTGCCGCTTTCCCGGCAAAACCGCTCCAGTTCGGCTAAAAAAGGCCCGGCCCCGAAAGGAATAGTGTCTCTTCCGTCCAATATGGCGTGGATAAAGAGACGCTTTACTTCCTGACGGCGGGCCATCTCCAACAATCCGAGCAGGTGCTCAATGTGGCTATGCACCCCGCCGTCGGAAACCAGCCCAACCAGGTGCAGGGCTCCTGAGCCGTTCCGGACCCGCTCCATCGTCTCCAACAAAACCTTGTTACCGTAGAATTCGCCCAGCCGGATCGACCTGCTGATCCGGGTCAGCTCCTGGTAGACAACCCTTCCGGCTCCCAGGTTAAGATGGCCCACCTCGGAATTGCCCATCTGGCCCGCAGGCAGGCCAACCGCTTCACCTGCAGCATCAAGCAGGGCGAAAGGATACTGCCGGTAAAAACGATCCATATGCGGTGTACGGGCCAGTTCAATGACATTTCCAGCTCCGGGTTCAGCATGACCCCAACCGTCAAGGATCAGCAGTAAAATATTTTTCAATGCAGAATCGCCTTCCTGGCGGCCTGGATTAAGGCGCTGAAAGATACGGCTTCCAGGCTGGCCCCTCCCACCAGGGCCCCGGATATGGAGGGAAGCGCCATGTAAGATCCAATATTATCAACCCTGACCGATCCACCGTACTGCACCCTTAAGCCCTTAGCGCTTTCCGCACCAAAGCGATCGGCTGCCAGCCGGTAGATCAGGGCAGCTGCATCCTCAGCATCATCAACCGAAGCAGCTTTACCAGTGCCGATTGCCCAGACCGGTTCGTAGGCAACAACCAGGTTTGAAAGGTCCTCCGCTGCCAGGCTTTCAAAAACATAAGAGAGCTGTCTCTCGATCACGGCTACAGTTTTGCCTTGCTCCCGTTCGGTTTCTGTTTCGCCAAGGCATAATAGCGGCTGGAGGCCGGAAGCCAGGGCTGCCCTTACTTTCAGGCTAACCTGCTGATCAGTTTCACCCATCAGGTGGCGGCGCTCGGAATGCCCGATGATCACGGAGCTGACACCATATTCCAGAAGCATTGAAGTGGCAATTTCCCCGGTGAAAGCCCCCTGCTTTTCCCAGTGCATATCCTGGGCACCAATTTTAATGGCACTGCCCTGTAACCCGGCCGCTGCAGCCGGCAGGGAGGTAAAAGGCGGGCAGATCAGAACATCCACCCCGTCAAAAAGAGCTTCGTCCCGGCGCAGCGCCTGACAAAAAGCAGCCGTTGCGGCTGCGGTTTTATGCATCTTCCAGTTTGCAGCAATGATCAGTCTCATCGGTACCTCCTCCTGCCGGTGCGTGATATCTTCTAGCGCAGGATACTTATGCCCGGCAGCTCTTTACCCTCCCAGAATTCCAAAGTGGCGCCGCCTCCGGTCGAGATGAAACTGATCTGATCGGCAAGCCCAAGGGATTCAACGGCGGCAACCAAGTCACCACCGCCGATCACCGAGTAAGCCTTACCGGCAGCAATAGCCCTGGCCACGGCAGCAGTTCCCTGTTCAAAAGGCGGGATCTCAAAAACCCCCAGCGGACCGTTCCAGACTACCATTTCGGCCTCTTTAATCACTCCGGTAAAAAGCGCCGCGGTCTGCGGGCCAATATCCACAGCCTTCCAATCCCCGTTGATTTCCTGCGGTTCCATAACCTCGCTAGGGCTACCTGCCTCAAGTTTACGGGTTACCACGAGATCTACCGGCAATAAAAGGCGACAGTTGCATTTCTCCGCCTCGTTCGCAAGTTTTCTTGCACTGTCAAGCTGCTCTTTTTCATAAAAAGAAGCCCCAAGGCTGAGACCCTTTGCAGCCAGGAATGTATTGGCCATGCCGCCGCCAACCAGCAGGGTATCGGCCAGCTGCAAAAAGCGGCTGACTACGCCGATCTTATCGGACACCTTGGCCCCGCCCAGTATAGCTGCCAGGGGTCTACCCGGCTCTTCAAGGCAGCGGGATAGCACTTCAATTTCCTTTTGCATCAACAGGCCGGCATAGGCAGGAATAAAAGCGGCCACACCGGCTGTAGAAGCGTGAGCGCGGTGGGCGGTGCCAAAAGCATCATTAACGTAAAGTTCAAAGGGGGCTGCCAGTTTGCGGGCAAAGTCAGGATCGTTTTGTTCCTCACCTTTTTCGAAGCGCACATTCTCAAGCAGCAACAGCCCGCCTTCCGCCAAGGCGTCAACTTCCGCTTTCACTTCGGGGCCGGTAACCAGGTCCAGCTTTTTGACCGGCCTGCCCAACAGCTCACCCAGCTTTTTGGCCACCGGGTCAAGTTTCAGTTCCGGCTGCGGTTCGCCTTTCGGACGCCCCAGGTGCGAAACGAGAGCCAGCCTGGCGCCACCTTCCAGCAGCAGCCTGATCGTCGGCAGGGCAGC
>DBBD01000157.1 GCA_002292015.1 Firmicutes bacterium UBA993
CCAGGTCTTAATCCAGCTCTCGCTGGAACGCCCTTATATCCCCGACCAGGTCAAACCGCTATTTGGCGAGCTGGTCGATTATTCCTGTAAAACAACCGGTGAACTGGTAAAAGCCGCGGGGCATCTCTTTACAAACCGGGTAATGATCGAAGACCATGCCAACAAGGTATGTTTTTATGAAAATGAGGCCAACCGGATAGTAGAGCGAATACTGATCGGCGTGCACCAGGGAAATTATCTGTCAGAGTTGGCTTACAAAAGACACGTTGCCCATTTTGCATTAAAAATAGTTGCCGTTGCAGGGCAAGCCCATAAAGTGGCAAAAAGGTTGGTTTTTTACCTGGTCAAAAGTGATAGCTACAGCGATTAAGCATCTTGATCACCGCTTTAAGTTTATTCCGGAGAGATAGAAATCGGAGAGGATCTGTTCGCTATCGCCAACATACTAGGACGATGAAAATCTCAGATCCCGCGTTCGCTTTACCCTGGAGGAACTGGTTGGGGCCAGTTACCTGAAGTGGTCTGGGTGGGTCATTCTGCTACAGCTGCTAGTCTTGGTGCTCACTGTTTTCTTCTTTCTACTTGCCGTGGCTATTGACGGTGGACCGTTTTAATAACAGCTGATACAACCGGCCAGGTTAGAAGCCTCCTGCTGGTTTCCTGCAGTTTCCTAAACGGCAGTAAGTTTTTGACTGGACTAAGAGTAAGCTCAGGCACTTTTTTGCCTGGCAGCAAATAGGTGTAGAATTGACTTTGTGTCGGGATTTACATTGCCAAAGAACAAAAAGATCATAATCTCCTCAGTAAATCCGACCACATAAATGATGAGTGCTGCCCTGGTCAATAGCGTTACATCGAAGAAAAAAGAACCGACGATCGCCAGGAATACCAGCACCGCGTTCCAACGCAGGATTATTGTGTGCATCATAACCGGACGCTTAAAAAGGTAGCCGGAAAGCAAAAAAGAGAAACCGAGCAGCGAAAAGAAGATCACCAGGTACAGCCTGTTGGCGGCGATTACCTCGGGTCTCAGGTAGTTGAGAAAGTAAGCTGATGAAATATAAAAAAAGAGGTCAGCCAAAGAATCAAGTTCCTTGCCGTAATGTGTAACCTGGTTGAGCTTGCGAGCCAGCAAGCCGTCAAAATAATCTGTCGAACCAATTAAAATATAGGCAACCAAGAAAAGCTGGTGCTGAGCGTAATGTAATAAAAGAAAAAGGCCGGGAAGCAAGATTATCCGCGATGCCGAGAGCAGGTTCGGAGCGGTTGGTTTGAATCCCAATTTATAGCCTCCTTCCAGAATATGATGGTTTATCTTATCACGCAAGAGGCTTCTTGAACACAGAAAGAAAGCTGAAATTTGCGACAGTACTTGGTCTGCACTATTTCCAGCAGGCGATATGCTGCAAGCCGGGTATCCGGGGGCCTTCAACCCCGGTATTCCAGGAACCGGGCAGTTTAAGCTCCCTTGCCACCACTTCGAAATGGCAGAGGGCAATACCCATATCAACAAGCTGCAGGCGCACTTTGCCCATCATCCGGTTATATATTTTATTTTCCTTAAGATACAGGTGGGTCGCTCCCTGCTGATCGAGGATCAGGCGCCAGGGCTGCTTGTTGGATGCCGAAGGACCTATGCGGACCGCTTCGTAAGCATCGCTGAATAGACCGCATTCTGACTCTGTCAAAGCTGTTATCCCGTCACTTTTGAAAAAGAGCTCCGGCCAGGATTTGCGCCGGTTCGAACCGGCGCCAAAACGCATCATCCGCTCTGTTACCGACTTTTCGACCGCCGGGTAACCGACCGGGGTAATTGCCGGCAGCAGTTCGTCTCCTGCCAGTTCCATGCGGGCGGCAAAGGAGCCGCGCTTAAAAGTACCGCCCAGCCAACAGGTCCCCAAACCCAGGGCCGTGGCCCCTAAGATGATTTTTTCCAGACAGTAACCGAGATCTTCCATTGCCCCTTTGCCACCGCTGACCGCTCCTAAAATATAGAGGCGCGCTCCCTTAATTACTCCGTATGTACCCATGCGGCGTGTTTCACTAATGCTGAGCGGCTCCAGGTCAAGCAGCCTGAAGCGCACCGCTGAGCCAAAAGGACCGGCATTTTTCTGTATTGAGCATAAATCCTCAAGCAGCTTGCGCACTTCCGGCTCTACCTGTTTGTCTGCATAACTGCGCACCGAAATACGCTGCCTGATGGCATCTAATCCTGTTTCCGTCTCGTCCACCTCCATATAACAATAAAAATTATGCCGCATTCAGACCTGAAACAAGCCCGGATAATTTTAGCATATTTTTACCTGGCAGGAGTCAACCTGACCGCCCCTAAGCTTCTGCACGAGTATCAGGCAAGAGCTACTTCTTAAACATGCTGGCAATCAAGGCGATCACCAAGCCGATTACAAAACCGCCAATCAAGCCGTTTGTCTGATAGTAAATCACTCCCAACAGGGGAAATACCGTAAATCCAATAACAACTAATATGAGCGGCAAAATCTTTATACCAAATATAACTGATCACCCTTTCGCTTAAAAATATTGTCCTGATTTAAACATAGGCTGCGCTGCTCGGGATCCCTTAGCCATAAAGTGGACGAAATTGCTAACCCGGTTTACAATGTACCTGATCAATACCATATTATACAATATCTATTCAGATGGCAATGCTTTCAAGGTTTGAGAAAAATTCGTACAAGTTAGATATTGGTCTATTTTCTTAGCTTTATGTCGCTATTCGCCAAAAAGCTAAGCGATCCCCCATAAAAAAAGGAGTGATCGCCGGCAGTTGTCTTAAACAGCTTAGTGTGACCAAAGCGGGAAGATCCATGAACAGCTTAGTAATCCGGGGAGGAATGATTATGCAAGTTGATTCCGATCCATACTTCGCTTTCCTTCACCCACAGATCAGGATACAGTTGCTTAACCGCAGGAAAAGTAATATTGGCGGAGAGCTATTTTTCTGGGTCTTAAATCAGCAGGGGAAAGAAGCGGTAAGCGAAGGCTATCTCAGGTTCAATTCGTCGGCTTGACCCCTGGCAGAACAGCATAGTAATATAAGGGCAGCGGAAAGGCAAAATCCTATACAAAAATTCCTAAGACTAATAGAATATACGGGAGGTTGCGGCCATGAATAAGGTTATTGTTGCTCCTGTTGACCAGGGTATCGAAAGCGCTGCTGAAACTATTTTCACGAAGAGCGGCGGACTTGATCGGCTCCTCAAAGGGAAAACCCGGGTATGGATTAAAATTAATGCTGTTGACTGCAGACCAGAAACCTACACCTCACCCGCTGTTCTGGAAGCAGTTATTAAAGTTCTTAAAAGTCACGGGGTAAAGGAAATCTGCGTGATTGAAAACTGCACCCAGGGCAACTTCACCCGCCTTGTTTTTGCCGCCACCGAACTGGGTAGAATCTGCCGCCGGCAGGGTGTAACTCCTCTTTTTCTGGATGAAGAACCGGTTGAAGAAATATCCCTGCCCGGCCTTGAACAAAAAGCCCGTTTCCCCCGCTCAGTCATAAAGGAGTTGGGCAGAAAAGAACGGGATCTGTTCTTTTTAAATCTTCCCCGTCTAAAAACTCATTCGATGACTGTTGTTACCCTGGGCTTGAAAAACCTGTTCGGCTTGATGGATCAGCGCGACAGAATGCATGATCACAACGACAACCTACACGGAAAGCTGGCCGCGATTGGTTGCTTGTTTCCTCCTGACTTCACAATTATTGATGGGACCAAAGCAGTATATTACGGCCACTACCCACCTGAAGCACTTTTAGATCGCTGCCTTGCTCCCCTGGGGATCCTTGTGGGAGGAGAAGAAGTCACTGCCGTCGATACTGTGACCGCCCGAATTCTCGGTTATGACGCAGCAGAAATAGAACATCTCAACCTGGCAGGGAAGTTATACGGCGGTTGTACTGACCTGGATTTAATCGAGGTTGATGGTGACCTAAGCAGGTTTACAATAAAATATCCTTATACCATGCTGCCGGATATGCCTCCTGATGTGCGAATCCTGCGCGGCAGTGAAAAATGTTGTCCGGAAGGATGCCGCAATAATACCGAGGCCGTGCTGCAGTTCCTCTACATGGACCATAACGGCCAGGGTGGGTTTACTATCCTGATGGGTAAAGGTTTCGACAAAACCACACTTGAGGAAATAGAAGGCCGAATCCTGCTGGCCGGCAAATGCGCCATTGAGGAAACCGGGGATTTGTTTTTGCGAAATAGCGGCATTGAAAGAGTTTACCGGTCCCCGGCCTGTAATGATCTTTCTTCAACCGTGCGAGCTTTAACCAGGTTAATGAAAGTGAACCCTTTGAAACTCGTGCCGCTGCACCCGGCTCACAGCCTGATACTGCTCATCATAGCCCGACTTAAGGGTAGCAAAGCGCGGGTAGCCCTGTAGAATGCAACTTTCATTGTTTCTGCCGCCGCGGAGATTTTCGAACATTGCCAGGGAATCGCTTCCTACAAACGCCCCAGCATGTGGAGATTTGGCCTGAAGACAAGGATTTTCCACTGTCCAGGGTGGCAAAGGTCGACAAGAAGGAACTGAAAGTGCTGGCCGAATCAATTGCTGAAGATCTATGCAAAGCGGGCCGGTAGGATGCCGGTTAAAAAGCAGCTGGATAAAAACCGTTTAAGCAATAATTGATCGTGAGATCGGGGCAAACCGCGCTGGTTTGCCCCTTTAATTTTTCCGGTTCGTTGCCCCTTCGCTGCGCAGCAACTTTTTCATACCGTCGGTAACCACCAGCGATCCATCCGGCATCACCCAGAGCGCTTCCACACCGTCCAAGCTCTCCGCCAGCGGCAGGCTTCTCTCCGGCGGCAGCAGAAAAAGCTCCGTCGACAGAAAATCCGCTACTCCTGAATCTTTGGCCACAACTGTAACCGCCCGGTAGTGGGTAGCAGGCATCAGGGTAGCAGGATCGATGAGATGATGAAACATCCTATCTTCTACCACGTAAAACCGCTGGTAGTCGCCGCTGGTGACTACCGCAACATCTAAGGCATAAATAACATCCAGCAAATTATTATCGCTGTTGCTGACAATCGATTGATCAGGGTTCCTAATGCCAACGCCCCAATAATCCCTTTCTCCGTCAAGCGGTTTGCCAATTAACGAAACATTGCCGCCGGCGCTGATAACTGCCGATTCGATACCGGCAGCAATCAACTCCCGGGCAACCAGTTCAACAGCAAAGCCTTTGGCCACAGCGCCAACATCGAGGCTCATTTGTCTACCAGGTAAAAATACCGTGCTTTCTTCAAGATCGACCACCACCTGGTTAAGATCGGTATACTGCGCCGCTTCAAGCAGTTCTTCTGTCGAGGGCAGCCGGGCGGTTTGTGGATCGTTTAAGCCGGCTTCCCGGTAACGGTGCCAGATTTTTAAGACCGGCCCAAAAGCAATGTTGGTCGAACCGCTGGTTTGCCCGGCCCACTCCCTGGCAAAAATAATCAAATCGATGATCTCCCGCTCTACTTTCACTGGCCTGATTCCGGCCTGATCATTAATTGTTTTTATATTGTTAATACCATCATAGTTGTTGTAAATATCATAAAGTTGGTGCAGCTGCAGCATGCGTGACCGCAGCTGTTCGAAATACTGCCTGAATTCTTCTTCGCTACTAGTATACGCAGAAAACCGGACCAGGGTATCAAAGGTATCGAAAAAAGAGTCTGAGTAATGCTGATATCCGCTGCCGCTGTTAAATTCACAGCCGGCTGCAAATATTAGTAGCCCGAAAACGAGGATTACGAACATTTTTTTCATCATTCACCCTGCCTGCAGCAACATTCGGTAAACCTTACGCAGTATATCATAAAACGACGCTTGGAATCTCAGCACCACCGCCGAGCTACCGATGATGGGCCCCGGACCTGCTTCTCTGATATAATAGGGCTCCATTTTTGTAACAGTCAGCGTAAATTAGTATTCTAACAACCACTATGTCACTAGGTAGAGAACAAATGCAGCAAGCCCTGATTAACGGGGTCTGTTGAAATCACCGCCAACCATACTGGAAACTACATGAATCTATACTGATATTGCCATAGCTTTATCACTGTTAATAAAATATGGCAATGGCGGCTTCGACCCGGACAAGAGAGGCGGCTCTTTATAGCTACAATTATGTGTAAAATTATTTTGATTTTCACCCTATCGCCTACTTAATTTTGACAACCGGCTGCCCGTTTTCTTCAAAAACACGTAGAGGAAACTCTTGTTCAACAATGCTTTCATAATCATGGCCGGCATCTCCCGGCCATACCCCATAAAAAATAAAGGGCTCTTCTCCACAATTTAAAGTGCGATGCGACCAGTATGGCGGTATATAGGCAGAAATGCCTGGCCTCATGGCTATACTATGGGTTTTACCAGCCCTGGTGGTCATTAAAAGATAGCCTTGCCCCCGTAAACATGTATATATTTCAGCCCTATTTTCCAGAACATGAAAATGACCTTTGGTAAAATAGTACTCTTTTCCAACTTTACCTGGATAGATAACTGTTGTACATGACAGAAGGTGGCCTTCTTCTTCCGGCACCCGGACTTCATAAACTTCATAGAGAACAGGGTTGTCATCAGCCAGAGCACGATTGTAGGCGTCCTGATCATAAAACAGGCCGACCAAGTCACTCAGCTTACGACTAATTAATCTAGCCGGCGGTGAAACGTTTCCGTTTTCACAACTAATTTCCACATAAAAAGGATCCATAATTTTGTTTTCTTTCATGGCAAAAACCTCCGATCGGCGTAATTAATATAACTTATAAACTCCCTCTTACTCCAAAGGCAGATCGCATAAACCATTAAATATATCGGCATATCTTTCAATAACCTGCCTGTAAATGTCTACATAGGGCCGATAAAACTTAGTATAGCGAGGACGCGGCTCAAGTCGGTGGCTGATCTGCGTTGATTCCTTAGAAATTTTCTTCAAGTCGTCAAAAATCCCCACGGCTTTGCCGGCAATCATCGCACAGCCCCAGGTACCAACTTCAGATCGGTTTATTCGGCAATAGGGAATGTCCAAAACATCACTTTTGATCTGATTCCACAGATCACTTGATGCACCGCCACCGATCGCCCTCACCTCCCGACATTCAAGATCGGGGTGAAGTTCTTTTTCGATCTGCAAATAGTATGCGTACTCATAAGCAACACCTTCCATCATCGCTCTGAAGAGGTGACCACGGCCATGAGACCAGGTGAAACCAACCCAGAGCCCCCTTAGGGAAGCATCCGGTGGGACCACTCTGCCTTGCAGGTGGGGAATAAATATTGTGCCTCCTGAACCTGCAGGAGACTGAGCGGCCATTTGATCAAATATCTGGTAAACGTCCTTGCCTCTTAATGCTGCCTCATTTTTTTCCTGAAGGCCGAAAGTGTCACGAAACCATCGTAAATTTAAACCGCCGCCGTTGATAAATGACAGGGCGTAGTAAGTCCCGGGTATGACACCATGTGTGGCCAGGACAACTTTATTCCGAACATCAGGTAAAAAACTATCTACACAGACCGAAAAAACGGATGCAGTCCCGGCACTGTCAAAAACATCTCCCGGCTCGACCACTCCTGCACCCAGCGAAGCTGCTGCTTGGTCTCCTGCACCGGCAGCAATGGGTGTGCCTTCCTTTAAACCGGTTAACCGTGCTGCTTCCCGATTGACTTTTCCTATAACGTCTGTTGGAGATATAATTCGTGGCATTTTCTCTGCCGGTATTTCAAATTTGTTAAGCAGCTCTTCCGACCACTTCCGCTCCCCGGTATTGCTGAACCCCGAGAAATGCAGGCATGTGAGATCGATATAGGCGTCATCCGCCTTTAATCCAGCCATTTTGCCGGCAACATAAACAAGCGGAACAATAAACCGCGTAGCATTTTTAAATATTTCCGGTTGGTTATTCTTCCACCAGATAATCTTCGCTGCATGAGCGTAAGTAGGTGGGCAGCCGCTGCTTGCTGTAAATTCATGGCAATAAGGCTCCATGAGGGGGAAAGCCGATTCACAACGGGTATCGAGCCAGCTGTCATAATGGGCTGCGGGTACCCAATTCTGATCAATCATCCCTATACCAGACATTTGGCTACTGAATGCGAGCGCCGCCACATCACCACTTTCGATACCACTTTTCTCTAAAACTCCTTTGATACAGTTAACAGCCGAACTAAAAATTTCTTCAAAATCCTGTTCTACCCAGCCTATTCTGGGATAACGCAATTTAGATTCCTCATACGCTTCTGCCAGGGCTTTTCCTTGCAGATCGTAAAGCGCTGCCTTGGTTCCCATTGTGCCCAAGTCAATCCCCAGCAAATAAGTCTCGCCCATTTTTATATCCTCTCCTAATGTAAACAGGAAATAGCTCGTCAACCGATCATTTTGCTGTCAGGCACTACCATGACCTTTATTTCCCTGCCGCTTCCGGCCTTTTCTAATGCCTTGTCCATATCTTCCAAAGCATATACCGTTGTAACTGCCTGCTGCAGTACCGCCAGGTGCCCTTCAGCCATCAAATCTACCACTGTCTGCATCACTTGTGCAGTGGCACCCGTACTGCCAAGAACTTTTAAGCCACGGTAGTGAACCAGGTTCGCGGGAAAATCATTAAATCGATCATCCGGCGAAAGCCCGGCAAAAAGATTTATCCGCCCGCCCACCGCAGCAGCCAAGATACCCTGGCGTTGTGCTTCAGCAAAAGGGGCAGTGACCATTACCACATCAACACCCCAGCCACCGCTTACTTCTTTCACTTCTTCGACAAAGTGATTATCTGCCGGATTCAGCGCATAATGGGCACCGAATATTTTACTTGTATTTCGCCTTTCTTCTAAGAGATCGGCACTAATAATAGTTGAAGCACCCATCGTTTTGGCAGCGATTATGCTGAGCATACCCATTGGGCCTGCTCCCATGATTAAAACTTTTTCTTCCGGCTGCAGTTCGCAATCACTCAAACCGCGGTAACAACAAGATACAGCTTCGGCCAGTACAGCAATTTTTGCAGGGATATGATCCGCAACAGAAATCAATTGTCCTGACACGGCTGTTGGAGCCCCAACCAGCATATATTCGGCAAAACTTCCGGATAATCCGACACCATAGGCTTTGTAATCGGGACAGTAACTATCCCATCCTGCCTCACAGGCCGGACATACACCACAACCCACGTTGGGTGGAATTACTACTCTTTTACCCAGCCAGGTTTCATCAACCTTTGAGCCGACAGCAGATACTCTGCCAACCACTTCATGCCCCAAAACTGCTTCACTGCCGGGAGCTATGTTACGGTGCCCCCTTTTCCAAATCTTCAGATCAGTGGCGCAGATAGCTGCAGCTTCAACTTGTATAACCAACTCGTTTTCTGCCGGTTGTGGTCGCGGAATTTGTTTAACTTCGATTATCCCATCACGGTATACTGCTGCTTTCATTGGTCCTGTTTCTTCGCTCACAGCTCTTCAACCTTTCCACTGCGAATTGAACGGTTTGAAGCACGAACCGCTTTCAGTGCCTGCCAACCATCGATCAGGGTTGAAGGCGCTTCTGTACCTTTTAACACACAATCGACAAGGCAGCGATCTTCAGCCAGGTAAGCCTCACGAAAAAGCGAACGCCAGCTGTCCACGATCTCTTCAGCCACACCGCTACCCTTGCGCCCCACGACAACACCTTTCTGCGCAATATTGCCGATAAAGAGCACCCCGTCGCTACCCTGGACCTCCACCCGGGCATCGTATCCATAGTCAGCCGGGCAAGCCCCGTCGATGGTGCCGATCACCTTGCCCGACATGCCGAATGTCACAATAGCTGTGTCATAAAAATCCGGATAGTTTGCCTTAAAATCAGGGCATTTATTGTTGCGGGCAGTGGCAAATACCCATTTGTACTCTTCACCGGTTAAGTAACGGATACAATCAAAATCATGGCTGTTAACCTCCGCTAACATCCCGTTACTTTTTTCAAGATCTAAATTCCATGGCGGCGGCAGGCCCGGCCCTTTTCCCGTAGACTTTACCACCAGCGGCTCGCCGATATCGCCCCGCCCGATCATGTTTCGGGCGCGGTTAAAGCTTAAGTCAAAACGGCGCATGAAGGCCATTACAAAGGGAACGCTGTTTCGCCGCACCGCTTCATCCATGGCCTCCGCTTCTTCTTCGGATATGGCTAAGGGCTTTTCGCAGAGGATCGCTTTGCCCGAGTTCGCCGCTGCAATTACCAGCTCGGCATGGGAAAATGTAGGCGTAGCAATGACCACCGCATCCAACGAGGTATTCTTCAGTAACTCTTCCGGTTTGCTGTACGCTTCAACGCCCCATTTTCCGGCAGCATCGCGTGCGCTTTCCGCGTTCAGGTCACAAACGGCTACCAGTCGCGCCCCGGGGACATTTTGTGCAAAATTTGCCACATGGACTAAACCGGCCCTACCAGTACCGATGACCCCGACACCAATCAGATCTGCTTTTAGCATTCCTTTTCACCTTCTCGCAGGTTCTTATATACTTCAGGATTTAGCACATGCTCAGGTTTTAAACTGTTAAATACCGCCGCCAAATTTTTCGCCGCCATCGTGCCCATCGTGTTTAACGCGCCGTGGCTGTAGGCCCCGATGTGGGGTGTGGCAACCAAGCCCCTCGCCGTTAAAAGCTGCACATCCCTGACCGGTTCTTCTGCAAAGACATCCAGAGCCGCAGCAAAGATTTTTTCCTCGTTTAAAGCCCCGGCAAGCGCCGTTTCATCGATGATGCCGCCCCTGGACGTATTGACCAGCACCGCCGACTGTTTCATCAGGGCGATCTGATCTTTGCCAATCAAGCCCTGGGTAGCGTCGGTAAGAGCCAAGTGGATAGTAATAAAATCGCTGCGGGAGATCAAATCTTCCAGGCTTGTATATTCAACCCCAGCAGTTGCAGCCCATTCGCGGTCAGGCCTCAGATCGAAGGCGACTACTTTCATATTGAAGCCTTGCGCCCGCCTGACTACCGCTTTTCCGATCTGCCCGGCCCCGATAACACCAAGAGAACGGCCCCATACATCCATACCCATAAATCTTTCCCATCGACCTTCCTTAACGGCTCGGTCCGCCTCGGTAATCCTGCGGGCCGTAGCGATCATCATGCCGAAAGTTAGATCAGCCACCGCCTCGGTGTTGGCGCCGGGGGTGGATGTAACCACAATCCCGCGCCTGGTGGCCGCGGCAAGGTCAATATTATCGATCCCTACCCCATACTTAGAGATTACCCGCAAGCACCGTGCCGATTCGATCACTCTTTTTGAAACCGGGTCAACACCCACGATCAGACCGTCTGCGTTTTGAACGTTCTCTGCCATTTCATCTTCAGTCAGGGGGCGTTGAAAGGGGTTGCGCTTTACCAGGAAGCCGGACTCTTCAAGAAACTTGAGCGGAAGATCATCCCACTGGGCAAAGGAGCGCGGCGTAACCAGCACATGAAAACTCATTTCTAACCTCCCGCAATATTGGATATGAGCAGCACCTCGTCACCTTCCTGCAGGTGATGGTCCGGCCATTTTTGCCGGGGGCAGCCCTGATGATTATGGACAACGATATACCGCTCGGGATTGGCGATGGTTTCCCCAAAAACGGTCTCCAGCACGGCCATCAGGTCGCGCAATGTGCTGCCGGGGCCAATTTCCAGTGTCTCGGCGCTTTTGCCCACCTTATTGCGAGCCAGGCCGGCGTAGCGCACATGAATTTTCATTACCGGTCTACTCCAAATTTCTGCAGGGTTCCCAGGGCCGGCACACCATCTGAGTCCCAGCCGCGCAGCCGGTAGTATTCGTCGAGCATAATGTCGTACATCTCCCGGGTAAGGACGCTTCCCTTAGCAGGCCCTTCCGGCAGCGGCTCTTCCATAACCCGCTGCGGCAGGTAGTCGTCCTCGCGCCTGAGGCCTTCCCGGTTTAAGATCAGCCGCTCTAAGTTGATGATTCGTTCACCGATGGCCATTAGGTCCGGCGTCAGGTCAACACCAGTTGCCGCGGCCATTGTGTCCCCTGATGGCTGATCGGTGAAGCCCATGGTGCTGCGCACCACAGTACAGATGCCGAGGCTGTCGATATAAGCCCGGGTGTCCTGCAGGCGCTTGACCAGCTCGCCCTTTCCTTGCAGCGCGAAGCGATCGTACTCACCGGTGATCAGCTCATCGCGAATGGTCCAGCCACCTACATTGTGGCAGGCGCCCCGGGAGGAAGTACCATAGGCCAGGCCCATGCCGTAGAAACCTCTGGGCTCATAGGCGGCAAAAGGCATCCATTTGACATGCATCATGTAGTGGCGGGTAGCGGGATACTGCGCCGCCAGCTCGCGAAAACCTTTGCCCAGAGATTGCCCGAAACCTTTGCCTTCACCGATCAGGTGAATAGCTTCGACCATGGCAGAGGCATTACCGAAGCGCAAGTCAAGACCTTCGGTATCCTCTATAGTGAACAGGCCCTTTTCAAAGCACTCCATGGCGTAGCTGATTACGTTCCCGGCAGTCATGGTATCAATGCCGTATTCATCGCAAAGGTTGTTGGCGGCGATAATCGCGCCAAAATCGCTTACTCCGCAGGCTGCGCCTAACGTACCCACGGTTTCGTATTCAGGATCGCTGCGCATCCCCTTG
>DBBD01000156.1:0-10502 GCA_002292015.1 Firmicutes bacterium UBA993
GTTATGGATGTCAATCCCACGAATTACCATAGATTACCACACGAATTACCGATAAGCTATCGTGAAAAACTAAAAGATTATAACTGTGGCAGGAAGATCTTTGGTGGGCAGAGTATATATAGAGGTCCAGAGGTTTTACTTTATTACCGTAAATCTTCAGCAAGGGAGAAGAATCGTGACCAATAACCATGATAAGCCGATAGTCTATATTGTATCTGATTCGATTGGCGATACGGCTGAATTTGTAGTTAGGGCTGTGGCCAGCCAGTTTAATTCCGGGCATGTGGAGATGCGCCGGCTACCTTTTGTGGAAAACAGGGAGCAGATCCGGGAGCTTTTCCTGGAGGCCTCCAAGCGCAATGCCATTATCGCCTACACTCTGGTAGTGCCGGAATTGCGCAAGGCGATGGAAGAAGAAGCGCTTAATCACAAAGCCTGCACAGCGGATATCCTAGGTAGCCTGATGGGCGCTTTCAGTCGGGTAACCTGCAGCGAGCCGCGTCTGGAACCCGGAAGGGTGCGGGTAATGGATGATAAATACTTCCGCCGCGTTGCCGCAGTTGAATTTGCCGTAAAGCACGACGATGGCAAAGAACCACGCGGTTTTAGCAAGGCCGATGTGGTGTTAATCGGTATCTCACGAACATCAAAAACACCGCTCAGCATGTACCTGGCCCACCAGGGGATTATGGTCGCCAACCTGCCGCTTGTGCCCGAGGTGGAGCCACCGGAAGAGCTTTTCTTTTTACAGCCTGAAAAAGTGATCGGTTTGATCATTAACCCACAGCAGTTGCGCCAGATCAGGCAGGAAAGGATCAAGACCCTCGGGTTGAACGATGATGCCAATTATGTTTCAGTGGAAAGGATCGAAGCGGAGCTAAAGTATGCGCGTTCGATCATGAAAAAGATTGGCTGCACCGTTTTTGATGTGTCAAATAAGGCGGTAGAAGAAGTGGCCAACCGCATTATCCAGTTGATCAAGGGAGGCGAAAAATAATTGAACCAGGTCCTGTATGTTTATTCCTTTAATGATGGCAATAAGTCGATGAAGAGCCTCCTTGGCAGTAAAGGTGCCAACTTGGCCGAGATGGCCAGGATTGGTTTGCCGGTACCGCCCGGCTTTATTGTTAGCACCGAAGCCTGTAACCTCTACCTGGAAAAAAGCGAGGGGCTTTGGCCTGAACTTAAGGAAGAGATTCTAAATAGTCTGAAGCATCTTGAAGCACAAACCGGCCGCACTTTTGGAGGCCGCTCGCCGCTTTTGCTTTCGGTTCGTTCAGGAGCGGTAATCTCTATGCCCGGCATGATGGATACTGTTTTAAATTTAGGGCTTAACCCGGCAACGGTGGAAGCACTTGCCGCCGAGACGGGAAATCGCCGTTTTGCCCTCGATTGTTATCGCCGCTTTATCCAGATGTTTGCCGATGTGGTCTTAAAAGTGGGCCATCATCACTTTGAGAATGTGCTAACCGCGGCAAGAAAACAGAAAAAGGTTAAGAGCGATGCCGAACTTGATGACTCCGATCTGGAGATGATTGTTACGGAATATACCAATATTGTACGCAAGGAAAAGGGCAGCGACTTCCCATTAGAGCCGCTGGATCAGCTTTTTCTTGCTGTAGAAGCGGTTTTTTCCTCCTGGAATACAGAGCGGGCACAAGTGTACCGCCAGGCGCATCGCATCGCGGATAGCTTGGGCACCGCTGTTAATGTGCAGGCTATGGTTTTTGGCAATCTCGGTGAAGACAGCGGCACCGGTGTGGCCTTTACTCGCAACCCTTCTACCGGAGAAGCGAAGCTTTATGGTGAATATCTGCTTAACGCTCAGGGAGAAGATGTGGTGGCCGGTACCCGCACCCCGCGGCCGCTTGAGGAACTAAAGGAAGATATGCCGGCTATCTACGATCAATTTTTGCATATCTGTGCGGTCCTGGAGAACGAATACCGGGAGATGCAGGATATCGAGTTTACTATTGAACGGCGCAAACTCTACATGCTGCAGACGCGCGCCGGCAAACGCACGGCGCCGGCTGCGGTGCGTATTGCTGTTGACTTGGTACACGAAGGCCTGATCACAAAAGATGAAGCGCTGCTAAAAGTGGACCCGGATCAGCTCGAGCAGCTCTTGCACCGGCGGATCGATCCGAAAGCAAAACTGGAGGCAATCACCGATGGTCTTCCCGCATCGCCCGGCGCTGCCTCTGGCCAGGTGGTCTTTGATGCCGATCGGGCTCAGGAGCTGGCTAAAGCCGGCAAAAAGGTGCTGTTGGTTCGTCCTGAAACCACTCCCGATGATATCCACGGGATTATTGCTGCCCAAGGCATTCTAACCAGCCGGGGCGGAATGACCAGCCACGCAGCGGTTGTGGCCCGCGGCATGGGTAAACCCTGTGTCTGCGGCTGCGAGGAACTACATATTGACCTCGGCAAAAAGGTTTTTTTCATCCGGGGGGAGCAATTTGCCGAGGGGACAATCCTATCGATTGACGGATCCACGGGACGGGTATTCCGGGGGGAAGTACCCCTGATTGACCCCGAATTTTCCCCCGAATATTACGAACTGGTAGGCTGGGCTGACCAGGTGCGGCGCCTTAAAGTGCGGGCTAATGCTGATAATCCTGAAGATGCCCGCCTCGCCGTCGAAATGGGAGCCCAGGGGATTGGCCTCTGCCGTACCGAGCACATGTTTATGGCTGCCGACCGGGTACCGGTAGTGCAAAAGATGATCCTGGCCCCGAACCTGGTGGAACGCGAAGCTGCCCTGGCCGAACTGTTGCCGATGCAGCAAGCCGATTTTAAGGGTATTTTCAGGGAGATGGTCGGTTTTCCGGTTACCGTTCGCTTGCTTGATCCGCCGCTGCATGAGTTCCTGCCTGACCGGGACGAACTACTGATTGAGGTCTACCGCTTGCGCTGCGAGAATGATCCGGATGGTAGCTTACGTGAAAAGGAGAGCTTGTTGCAAAAGATAAACGCCATCTCTGAATTCAATCCGATGCTCGGGCACCGCGGCTGCCGTCTTGGTCTGGTTTATCCCGAGATTTACCGCATGCAGGTTAGGGCTGTTTTTCAGGCGCTCTTTGACTTAATCGATGAAGGGCAGGATGCCGGAAAGCTGCTGCCTGAAATTATGATTCCCCTCGTTGGACACCGCACTGAAATCAAGGCCATGAAGCGGCTTGTTGATGACACGGCAACGGCGGTTTTTGCCGAAAGGGGTAAAAAGATCGAATACTTAGTCGGCACGATGATCGAGCTGCCGCGCGCGTGCCTGGTTGCCGGCCAGTTGGCGGAAGTGGCCGCCTTTTTTTCCTTCGGCACTAACGATCTGACCCAAACCACCCTTGGTTACAGCCGTGACGATTCGGAAAGCAAGTTTTTACCTTTTTACCTGCAGCATAAGATCCTCGAGGTTAACCCCTTTGCCGAATTCGATCGCGAGGGTGTGGGGCGTCTCGTTAAACTGGCAGTCGAAGAAGGTCGCGGGGCAAGAAACAACCTGAAAGTGGGAGTGTGCGGGGAGCACGGCGGTGATCCGGCCTCCATAATGTTTTTCGACCGGATCGGGCTTGATTATGTCAGCTGTTCGCCATACCGCCTGCCGATAGCCCGCTTGGCGGCGGCGCGGGCTGCGCTTGGGGGATAGAATGTTATAAAGATTTAATCTTAAAATAGTCAGATCATATAAACAGGAGAACGCTTTTTTTTGGCGAATAACGAATTAGTTAAAATAGCTGCAAGGAGTGATCTAATTGACCAACCATAAAAACGCTGAACCGGTGGTAGAAAATATTTATCCGCCCTGCCAGTCAGCCTGTCCTCTCCATCAGGGCTGTCGGGACTATTTGTTGGCCATCGCTACCGGTGATTTCGACCGCTCGTTGGCCATTATCAAGGAGACCAACCCGCTACCCTTTGTCTGTGGCACTATATGTGCTCACCATTGCGAGGACGAATGCCGCCGCAACGATGTAGACAAACCACCTTCAATCCGCGGCCTGAAGCGCTTTGCTGTTGAACACGGCAAGGCCAAGGTTCCGCCCCCGGCAAATGGTCCCCAGGTAAAAGGTAAGGTGGCCGTGATCGGAGCCGGCCCGGCGGGTCTCACCGCTGCTTTTGACCTGGCCCGGCTCGGGGTCTCAGTAACCGTTTATGACCGTGAAACTACGGCCGGAGGCGCAGTGCGCCACTTTATTCCCCTCTACCGTCTGCCGGACGAAGCTGTCGACCAGGATATCGCTGAAATTGCCGAACAGGGCGTTGCCTTTAAATACGGTGTTGAGATGGGTAAGGATATAACGATTGAAAAACTGGAACAGGAAGGCTACGACGCGATACTGCTGGCGATGGGTTTACCGGTCAGCCGTGGACTGAATATTCCCGGCACAGAGGGCGAGGGAGTTCTATACGCTTTGCCTTTTCTTCAGGACGTTAAGCGTAAAGGATTTAAGTTCAGCGGCAAACCAGCGGTTATTGTGATCGGCGGTGGTAACGTAGCGATGGACGTTGCCCGTTCAGCCTTGCGGGCCGGCGCCGGCACGGTTAAGCTGGCCTGTCTTGAGTGTGCTGAAGAGATGCCGGCCTTCGAATGGGAAATAGAAGAGGCGAAGGAAGAGGGAGTGGAGTTTAACCCTTCCTGGGGCCCGAAAGCAATTGAAAGAAGCAACGGTAAAATTACCGGACTTGAAGTAGTTGAGTGCTCCTGTGTCTTCGATGACGAGGGGTTGTTCAACCCGGTTTTTAACGACGGCAATAAGCAGGTTATAACCGGCGATATTATTATCTTCGCCATCGGGCAGGGGGGCGATCCCGAGCCGGTGCGCAGCGAAATCGATATCGACGAGCGTGGCCGTGTTGTTTTTAACTCCAAGACGATGACTACCAGTCGCAAGGGTGTATTTGGCTGCGGTGAAATGACTATGGGTCCAGGCACCGCGGTGCAGGCAATGGCTAACGGACGTGTTGCTGCCGGGGCTATTTCCGGCTATCTGCAGGGAGTAATCTTTGACAGCACCGCGCTGGAAGAAATACCGGTGCTTGATAAGCTCGATCCAAAGGTAGCCGAGAAGATTGAGCGTAACGAACGTTATACGATACCGATCATGAGCCCGGAAGAAAGAATTCGCCATTTTAGGCAGGCAGAGCTGGGTTATGAAGTGGAGACCGCTGTATGTGAAGCAAGGCGCTGTCTGACCTGCGCGGCAGGTGCTCAGCGTATTGAAGAGCTCTGTGTCAACTGCCTGACCTGTGTCAGGATCTGTCCCTTCGATGTGCCCGTTGTCAATGCGGATGGAACAGTTACGATCCGCAATGAGCAATGCCAGGCCTGCGGCCTTTGCCTCAGTATCTGCCCCTGCTACGCGATCAAGTTCCGTGCACCGTATGTAGAAGAGGCAGCCGCTGCCATTGAGCCAGCAATAAAAGAGGCGGCAGCCAGGCGTAACGGCGAACCGGTAATGCTGGCTATCACCTGTGCATACGGGACTTATGCCCTTCCGGAATTTACCGGTAAGGAACGTAAAAACGTAGCGCTTGTCCGCTATCCCTGTGTTGGCAAGCTGGATTCCACCGACTTGCTTAAAGCTTTCGAACACGAGGTTGATGGTATCGTGGTTGTGGGGTGCGGCGAAAGCGACAGGTACAAGTGCCAGTACAAAGATATCGGTTACTGGACCGAAAAGAGAGTCGCTCATGCTGCAGCTTTGCTTGAGGCCATCGGTCTGAAGCGGGATGCGTTAAGTTATACCGAGCTTGCCGGCGAAGAAATAGTCAACTTCGACCAGGTTGTCGCTGCGGCCGCTGAAAAGCTTAAGTAAAAGGCGCACTAAAGCTGCCGATTCGAATATAGCAATCCAGCCCCGGCGACTACAAAGCTGCCGGGGTTTCTGTTAATAATAATCGCGCCTGTGAAGGATAGGTGTCTGCTATGCCGCAGGGTATTGCGGAAGAGATAATCGATGAAATAAGGCGGCGTACAGACCTGATCGCCCTGGTTGGTGAGTACTTGAAGCTGGAGCGGCGGGGTAAGAGTATGGTTGGCCTCTGTCCTTTTCACAATGAGAAAACACCTTCCTTTACCGTTTCGCCGGATAAGCAACTTTATCACTGTTTTGGCTGCGGTGCTTCCGGTAACGTCTTCACCCTGATCATGGAGCTGGAAAAGATGACCTTCCCAGAAGCGGCCCGTTTTTTGGCTCAGCGGGCGCAGGTGAAGATACCAGAGCACCGGGAGGCGCTAACAGCAAAGGAACGGCTGCAGGAGAAGATTTACAACATCAACCTGGTTGCAGCCCGCTTTTACGCTTACTGTCTTAAAAATACCACGGAGGGGGAAAAAGCCTATACCTATCTGCTTAATCGGGGTATCAGCGATGAAACAATTGCCCTATTTAAGCTCGGTTACGCACCGGCCGGATGGACCGGTTTTTATGATTTTGCCGGGAAAAAAGGGGCATCGCCTGAGCTGATGATTAAGGCCGGCTTGATCACTCCGGGAAGGGAAAAAGGTTATTACGATCGCTTCCGTAACCGGGCGATCTTCCCAATCTTTACTGCCGGCGGCAAGGTAGCCGGATTTGGCGGCCGGACAATGGCAGCAGGGGAGAAGGCGGGGCCAAAATACTTAAACTCACCTCAGAGCCCGGTGTTTGACAAAAGCACCTTACTTTATGGCCTTAACCTGGCCAGGGATGAAATAAGGCGCCAAAAAAAAGCGATAGTCATGGAAGGTTATACCGATGTTATCGCCGCTCACCAGGCTGGGATCAGGAACGCAGTTGCCTCGCTTGGTACTGCACTGACTGAACAGCAGAGCAGGCTTTTACGCTACCAGGCCGATGTCGTGGTAACAGCTTATGATTCCGACAGTGCCGGCGAGGCGGCTACCTGGAGAGGTTTGGCAATCCTCCAGGGCACCGGCTGCCTGGTGCAGATTGCTGAGTTGCCCAAAAACAGCGATCCGGACAGCTATATCCGCAAGTTTGGGCCTGATGCTTTTGTCAGGCTGATTGAAGAAGCCAGCCCGTTGATCGATTACCGCCTACAGCAGCTGAAAAAACGCTACGATTTAACAACCGATCAGGGCCGGGTTGGCTATATAAAGGAAATTATGCCGTTACTTTCTGCCGCTGTGGATCGGGTTGAGCAGGATTACTACCTGAAGAGGGCGGCAGAAGAGATCGGTGTTGACGAAAACGCTCTGCGCAGCGAGCTGAAGAGAAGGCGTGTGGGGAAAAGCAGTTTGCCGGAAGAAAAGGGGAAACAACATAGCGGGGAGAATTTAATTGCCATCAGCCCAGCTGAAAAAATATTATTATCTTTGATGATGCAAAGCAAGGAAATTGCCGAAAGAGGTCGAAAACTAATTAAATCGGATTATTATAGCGATCCGCTAGTAGAAAATATATTTAAAGAAATCTGGAACATCTATGCGACTGAAGAAGCCTTCACTGCCGAAAAGCTGATCAATTGTTTCAGCGATGCACAGGTGGTTCGGATAGTTACAGCAGCAGCAACCGATCCCGCTTTGCAGGATTTAGAGCACCGGACGGCGAAACGTATGTCCGAAGATTCTTTAGACAAACTAAAGAGAGCCTGGATTGATAGGAGACAGCTGGAGTTGCAAAGAAAAATTCGGGAACTGACTGCTTCCGGACAGATTGATAAGATAGAAGGTTTGCTGCGGGAAAGTCAACAGCTGATAACCGGTAACGACAACAGCCCCGGCCGTTTAGGAGAAGGAGGGGATTTAAGTGGCTAAAGACGCAGAAAAAGTTTTAACCCTGGAAGAATCACAGCAGAACCTGTTTGACAAGGCAAAAGTCAATGGTTCGATCAATTACAAAGAGATTATCGATGCATTACAACCTTTTGAGCTGACCGTAGAGGCGATCGAAAGTTTCTGTGATCTCTTTGCCCAGCACAATATAGAGATGATCGATGATTTACAGGCAGAAGATGATGAGGCAGACAGCGGTGATGAAAGTGACAGCGACAGTGACAGTGAAGATGATCTTTCTGAAAAGGCCGAAATCGTAGCGGTTGCAGCTCATGCCGCGGCGGAGAACGCGGCAGTCAACGATCCTGTTCGCATGTATTTGAAGGAGATTGGCAAAATACCACTCTTAACCTCGGAAGAGGAAGTTGAGCTGGCCAAGATGATCGAGAAGAACAGTGAAGAGGCCAGGCGCCGCCTAGCTGAGGCCAACTTGCGTTTGGTGGTCAGTATCGCGAAAAAGTATGTAGGTAGGGGCATGCTTTTTTTGGATTTAATCCAGGAAGGGAACCTCGGGTTGATCAAAGCGGTCGAAAAATTTGACTACCGAAAAGGTTACAAATTCAGCACCTATGCAACCTGGTGGATTCGTCAGGCGATAACCAGGGCAATCGCTGACCAAGCTCGGACGATCAGGATTCCGGTGCATATGGTTGAAACGATTAACAAATTGATCCGCATTTCGCGTCAATTGGTGCAGGAGCTAGGCCGCGAACCACTACCGGAAGAAATTGCCCATGAAATGAACATCAGCGAGGAACGGGTTCGAGAAATTCTTAAAATTGCTCAGGAACCGGTATCTCTTGAAACCCCGATCGGCGAGGAAGACGATAGCCACTTAGGGGATTTTATCGAAGATCAGGAAGCCCAGGCCCCTGCTGACGCTGCCGCTTTTGAACTGCTAAGAGAGCAGATTGAAGGTGTCCTTGACACCCTGTCGGCGCGGGAAGAGAAGGTGCTGCGCCTGCGTTTTGGTTTGGATGACGGACGCTCGCGAACTTTGGAAGAAGTAGGACAGTTCTTTGGAGTTACCCGTGAGCGAATCCGCCAGATCGAGGCTAAAGCTCTTCGTAAACTACGCCACCCAATGCGCAGCAAACGCCTGCGCGACTACCTCGAATAAAACGCATTTCAGGGGTGGTTCTTTTCGCGCACGCAGAAAAAATTAGCGCTTGCGGCAACACTGGCTTGACGGGCCGGTGGTCTTTGAGTATAATACCAATGCGCAGATGCTCCTCAGTAGCTCAATGGCAGAGCGGCCGGCTGTTAACCGGTAGGTTGCAGGTTCGAATCCTGCCTGGGGAGCCAGAATTTTATCCGCTGCTTTCTAAGGATAACCTATTCCTACTCCTTTTGCCTCGATCAACTTACAAGTCTCGCACTTGGGCATCATGCTAATTCATCAAACTGAGAATATCAAACCCTCTTCGCCGGCAGACAACCTGCCGGCGCTTTAAATCCGGGCAGCAGCCGACGCATCGATTTGGCGCCAGCTTTTAGATCCGGCAGTCCAGCCCTTTCCCTTAGCGGACGACAATATTAACCAGTCGACCGGGGACGGCAATAACCTTGATAATTTCTTTGCTTTCTAAAAGCTGGCCGACTTTTTCGCTGCCTTTGGCGAAATCAATTAGTTCCTCTTCGGTGCATTCAGCCGGCACAGTAACCCTGCCGCGCACTTTGCCATTAATCTGGACTACGATCTCCACTTCTTCCACAACCAGTTTTGCCGGGTCATACTCCGGCCAGGATTGCCTGTGGACTGAACCCGCCTTCGGATCGAGCAGGTGCCAGGCTTCCTCGGCCAGGTGAGGAGCAAAGGGGGCTAAAAGCAGGATGATCTTCTGCAGGGCATCCTTCAAAAGCGCCTGATTTTGCAGCTCTGTTGCGGACGCCTGACGGTAAGCATAGGCAGAGTTAACCAGTTCCATAATGGCGCTAATGGCCGTATTAAAATTAAAACGCTCCTGTATATCGATGGTAACCTTTTTTATAGTCGCATGAACGCTGCGTTCCAATGTTAATTCATGATGACCACGGGCGGCGCTTCCCGGGCCGGCGGCGAACTGATCGCGGCAATCGCCGACCAGTCGCCAGATCCGCCGCAGAAAGCGATGGCAGCCTTCCACTCCCTGATCGCTCCAGTCCAGATCTTTTTCGGGCGGGGCGGCAAAGAGGATAAACAGGCGGCCGGTATCGGCACCGTATTTTTCAACGATTTCATCGGGGGTAACCACATTACCCTTGGATTTGGACATCTTTGCCCCATCCTTATAAACCATGCCCTGGGCCAACAGGCGGCTGAAAGGCTCAGCAGCCTGGCTTAACCCGGCGTCAAAAAGAACCTTGGTGAAAAAGCGGGCATAGAGCAGGTGTAATACGGCATGCTCAATTCCCCCGATATACTGGTCAACAGGCATCCAGTAATCAAGTGCTTCCTTCGTAAAGGGAGCATCCTGACACTGAGGACTGGTATAGCGCATGAAATACCAGGAAGAACAGATAAAGGTATCCATGGTATCAGTTTCCCGGCGGGCTTCCCGGCCGCAGGTGGGACAGTTAACCCTTGTAAAGCTCTCATACTGTGCCAGGCCGGGAACACGGTTACCGGAAAGCTCGACCTCAAGGGGCAGCTCTACCGGTAAATCTTCTTCGGGCACCGGCACAATACCACAGTTTTCACAATAAATAATCGGGATTGGCGCGCCCCAGTAGCGCTGGCGCGATA
>DBBD01000156.1:10919-14897 GCA_002292015.1 Firmicutes bacterium UBA993
GGTTTGGCAGGCCGTTAAACTCTCCGGAATTAACCATTATTCCCTCACTGATATAGGCTTCCCTCAGCGTTTCACCGCTCAAATCTTCTCCTTCCGGCTGAATAACCACTTTAATTGGAAGGTTATACTTATGGGCAAAATCAAAATCCCGCTGGTCATGGGCGGGCACACCCATAACTGCGCCCGTTCCATATGCCATCAAAACGTAATTGCCAACCAGGATCGGCACTTCATCGCCGCTAACCGGATTAATAACATGCCTTCCGGTAAAAAGACCAACTTTCGGCACTTCCTCGGAGGTGCGCTCAATTTCGCTGACACGACGCATACTGGTAACAAAAGCCATTACCTCTTTTTCATGTTCTGTGCCTTCAACCAGCTTATGAACCAGGGGGTGCTCAGGAGCAAGGACCATTGATGTAACCCCGAAGAGCGTATCGGGCCGGGTGGTAAAGGTGCGTATCTCTTCGCCGGGAAACTCCTTAAGTTTAAAGGCTATTTCAGCACCTTCGCTGCGGCCGATCCAGTTTTGCTGCATTATTTTTACCCGTTCCGGCCAACCTTCCAGCTTATCCAGATCGTTCAACAACCGCTCTGCGTAATCGGTGATCCGCAAAAACCACTGCTCGAGATCTCTTGTCTCTACTATAGACATACAACGCCAGCAAAGACCTTTTTCGACCTGTTCATTGGCCAGCACGGTATCACAGCTCTCGCACCAGTTAACGCTGGCTTTCTTTTTGTAAGCTAAACCTCTTTTATACATCAGTAAAAAAAGCCACTGCGACCAGCGGTAGTACCCAGGGGCTGAAGTATTGACCTCTCTGCGCCAGTCATAACTGACGCCAAGACGGTTCTGCTGTTTTTTCATCTGATCAATATTCCGGGCTGTCCAGATCGCCGGGTTAACCCGATTTTCAATGGCGGCATTTTCGGCCGGCAAACCGAAAGCATCCCAACCCATGGGATGAATTACGTTATAGCCACGCATTCTTAGGAAGCGGGCCAGGACATCACCGATCGAGTAGACTCGCATATGGCCCATATGCAATTTGCCTGAGGGGTAGGGAAACATCTCCAGCACATAATATTTAGTTTGAGCATAATCGATTTCCGAGCGGTAAAAATCCTCTTCTTTCCACCGTTGCTGCCAGCGGCCTTCGATTTCTGCCGGGTTGTAGGCTTCCAATTTGTTCAGACCTCCGTCCAGAAACATATCAATAAAAACATACAAAAAAATAAAAAATCCGCCCGGTCAAGGGACGGATCTATACCCGCGGTACCACCCTTATTGGTCAAACTTGTGGTGGAGCTGGCGGGAGTCGAACCCGCGACCTCCTGACTGCCAGTCAGACGTGCTCCCAACTGCACCACAGCCCCATGCTATGCCCTTCGGGCAAAATGAAAAAGTCATAAAAAGGTTACCAGTACATCAGTCACCAGTGTACTGATAAATTAAATATCAAAATTTAAATCTGCGCCTCAGCTCAATTTATCCGCCCGGACGAGAACAGGTTCGATAAATCGAACCCCTACAGATCAACTGTCAAGCTTGGGTTAAAATTCTAAAATTTATCACATTCTCTGCCTCAGGACATGAATATAGCAGCGAGTGGCAAGAGATTTAATTTTTTTATCGTGTTTACTTATTTCCTTATCCAGCTCTTCTGGTGTTATCTTATATTTTTTCAGAAGAGCTTCTTTTATTGCCCCTTTAACTTTACTGGTAGCCATAACTGTGCTGGATTTCTCCATAGACTTAAAATCAACTGAAGCTATGTTGCCGATGTTGTAGAGGCACCCTGCTTCATCTATATTTATTTCTGCATTTTCTATTTCTTTAGATATTGAGTCAATTATAGAAAAGCCTGCTCCAAGTTTCTCTTCTGCAAGGGTTTCTAAGGGTAGAGATGGAGGTGTTGGCTCTTTCCCGATTTTAAGCTCGGGTGTGGGCGTGGCTATCTTACTCTGGAATGTCTCCACGGGACTTGTATTTTTTACTGTTTTCTTGGGGTGAGTCAACTTTGCTTTCAAACCTTCCCGAATTATTTCAGCTAATTTTAGCATTGTTACCTCCTGGTATAACATTCGTTATACCTGATTACATAGACGTCGTTGAGTAAGATTCTTCAGTCGCAGAGCCTGCCCTGAGCATGAGATTCTTCGCCTTCGGCTCAGAATGACAGGAGAGTGAAGGGCTCGGAATGCTCCTTCGGGTCAGATTACATACGATCTTCTACTTTGAGCTCCATGACGATATGACCCCAGCCGCCACATTGTACCCCTACATCGGAGCAGCCAGCTATTTTAAATCGCATCTCATTAGGATCAACCCCTGCATAGAATAGCTCCCTTGATGTGGAAATTAACGCTACCACTGAACTCAAAGCGTAGATACAGACTCTCTTCGGACAAAGTTTGGTAATAAGATTACCTGCCCCATCAAAATAGAACTTATCACCTACCTTATGCTGACTATTACACCCGTGTGATTCTACCACCTTTACAACGATTGTCTTGTTCCTCAATGCGGGATCCTTGGAAAGAATATCTTCATTTCTCGGATTTTCTCTGAATTTCTCCATTTCTTCGTCAGTGTAACCCAAATGCTTTTGGAGAAGTTTCCACATACCTTCATCGACCTTCATATTTTCACCTCTCTCTTAAGGGAAATTCTTATCTGCAAAAATAAATTCTATCACATTTGAGAGCTTTTTCCAAGTTTTTATGCGTTTTCCTGAGTAGTTACTTAAATTCCAAAGGCAAGGCGCATTGCCAATTTTTGGTTGAGTCCAGCTTGAATAATTTTTCTTTGCGCTACCTCAATATCATATTTGACCCGCATTATCTTAAGCTCCATTTTTTCTGAATCGAAAATGGCAAATGAAGCATAGGGACATCCGTCTCTCGGCTGTCCTATGGAACCAGGGTTGATAAGGAAAGTTTCTTTCTTGTCCAATTTTATCGTCCTGGTTTTCTCAAACGATGTCTCTGCTTTCTCTTTTGTGAAGAATGCCGGAATATGAGTGTGGCTAAAGAAAATGATACTTACCTCCGGGTAATTCGCTTCAATGTATTTGATATTTTCCTGTGCTTCTGTCAATGAAAAAATATATTCGTCTCTATCTCGTGGAGAACCATGAACAATGAGAATATCCTTATGAATAAGCCTTTCATCGGGAAGCGACTCAAGGAATGATTTTCGGGTACTATCCAGTCTTTCTCTTGACCAGAGTGCTGCGTGATGGGCAACTTCGTTGAAATTAAAGCCGCTATCCCCACCTGATGCTAGACGATCATGATTTCCTTTAATGCTGATAACTTTATTTTCTTTGATAAAGTCCACGCAAGCCACAGGGTCAGCATTATAGCCAACAATATCTCCAGAGCAAATGAGTTCATCAATGTTTTCTTTTGAGAGCACCTTTTTCACTGCATTGAGTGCCTCTAAGTTAGAATGTATGTCCGCAATTATGCCATACTTCATTTATTTCTTGCCAGCTCCACAGCGAACCTGATTGCCTGCTTGAGGCTTTGCGGATTGGCGCTTCCTTTTCCTGCCTGGTCGAAGGCGACGCCATGAGCAACAGAGGTTCTGATAATTGGCAATCCGAGGGTAATATTGACCCCGCTTATTGATGTCCAGGAGTAGCTTTTTTGGTCATAGCTGAACCCCACGGCTTTTACTGCAATATGCCCCTGGTCATGATACATCGCTACTGCCAGATCATACTCTCCTCCTCTTACTTTTGAGAAAATAGTATCCGGCGCAATGGGGCCATCTACATTAATTCCTTCTTTCTTTGCAGAGAGGATGGCAGGGATTATCTCTTTTTCTTCCTCCTTACCAAAGAGGCCACCCTCGCCTGCATGGGGGTTAAACCCTGCAACGGCAATTCGCGGTTGCTTTACGCCAATTTTGACTAATAATTCATTCCCTAATTTGATAACCGTCAATATCCTTTCTTTTTTTATCTG
>DBBD01000155.1 GCA_002292015.1 Firmicutes bacterium UBA993
CTAAGCCCCAGTAAACGGCGGCCGTAACTATAACGGTCCTAAGGTAGCGAAATTCCTTGTCGGGTAAGTTCCGACCCGCACGAAAGGCGTAACGATTTGGGCGCTGTCTCAACGAGGGGCCCGGTGAAATTGTAGTACCGGTAAAGATGCCGGTTACTTGCGACAAGACGGAAAGACCCCGTGGAGCTTTACTGTAGCCTGATATTGGGTCTTGGTGTTAGATGTACAGGATAGGTGGGAGGCAGAGATTCCGGGGCGCAAGCCTCGGAGGAGCCAACGTTGGGATACCACCCTTTTAGCACTGGGGTTCTAACTTTGAGCCGTGAATCCGGTTTGAGGACAGTGTCAGGTGGGCAGTTTGACTGGGGCGGTCGCCTCCCAAAAGGTAACGGAGGCGCTCAAAGGTTCCCTCAGCGCGGTTGGGAATCGCGCGTATAGAGTGTAAAGGCATAAGGGAGCTTGACTGCGAGAAAGACATTTCGAGCAGGTACGAAAGTAGGACTTAGTGATCCGGCGGTTTTCTGAGTGGAAAGGCCGTCGCTCAACGGATAAAAGCTACCCCGGGGATAACAGGCTTATCTCCCCCAAGAGTCCACATCGACGGGGAGGTTTGGCACCTCGATGTCGGCTCATCGCATCCTGGGGCTGAAGAAGGTCCCAAGGGTTGGGCTGTTCGCCCATTAAAGCGGTACGTGAGCTGGGTTCAGAACGTCGTGAGACAGTTCGGTCCCTATCTGTCGCAAGCGCAGGAAACTTGAGAGGGGCTGCCCCTAGTACGAGAGGACCGGGGTGGACGGGCCGATGGTGTACCAGTTGTCGTGCCAACGGCATTGCTGGGTAGCTATGCCCGGAACGGATAAGCGCTGAAAGCATCTAAGCGCGAAGCCCGCCTCAAGATAAGGTTTCCCACCTTAATTGGTTAAGACCCCAGGAAGATGACCTGGTAGATAGGCCGGGAGTGTAAGAACAGTAATGTTTTTAGCGGACCGGTACTAATCGGTCGAGGACTTGTTCTGAAATTTAAAAAAGCCACTATGCAGTCTTGAGCGAACAGAAAATGTCAAGGGGACGGGGTTGTTGACACGTTCAGTAACAGGGGTAATTGACCGTATACAGCTAACACGGCAGCAGTTGTCAACAACCCCGTCCCCTTGACATGAAAACTGTTCTAATAAAGCTTGGTTGTCGTAAGAGAAGAAGAGGCGTAATGTCACTATCTAACCTCTAAACTCTTACTTTCAACCTCTGCCCTTTCTGGTGGGCATCGCGGAGGGGTTCCACCCGTTCCCTTCTCGAACACGGAAGTTAAGCCCTCCAGCGCCGATGGTACTCGGGGCGCGAGCCCCCGGGAGAGTAGGTCCCCGCCAGAAAATCTTTATTAAATCAAGGCCTCCCACCGAAGTGGGAGGCCTTGTGCTGTTTGTGCGCCCGGCATAGGATTAAAAGATGACGATCATAAGTTGACGGTTGTAGTCTGTTTCTGTGTCCTGGCTACTGCTAAGATCAGGTAATCCTTGTTCTGTAGTCACACGGCGATTTAAGTTACTCAAAGCTTCGGTATCTTACGCCAGTGGTAGAGATAAACCGGCAGGGCTACGGCGATGAATGCGAGGCCGCGCAACAGGTCGCGGAACAGGCGGAGAGTCATATTTTCCCTGCTGATCGCATCAAAGCGTTCCCGCTCCTGTTCGATAAATTCGGCCCCGAATCGTTCTTCCCACAGCGCCAGGTCCGGGGTTGCATGCCGCAGAGCGTAGGGGTTGAATTCTTCGTATGCTGGAGCAATAAAAGCAATGGCAGTCTGGGTAATTGTTACCGCCCCGAAAATGATCAGGATCAGGGAGACGAAGCTGACCAGGTAAAAATAAACATGTTCTAAATCCCAGTTGATTTTCATCAGTAAAGCCTCGCTTTCTCTGTTATGGTTTAATCTGTCTCCAGTGATAGAAGTAAAACGGTACGGCAATTATCATCAGGGCAATTGCATTGAGCAGGCTACGCTTGGTGAATCCTTGAGAGAAGATATCAGTTTTTTCCTGCTCTGCCCTTCTAACTTCCAGTTCCGCCAATGGAGGAGGGTCAAAAACCGGCAGAGTCCGCTCGCCTTTGTATTCCGGGAAATATACGTAAATCAGCGGCATATTCGGTCTATCCGGCAGCGCCAGTTGAGCAGCGCTGCTAATGGCGGATATGGTTCCACCGACAAAAAGGAAAAGCGTTACCAGGCAAACCAGGTAAAAATAGAGGTTTTTTATGCTCCAGCTCTGGGCCATTATTGATCATCACCTTTCCGGTTTGATGAAAATGCGTTTTCTCATTTAGCTTATAATACTATTTAGCAAAAAAGCAAGCACTAAGTCAGCGGCAAGCCGATCATGGGGAGCAGTCGCTCAGTGTTATTAAGAAGACAGCACTGATCTAAAAAAAGAGGGTAGGAATATAATTAGATATCTTCTGGCTGCGAACTATAAAAATCCGGTGAGATGGGTTTTAAAAAGTCTTTCCAGGGAAAGTTCAGCCTCTTCCCGAAACTGTCCATAGGCGTTGGTTAAGGCTTTGGCCCGTGAGGTCAGCTTTGAGTAGCCGCCGCCTGCTCCACCGGTCTGTTTTTCCAGTAGGGGGTAGCCAAGATTTTTTTCAATAGTCTTGATTAGACGCCAGGCTTGACTGTAAGACATGTTAATTTCAGTGGCGGCCTGCCTGAGCGAACCCGTTCGCTCAACGCGAGCCAAAATATCCCAGGGGCCGTCGCCATAAATTTTGACGCCCTTTTCCTCGATCCAAATTTTTGCTTTAATTATACTCATCTGTTCACCCGCAGTGCCTAAGTGTCCCACCTCCAACATGCCTGCCTGCACTGCCGTTTACCGGTCTCTATCAGCTAGCCGGCTAAATACTAAAGAGAAGGCGCATATCTCCGGTTTTACAGCGCTGGGAGAAGCAGTCCGGCAGCGTGTGGGCGAAATTATTAACCCCGCGTAGTTGAATATTATCGGATTATTTGGGTCTCCAGCGTTTTCATCGCCTCGTCAAGTAAAAACTCCAGGTCCAGGTTTTGCTCAGATCTTTCCACCACCGCCAGCTTCGGTTTGGTTACCGGACTGCCTGGTACGAAAAGGGTGCAGCAGTCCTCAAAGGGCAGGATCGATGTCTGATAGGTATCTATTTTTTCGGCAATACCGGTAATTTCCAGCTTGTCAAAGCCGATTAGCGGCCTTAAGATCAGCATCCTGGTTGCCTTGCTGATCACATCGATACTCTCCAGGGTCTGGCTTGCCACCTGGCCTAAACTTTCACCGGTAACCAATGCTTGCAGCTTCCGCTGCCCGCAGAGCCTTTCGGCCAGGCGTAGCATCATCCGGCGCAGCAAAATAACGCCCAACTCATCCGGACAGTTTTTACGCAGGGCCTCCTGAATTTTAGTCACGCTGACCTGGTGCAGGGGTAATTTGTAGCCGTATAAAACTAACTTGCGGCAGAGATCGACCACTTTTTCCAGGGAATGTCTGCTGGTAAAGGGAAAGCTGTGAAAATGAACAGCCTCCACGCTTAACCCCCGTTTCATCGCCAGCCAACCGGCTGCCGGACTGTCAATGCCCCCGGAGAGAAGAAGCAAGGCCCGCCCACAGGTGCCTACCGGTAAGCCACCGGGTCCGGAAATGCGTTCCAGGTAAAGATAAGCTTTATGGTAGCCTATCTCGACCTCCAGGGTAAAGGAAGGGTCGTCTATCTTTACTGCAAGGCCCGGATAGCTATGTAGCAGATGAGCGCCCAGGATCCGGTTCAGTTCAGGTGAACTGTAGGGAAAATCTTTATTGGAACGGCGGGCCTTGACCTTAAAAGTATTTTTGCTGTCCGGCAGATCTCTGACAATCCCGGCGGCCTTCTCTTTTATTGCTTCAATGTCGAGCACTGTTTCATAGACGGGGCTGAAGGATGTCAAGCCAAAGATCCGGCCAAGGCGTATCGTTATCTGGTGCAGAACTGCGTCAGGGCAGTTTACACTGAAGCGGCCACGGTGCCTGGTAACCGATGCCTCCAGATCATGAAGCGCACCTTTCAAGTTACGATGTAATTGTTGCTCAAACTGGCCGCGGTTCTTACCCTTGAGGGCGATTTCCCCGTAGCGAACCAGGATTGTGGCCATCAGTCACTGTCCTTTCACAAATGTTATTATTTAAAAAGCGATCTTAAATACTCTACGGCGTCGGTAGTTTCTTTTGCAGCCAGCGTTATTTCATCCAAATCATTTAAGATGGAAAAGCTAAAGCGCAGTGAGCCGGTCAGCAGGTCATCTTTCAGGCCGATTGCCTTCAGAACGTGGCTCGGTTCAGGGTGGCGGGAGTGGCAGGCTGAACCGGCTGAAACATAAACCTGTTTTTCTTCCAGCGCATGTAAGAGCATCTCGGCTTTTATGCCGGGAAAAGCCAGGTTTATGATATGCGGGGCCGCTTTTTCGGGTTCCGGCCCGTTAACGGAAAAGTCAATACCGCTCTCTTCGAGGCGTTTCAGGAAGGTGCGTTTTAAAGTCACAAAGGCGGTTTCTTTTTTACCCTGTGCGCTGCCGGAAATCCGGGCAGCAAGGCCAAAACCGGCCAGGGCTGCAGTATTCTCAGTGCCGGAACGCAAGCCGGCCTCCTGTCCTCCGCCGTGCAGCAGCGGATCTAAGGGCGTACCTCTTTTTACCCAGAGGCAGCCGGCTCCCTTCGGCCCGTGAATTTTATGGCTGCTACAGCTGATCAAATCAGCCTGCCATCCTTCAGGATCAAGCGTCAGCCTGGCAAATGACTGAACGGCATCTACATGGAACAGGGTCCGCGGGTTTTTTGTCTTGATTATCCGGCCAATTGCGGTCAATGGCAAAATGGTGCCGATCTCGTTGTTTACATGGATGATACTGACCAGTGTGGTTGCCGGGCCTATCTCATGCTGCAGCATCTCCAGATCGATCATTCCGCTCGCATCGACAGGAAGGTAGCTGGCTCTAAAACCTTCTTTTTCCAGGTAGCGGAAACAATTGATGGTCGAGTGATGTTCAAAGGCGGTGGTAACCAGGTGGTCGCCGCGTTTCCGGTTACGCCTGGCCGCGCCGCAGATGGCCAGGTTGTTGGCTTCGGTGCCTCCGGAGGTAAAGATTATCTCCTGCTCGCGCACCCCTAAGACGTTGGCTACCTGGCGTCTCGCTGCGGTGATTATCCGCTTGGCCTCGATCCCCTTGTAGTGTATGGCGGAAGGATTGCCGAAAAACTGCTCCTGCACCCGGCTCATCAGGTCAAGAACCTCAGGGTGAGGAGGGGTTGTGGCGCTGTTGTCGAGATAAGCTCCTTTCAAAAGCCGGCCCTCCCATAAACATAAATTGCTTCAGGGTAAGTTTTGAACATTTCCTAACCTCCGGGTATTGACCGCTGATCCCCGGTCCGGGAAGGGGTTGAAAAGTTATCCTTAATTACCAGGGCAGGTGCAAAAATAGCTATAAATGAAAAGACCCGGGCTGCCCCGGGCTTTTCTTTTGTTTGCCGGTTAGACTGATACAACTTCCTTTACCGCAGCAACTTCCTGCTTCAGCACTCGTTCAATACCCTGTTTCAGGGTTATCTGAGACATGGGGCAACCGCCGCAGGCGCCCGTCAGTTTAACCTTGACGATGCCGTCGTCACCGACTTCAACCAATTCAACATCGCCTCCGTCCCGTTGCAGGGCCGGGCGGATTTTATCCAGGGCTTTTTCAACTTGTTCTTTCATCTCCACTGAGCCTCCTTTTACTGTTTGCATTCCGTGGAACGGAAAAATAATGCTCATTAGCATTATAGCATATTCCTTGATTATAGGTGCTCAGATAGTAACGCCTTAATACAACAGGCGGTTATAATTCTGCTGAAAAATTGACAACCTCTTCAGCTGTGAGGCTCTTCGATGCCCCTCGATTGACAGCGGCTTCATGATCGCTGATAATTACCGTGAATAGTATTAAACCCCTTCCTTAAGCCAGTTTGACTGAATCGGAGAACATAAGTAATTGACAGCAAAAGAATATGAATCGTCCGGGAGGTAGAGGAATTGGCCGTTAACAAAGTGTACGATATGCTGATTATCGGCGGTGGACCGGCTGGTGCGGTGGCAGCTCTTTACGGGACGCGGGCTGGGCTCTCCGTTTTGGTGATTGAAAAAATGATGCTTGGCGGTGAAATTACCTCTACCGCCCGGCTTGATAATTACCCGGGTTTCCCCGATGGGGTCGGCGGTTCAGAATTTGGCACCCTGTTAGAGAAACAGCTGGCCAATTTAGAGGCGCCCGTGCACATTGGTGATATTGAAACAGTTAAGCTGGAAGGAGATCTAAAGAAGGTTTCCTGCTCTTCCGGTGAATTTGAAGGTAAAACGGTGCTGATTGCTAGCGGCACCCTGCCAAACCTGCTTGGCATTGACGGAGAGCTCGAGCTACGCGGACGTGGTGTTTCATACTGTGCAACCTGCGATGCCGCCTTCTTCCGCGGTAAAACGATTGTTGTGGTTGGCGGCGGAGATGCAGCCCTGGAGGAAACTGTATTCTTATCCCGCTTCGCTGAAAAAATTTACCTGGTTCACCGTCGCGACAAGTTTCGCGGCGGTAGCTGGCTGCAGGACAAAGTGCAAAAGCTGCCGATGGTCGAAGTGTTGTGGAACACTACCGTCAGCAAGATTAACGGCGATAAAAAGGTCAGCTCCTTGCAGATCAGACAAAATGGCCAAGAACGTTCATTGGAGGTTGACGGCATCTTTATCTACGCCGGTCGTCAGCCCAATGTCCCATTTCTGGCAGGGGCTGCATTGGAGCGCGATGAACACGGGTATATCCTGACCAACGATAAAATGGAAACATCTATTAAAGGGGTTTATGCTGCCGGTGATGTGCGCCGAAAATTTTTACGCCAAGTAATCACGGCAGCTGCCGACGGAGCAATTGCCGCAACAGCCGTATCGCAATATCTTTATACCTACTGAGTTGTTAGCTGATAGCTGTTTAGCCCTGGTATTTTTCCCCTAAACCCTACGGTTGGCCGGCTGAGAACTGAAGGGGTTCGCCGGCAGCCCCTCACCCTATCCTCTCCCCGGCTTAGATTTGACCGGTTTAAATTTATTTCTGCTCAAATTTATTCTTGCCTATTCCCTTGAAACATGAGATACTAATAACGAAGGTCAGAGATGGTCAAACATTTATGGCAGGGGAGCATCGATGCCGAACCTTACCGACTATATAGAAGATTATCTAAAAAAACTGCTGGCTTTAAGTTCGAGCCAATATATTGAAATTAAACGCCGTGAGCTGGCCGGTAAATTCTCCTGCGTGCCTTCGCAGATCAACTATGTGCTGGATCGCCGTTTTCCGGTGGAAAGGGGTTACCTGGTCCGGAGCCGACGTGGTGGCGGTGGTTGCATCAGGATTTACCGGGTTGAATCTTTGCATAACGGTTCCTGGAGCGATCTGTTTTGCAGTCTCGACCGGGAGAGTTTTGACGCTCAGCGGGCCAGGCAGCTACTAAAGCGGATGATTGAGGATAAGGTTATTTCCAGGCGTGAAGCAGCGATCCTCGATCGGCTGTTGCGCGAAGATCTTTACCTGGCAACAAGCCTAAACCCTGAAGAGTTGCGTCTGCTGCAAAGGGAGCTTTTTGTTAACGCTCTTCAGGAGCTGCTTAAGGTTGAGTATTGATAACGACCCGACAGCTATTTGGGCCATAGAAAATCAGAGGTGAATACTAATGTTATGCGAAGAATGCCGCCAGAATGAAGCTACAATCCATATCATTAAGCAGTCGGACGGCAAACAAGCTGAACTAAACCTGTGTGAGCAGTGTGCGCGAAAAAAAGAAGAGCTGGAAGTGTCGTTCGAGCCGCAATTTTCTTTACATAAACTATTTGCCAGCATGCTCAATCAGAGCATACGCGATAGCCGTAGGGCACAGCAAGCCGTTGATACCCAGTGTCCATCCTGCGGTCTTACGTTCAGCCAGTTCAGCCAGATTGGCAGGCTTGGCTGCAGCGATTGCTTTAAGGCTTTTGAAGAACAGTTAAAGCCGCTATTGCGGCGTATACATGCCGGTTGCACTCATCCCGGCAAGGTACCGCAGAAAATCCGGGGCCGGGTGAAAGCGGTGCGCGAGATTGACCAGCTAAAAGAGGATCTTAAAGTTAAAATCAGCAACGAAGAGTTTGAAGAGGCAGTGGTGTTGCGCGATCGGATTAAGGCGCTGGAAGAAGATATCAGGTTGGTGCAGACAGATGGGGGCGAAAAGAATTGAAACAGGTTCAGTTTAGCATGAGCCGCTGGATGCAGGGCAGCGGGCCTGATAGTGAAATAGCGATCAGCTCAAGGGTGCGTTTAGCCCGAAATATCAGGGGCTATACCTTTCCCTGCCTGGCCGCTGACAGTGAAACTGAAGCGGTTAAGAACAAAATTAGCTCCATCGTTGCTGGAATTGACGATTTTTCTGACTTTAATTATTGGTCGATGGATACCTTAACTGAATTGGAAAAGAGAGCCCTGGTAGAAAAGCATTTGGTTAGTCCTTTTTTGGCGGCAGAGTCAAAGCACGGATCGCTGTTATTGCGTAACGATGAAGCGGTCAGTATTATGGCTAATGAAGAAGACCACTTGCGGATTCAGGCTATCCTGCCCGGGTTGCAGCTTGAAGAAGCCTGGCGTGAAGCAAGCCGTTATGATGACCTGTTGGAAAATAAGCTCGAATTTGCTTTTGATGATCACTACGGCTACCTGACAGCTTGTCCGACCAATATCGGGACCGGTCTTCGGGCTTCAGTGATGCTGCACCTTCCAGCCTTGGTTTTTACCAGGCAGATTAACCGCCTGCCGGGGGCTTTATCCCAGGTGGGGTTGGCGGTACGTGGCCTTTATGGTGAAGGAACAGAGATAATCGGTAACTTGGTCCAGGTTTCGAACCAGGTTACATTAGGCCAGAGCGAAGAGGAGATCATCAGCAACCTCTTCAGCATTATCCGCCAGGTTATCGAACAGGAACAGGGCGCCAGGCAGATGCTGCTCGATAAGCAGCGTGCCAAGTTGGCTGATAAAGCCTGGCGGGCCTTTGGCCTCTTAAAATATGCGCAGCTGATCAGTTCGCAGGAGGCTATTCAATTGCTCTCCGATTTGAGGATGGGCTACGACTTAGGTTTAATCAAGGGCGTCAGTCGCCAACTCTTAAATGAACTGCTGGTTCTGATCAGGCCGGCCTGCTTGCAACTTTTGGCCGGACGCGAACTTAACGAAAGCGAACGCGATATTGAAAGACCGCTCCAAATCAAGAAAGCGCTGGAACGCCGGCATAACCAGGAAAGCGCCGGTAAAATCTAGCGGAACAGTTTAAAATAACTAATTACACAGAGAATGGGGTGAACAGTGATGTTCATGTTTGGCAGGTTTACAGAAAGAGCGCAGCAGGTTCTGGTCTTGGCCCAGGAGGAAGCAAAGCGCCTTAACCACAATTTTATCGGCACAGAGCATTTGTTGCTCGGTTTGGTCCGTGAAGGCTCGGGCATCGCTTCCCGGGCTCTGCAGGAGATGGCGGTTGATCTAAGCAGGGTTCGCGCCGAGGTAGAGCGGATTACGCCCAAGGGTGAAAAAGTGATTCATCAGGGCATCGGCTATACCCCGCGGGCCAAGCGGGTGGTGGAGCTGGCTATTGAAGAAAGCCAAAACCTGGGCCACAATTATGTCGGCACCGAGCACCTGATGCTCGGCTTGGTCCGCGAAGGCGAAGGGATTGCCGCCCAGGTTTTAGCCAACCTGGGTATTGATCTGAAGCGGGCCCGCAAGGAAGTTATTCACCTGTTGGGTGGCGAGGAGGGCGCAGCGCGGGCGGCAGAAGGCGGTAAAGCCGGGCCGCAGACACCTACCGTGGATGCCTTCGGCCGTGATCTGACCAAGCTGGCGAAAGAAGGCAAGCTTGATCCGGTTGTCGGCCGCGATAACGAAATTGAACGGGTGATTCAGATCTTAAGCAGGCGCACCAAGAATAACCCTTGCCTGATCGGGGAACCGGGTGTCGGCAAAACAGCGATAGCCGAGGGGCTGGCCCAGCGCATAGTTGACGGACAGGTCCCGGAAATTCTGCGCGACAAGCGCCTGGTTACGATCGAGTTAGCGGCCGTGGTGGCCGGCACCAAGTATCGCGGCGAGTTTGAGGAACGTCTCCGCAAGCTGATGACCGAACTGCGCCAAGCCGGCAATGTGATGGTCTTCATTGATGAGTTGCATACCCTGATCGGAGCCGGGGCCGCCGAAGGGGCGATCGATGCTTCCAATATATTGAAGCCTGCCCTGGCCCGCGGTGAGCTGCAGTGCATCGGAGCAACAACCCTGGATGAATACCGTAAATATATCGAAAAAGATCCGGCTTTGGAACGCCGCTTTCAGCCGATAACAGTCGGGGAACCGACGGTGGAAGAGAGCATGGCGATTCTTAAAGGCTTACGCGACCGTTACGAGGCGCACCACAAGGTAAAAATTACTGATGAAGCTCTCGAGGCGGCGGTCAGGTTGGGCGATCGCTACATAGCGGACCGGTTTATGCCGGATAAGGCGATAGACCTGATCGACGAGGCCGCTTCGCGGGTAAGAATCCGCAGCTATACCGTGCCGGCTGACCTGAAAGAGGTCGAGGAAAAACTATATGCCCTGCGCACCGAAAAAGAGGCGGCAGTTCGTAGCCAGGAGTTTGAGAAGGCAGCCGGTCTGCGCGATCAGGAGCATAAGTTAAAAGAAGAACTGGAGGAACAGCGGAAGGAGTGGGAGCAGAAGATTGGCACTTCTGATCTGGCCCAGGTCACCGAAGAAGACGTTGCTTATATAGTATCAAGCTGGACAGGCATTCCAACCAAAAGGCTGGCTGAAGAGGAATCGGAAAGGCTGCTCCGCCTGGAAGAAACCCTGCATAAGCGGGTGATTGGCCAAAATGAAGCGGTGCAGTCAGTGGCGCGGGCGGTACGCCGTGCCCGGGCCGGATTGAAAGACCCTAAACGGCCAATCGGTTCATTTATCTTTCTGGGGCCGACCGGGGTGGGTAAAACTGAGCTGGGCCGGGCCCTGGCCGAAGCGCTGTTCGGCGACGAGAATGCAGTAGTCAGGCTCGACATGTCGGAATATATGGAGAAGCACACCGCCGCCCGCTTAATCGGCGCGCCGCCCGGCTATATCGGCTATGAAGAAGGCGGCCAGCTGACGGAAAAGGTGCGCCGCAAGCCTTATTCGGTGCTGCTGCTTGACGAAATGGAAAAGGCACATCCGGATGTATTTAATGTGCTGCTGCAGATTCTCGAGGATGGCCGCCTGACCGACGGCAAGGGTCGCACCATTGATTTTCGCAATACTGTGGTGATTATGACCTCAAACGTCGGCGCCACTTTCCTGGATAAATCAGCGCTTGGTTTCGGCGCCTCCGGCGAAGAAGCCGGTTATGAGAAGATGAAGGAAAGGATTATGGATGAGCTAAAGCGGACCTTCAGGCCTGAGTTTTTGAATCGGGTGGATGACCTGATCGTTTTCCACTCGCTGAACGAAGAACATATCAGGCAGATCGTCGAGATCATGCTTAATGAATTGAGCCACAGGATTGAAGAGTTTAACTTGCGGATAGAGGTCTCGGACGAAGTAAAGAGCATCCTGCTGAAAGAGGGTTTTGATCCGGCTTTCGGAGCGCGCCCGTTGCGCAGGGTGATCCAGCGCCGCCTGGAAGATGGCATTTCTGAGGAGATGCTGCTGGGCAAGATCGCGCCGGGCGATACGGTTGCCGTAACCCTGGACGAAAAAGAAAGCTTGGTTTTCAGCAAGAAGTTGTAACAGCTAATTGCTCTAACCCTCCCCCTCTGGTGGGAAATGCAGTAAGCCGCCCGAGGGGGAGGGTCGGGGTTGTGGTGAAGAGCTTTAATTTTTTTCCAACTTCTGACCCCTGATGTCCAACCTCCTACTTCCAACCTCCAGCCCGGTAGGGGGTGAAGATAGGCTTAAACCACCTCCCAACCGCTTGTGACCCCCTCCACTTGATGTATAAATATTAAGAAAGTACCAACATTAAGGGCAATAAAGGATTTTTCGACTAGGTAGGCGAACGTATACGCGAAAAAGAACTACATAACCTACAGTTGGGTATATTTTTTTGCCCTCTTAAGCGGTATAATTCTTTGGAAATCCCTTTTTTTAGGTTAGGGTGGCGCCGGGAAGATCCCGGCAGAGTGATGAGCGCGCCTGAAAACTGAAGATTCACTAGCAAGCCGCTGCTAGACACGAAACTGAATTGTCCAAGGGATGGTAAATAACCATTAAAAGGAGGCACGACTAGATGAATATAGATGGTGTTCTGACCAGAGACTGGAAAGACGCGTTTGATGAAATATTCGACGGCGCTGTAGATGAGTCGAAACCGCCGTTAAAATTGTTTGAGAAAGCATACGACGGAGCGGTCATTGCTACCAGCTATGCTGAAATTTTGCTGACCCAGGCCATCAGGCGCTTTGGACCCGACCAACCGGTTGCCTACCCGGATACCGGTTATTACCTGCCTGTTATCCGGGCCCTGAGTGGCGAGGCTGTTCAAAAATTAGGTGACCTGCCCCCGATTTTGAACCGGATGCGCGCCCAGATTTACGAAGATCTAAGCTTTTATAACGCCCGCCTCTGCGGGGAAGCTACCGCCTTCTCGGCTGAAATTATTGAAGCGCTGCGCTATCTTAACGATGCCAGGCCGCATGTTGACCCCTGGACCGGTTTTCTGGGTGACCCGATTGTCCGCCGCTACGGTATTCTCTTGGTGGACTGGACCATTCCCGGCCAGGTTATCATTATGGGTAAGGGCAAATCAAGCGAGGCTGTCGGCAAAATGATCCAGGACCTGCAGGGGAAAGGTTTTATGATCTTCCTTTGTAACCAGGTTATTGAGCAGGCGCTTGAGGCCGGCTGCAAGCTCGGTCTGGACTTTATTGCCTTCCCGATCGGTAACTTTACCCAGGTGATTCATGCTGTTAATTTTGCGCTGCGGGCCGGTATTACTTTCGGCGGTATTCCTCCCGGAGAACGGCAGAATACCCGCGATTACCAACGCCGCCGCGTGAGGGCCTTTGTGCTGCAGCTGGGCGAGATTGACGAAGTTCAGGTAGCTGCTCACTTTGCCGCTATCTTCCTGGGCTTCCCGGTGATTACTGACCAGGAGCTGGCTGAAGATGAGCAGATTCCCAATTGGTATGTATCGAACCCTAACTATGACGACATCGTCCAGGTGGCAATGGAGATTCGCGGTATCAAACTGAAGATCCTCGATATCCCTGTTCCGATCACCGTCGGCCCCGCTTTCGAGGGTGAAGTAATCAGAAAAGGTGATATGCGGATAGAATTCGGCGGCGGCCGGACTACAGCGTTTGAGTTGGTGGAAATGGTCGGCGAAGATGATATCGAGGACGGCAAGATTGAAGTGGTCGGGCCGGAAATTGACGAGGTGCCGGAAGGCGGTTCTCTGCCCCTCGGTATCATGGTCAAGATTTTCGGCCGTAAAATGCAGAAGGACTTTGAAGGTGTTCTCGAACGCCGTATGCACTACCTGATCAATTACGGCGACGGTATCTGGCATATGGCTCAGCGCGATACGCTTTGGATGAGGATCAGCAAGGACGCTGCTGCCAAGGGCTTCAAGATTCACCACTTCGGTGAACTGCTGGTGGCCAAGTTTAAAGATGAATTCCCGTCAATCGTTGACCGTGTTCAGGTAACCTTGATCACCGACGCCGCACAGGTTGAGGAAGGCCTGGCTCATGCCCGCACTTTCTACGCCGCCCGTGACGAAAGGCTGCAGGGCCTGACTGACGAATCGGTTGAGGAATTCTACTCCTGCATCCTTTGTCAGTCATTTGCCCCGAACCACTGTTGTGTTGTAACCCCCGAGCGCCCCGGGCTTTGTGGCGCAGTGAGCTGGCTTGATGGCAAGGCGGCCCATGAAATTGACCCGACCGGCCCCAACCGCCCGATTAAGAAGGAAGGCCTGCTGGACGAGAGGTGCGGCATCTGGGAATCGGTTAATGAATATGTATATAACAACACAAATCGCACGATTGAGAAGTGTTCGATCTACAGCTTCATGAATGATCCCATGACTTCGTGCGGTTGTTTTGAGTGCATCATGGCTATCTTCCCCGAAGCTAACGGGGTAATGATCACCACTCGTGAATATGGCGGTGATACCCCCAGCGGTATGACCTTTTCTGCCCTGGCCGGCACTTGTGGCGGCGGGGTGCAGACTCCTGGTTTCATGGGGCACGGTCGCGCCTACGTGCTGAGTAAAAAGTTTATTAATGCCGACGGTGGCCTGGCGCGCCTGGTCTGGATGCCGAAGGAACTCAAAGATTCACTTGGCGATCACCTTCGCAAACGAGCTGCGGAAGCTGGTCTTGGCGAAGACTTTGTTGATAAGATCGCCGATGAGACGGTCGGTACCACAGCAGACGAAATCCTGCCATTCCTGGAAGAAAAGGGGCACCCGGCCCTGGCCATGGAACCGTTGCTGTAAAAGAGGGACAAAAGCCTCGGTGGAGACAGTAATGATACCGAAGATTCTTCCCGCTGTCCCCATATAAAGGAGTAGATAGGAAATGGGTTTAACCGGTTTGGAAATCTATAAACACTTACCCAAAACAAACTGTAAAGACTGCGGTTTACCGACCTGCCTCGCTTTTGCAATGGCCCTGGCTTCTGGTAAGGGTTCCCTCGATTCCTGCCCGCATGTCACGGAAGAGACAAAGAGTGCGCTTGACGATGCCTCTGCTCCCCCGATCAAGCTGGTCAAGGCCGGTGTAGGAGATCACGTTGTCGAACTCGGTGAAGAAACCGAGATTTTCCGTCATGATAAGCGATTCTTTCATCCCACGGGCGTTGCCGTGTTGATCAGCGACCATGACGATGTAGCGGCCAAGGTGGAAGCATTTGAACAATTGGAGTTTCACCGGGTCGGTATGCACTACGTTACCGATATGGTTGCCGTCAGGTGCGATTCCGGCGAAGCGGGCAAGTTCAAGGCCGCCGTGGAAACAGTTGCCGGCAAGACTAAAAAAGCAATAATTTTGGTAGCAGAAGATCCGGCCGCTATGGAAGCAGGCTTGAGCGCCGTAGCCGGCCGTAACCCGTTGATCTACGCCGCAACAGCAGCCAATTACGAGAAGATGGTTGCACTGGCCAAAGCCAACAGCTGTCCATTGGCTGTCAAGGGCACGAGCCTGGATGCCACAGCCGAGCTGGTGGAAAAGATTGTGGCCCTTGATTACAGGGAGCTCGTTCTTGACAGCGGGGCCCGTGAAACCAGCAAGGTGCTGGCCGACCTGACCCAGTTCAGGCGCCTGGCGGTACGCAAGAAGTTCCGCCCCTTCGGTTATCCGGCCATTGCCTTCACTTCCAAGGAAGATCCGCGTGAAGAAATTGTCCAGGCCGGTGCTTACCTAAGCAAGTATGCCGATATTGTTGTGCTTAAAGCTGACGCCAGGCAGCAACTGCTGCCGCTTCTCGCTTGGCGTCAGAACCTCTACACCGATCCGCAGAAACCGATCGCCGTTGAAGCAAAGCTTTACGATATTGGCGATGCTAATGAGAATTCCCCGCTTTACGTGACCACCAATTTTTCGCTTACCTACTTTATTGTTGAAAGCGAAGTTGAAAGCTCCCGTATCCCAAGCCGGATTCTCGCAGTTGATACCGGTGGTATTTCGGTGCTTACCGCCTATGCCGACAATAAGTTTTCTGCTGAAACCATTGCCGCTGCCATCAAAAAATCAGGCGCAGAAGATAAGGTGAATCACCGCAAACTGGTCTTGCCGGGCTATGTCGCCGTTCTTAAGGGCGCGCTGGAAGAAGAATCGGGCTGGGAAGTGATCGTCGGCCCGCGTGAAGCTTCCGGTATCACCAAGTTTTCGAAAGAAAACTTCGCGTAGACGAAGGGAGTAAAATAATGACTGTAGAAATCCTAAAGGAGAAATATAGAAATACAGTCGGCGAAGTCGTCCTCGGAGCCACCAGGGAACAAGGCGGCACCCGCAGCCATACCATTACCGTTGGCGGGGAAGGGGCTTTACCCTTTCTTCACTTTGAAGGTTCAATTCCCAACCGTCCGGTTTTGGCGCTGGAAATCTGGGATCTGGCACCCGCAGAATGGGGCCCGCTATTTGAAAAGTATTACGGAGACGTCTGGAGCGATCCGGGTGCCTGGGCCAGTAAATGTGTCGATCAATACGGCGCAGATTTGATCCAACTCCGCCTAAAAGGTGCAGACCCCGACACAAAAGGCGCCGCCGTTGAGGAATGTATCGCCGCCGTCAAAAAGGTGCTGGAGGCTGTAGGCGTGCCGCTGATTGTTGTTGGCTGTGGCAAGCCTGAAATAGATAATGCCCTATATGCGCCGATCGCCGAGGCGGCAGCCGGTGAAAAACTGCTAATCGGCGTAGCCGAGCTTGAAAGCTACAAAGCCGTAACCAGTGCCTGCATGGCTAACCAGCATAACCTTATTGCCCAGTCGCCGATCGATATTAACATCTGTAAGCAGCTTAATATTCTCATTGCTGAGATGAGCACTGCCATGGCCAACCGGATTATTATCGACCCGACCATTGCTGCTCTCGGTTACGGGATTGAATATTCTTACTCGATTATGGAGCGGGCTCGTAACGGCGCCCTCCAGGGCGACAAGATGCTGGCCATGCCGATGATCGGCAACGTGGGGATCGAAGCTTGGCGCACCAAGGAAGCTAACCAGCCTGAGGCTGATGAGCCGGCCTGGGGCGAGCAGGAAGAGCGCGGTATACTCTGGGAAGCAACCACGGCTATGGCTTACCTGCAATCTGGGATCGACATCATGGTCCTGCGTCACCCCGAAACCTTAAAAGTGATTAAGGCCACCATCGACGACCTGATGCAGGACAACAGTTATTAAAAAATAAGACAGGAGGTTCTGCATGATAATTATTGGCGAGCGCATTAACGGCATGTTTAAAGATATCGCCAGGGCGATCAAAGATCGCGATCCCGTCCCGGTTCAGGAATGGGCTCGCAAGCAGGAGCACAACGGTGCCCATTATCTCGATATCAATGTCGGCCCTAGCTCGCCGGACGCAGTAGGCGCCATGACCTGGTTGATTGAAGTGACCCAGGAGGCAAGCAAGCTCCCGCTCTGTCTCGACTCGACCAAATACGACGCTATAGAAGCAGGCCTTAAGATCTGCAGGCGGCCGGCGATGATCAACTCAGTCCCGGCTGAGAAGGCTAAAATGGAAAGGGTTTTCTCCATGGCTGCCGAATATGGAGCTGAAGTAATTTGCCTGGCTATGAATGAGGAGGGTATCCCCAAGAACGCCGATGTCCGGATCGCCCTTGCTGCCGAACTGGTTGTCGTGGCTGACGGATTCGGTATCTCTCCTGAGATGCTTTACATCGACCCGCTGGTTCTGCCTTGCAACGTGGCCCAGGATCACGGGATCGAAGTACTGCGCACCCTGCGTGAGATTAAGCTGATTTCTGATCCGGCGCCGAAAACTGTGGTCGGCTTAAGCAACATATCCCAGGGCACTAAGAACCGTGCGTTGATCAACCGCACCTTTGCGGTTATGGCGATGGCCAACGGCCTCGATGCCGGCATTGTTGATGCTGACGACGATGAACTGATGGAAGCTATAGCTTCGGCCCGCATTATTCTCAACTTGGATATTTACTGTGATTCCTACGTGGACGTTTTTATGCAGCGCAACCGTTAATGCCAAATCGGTTTTCCGGATCTAAAACATAAATTGCATCAACGAAAAGGGAAGGTGAAAGTATGATAATTGCAGAACGTAAGCCGCTTGAAGAAATAGCAGCGATGGCTGCTCCTTACAAGCGGGTCTGCGTCCTCGGCTGCAACACCTGCGTGGCGGTCTGCATGGCCGGCGGAGAGAAAGAAGCCGAAGAAACAGCTGTACTTCTTCGCATCCACCGTAAAAGGGAGAACGTGGCGGGTGAAGTTGAGGTTTTCTCGATTGAGCGTCAATGCGAATTCGAGATGATTGATGAAGTTTTGGAGAGACTAAAGAGTTACGATGTCGTCGTTTCGCTAGCCTGCGGTGTCGGCGTTCAGACCATGGTTGAGCACGTTCCGGCGCTGCGCGTGGTTCCCGGCCTCAATACCACCTCGATGGGTTACCCGATTGAGCAGGGTGTCTGGGTCGAACGCTGCCTCGGCTGCGGGGACTGTGTCCTGAACCTGACCATGGGCATCTGTCCGATCAGCCGCTGTGCCAAGAGCATCCTCAACGGGCCCTGCGGCGGCTCAGCCGAAGGCAAATGCGAGCTGGGCAAAGATGTCGACTGCGCCTGGCACCTGATTCACGAGCGTCTTTCGGCATTCGGGCGTCTGGCTGACCTCGATGAAATTCAGCCTCCTAAAAACTGGTCAACAGCACATCATGGTGGCAACAGAACCACGGTAAGGGAGGATGTTAGAATTGATCGTGGGTAGCAGACTTGAAAAAATGTTGGAAGCAGGACACTTTACGGTAACCGGTGAGCTCGGCCCGCCAAAAGGGGCCGATATCACCCAGATGAAACACCATGCCGAAGGCATGCGCAATCACGTTGAAGCCTGTAACATTACTGATAACCAGACCGCCATCGTGCGCACTTCCAGCATCGCCTGTGGGGCAGCTTTGGTGCAGATGGGCATGGAGCCGATTATCCAGATTGTGACCCGTGACCGTAACCGGATCTGTATCCAGGCCGATGTTCTGGGTGCCCAGGCGTTGGGGATCAAAAATATTCTCTGTATCGCCGGGGACCACATGAAGTTCGGCAACGAACCCGGCTCCAAGGGCGTTTACGATATCGACACCCTGCAGCTCTTAAAGGGCTTAAAAGACCTGCGCGATGAGAAATGCTTCATGGGCGGTGAGAAACTCGATGGTGAAGTCAATTACTATCTGGGTGCGGTAGAAAACCCCTTTGCCGACCCCTTTGAGTTCAGGGTAGACCGGCTCGAGAAGAAGATCAGGGCCGGGGCCAGCTTCATCCAGACCCAGTGTATATTCGATCTCGACCGTTTCGAGCGCTTTATGGCGTTGGTTCGTGAGCGCGGTTTGCACAAGAAGATCAAAATTCTAGGCGGAATTACCCCGATCAAATCGCTCGGCGCAGCCAAGTACATGAAGAACAACGTCTCGGGGATTACCATCCCCGATGCCTTGATCGCGAGACTGACTGCCGCAGAAGACAAAAAAGCGGAAGGCCTGAAAATCGCTGTGGAGGCTATCGAAAGGTTAAAAGAGATCGAAGGCGTTCACGG
>DBBD01000030.1 GCA_002292015.1 Firmicutes bacterium UBA993
GCTAATTCAATTTGCCCTACCATAGGAATTTGGCATCAGCCCTTTTTTATATAATAACACAATTTCACCATAAGTAAATCTAATGATGGATAAGTACTTAGGAGAGTGAACTAGTCCACTAGGGTGTTACAATGATTAACATAAACGCTTGTGAAAAAGTTATTATGCGAGGAAGGAGTGATAAATTGTGTCTGAAATAGTAGCTGAAACAACTGCGGCGGAAACCACCCCCGCCACCTCAACCCGTAGAAGATCAAGAAGGGGCGCCAGCCAGAGACAGAAAAAAGATCAGACTAAATACGGTGTTGTAATTTTATTTCTGGCTATCGCTTTCGGTATTTATCTTACCACCATAGCGGCTGCGCTGGGTATTTTTTGGCTGACCGGCATCGCTTTCGGTTTTATTCTGCGACGCACCAATTTTTGCTTTACAGCATCGATGCGTGATCCACTGCTCACCGGGAGCACAACCCTCGCCCGGGCGGTATTGCTGGCCTTTGCCATCACTTCAATCGGATTCGCAGCCATTCAATATGGCGCCGTTATTAAAGGGCTGCCCGTTCCCGGAATAGGTTTTGTGGTACCAATAAGCTTTGCCACCATTTTCGGAGCATTTATATTCGGCATCGGTATGGTTCTGGCTGGAGGGTGCGCTTCCGGTACCTTAATGAGGATCGGCGAAGGTTTCGGTATGCAAATGCTTTCGATCATATTTTTTGTTATCGGTTCCTTTTGGGCTGCCCGGGACATGGGATGGTGGACTCTTAACTTTATCAGCAATGGGCCACGTATTCACATGCCTGATGTCTTTGGCTGGATAGGAGCAATAACCATACAACTGGCGGTAATCGCCATTCTATTTATTCTCTGTGAAAAGTGGGAAAATCGCAAGCAGGAAAGCTAAGTAGTTCGCCGGTACTGCCAAACTAAGAGGAAATAAATCAATCTATTTATTTGGATAGACAGGAGGGATATAAAGTGAATGAATACGAGTTGGATTGCCTGGGGGAAGCTTGTCCGATTCCTTTGGTAAAAGTAGAGCGTAAGATGAAAGAATTAGAGGTTGGCGATACTCTGATCGTGATCATCGATCATAGTTGCGCCTTAAAAAATGTTCCGGAATGGGCGCGCAAGCATAACCACGAAGTTGAAGTTGAAGAAACCGGAGACGGCGAATGGGAAATCTACATAGAAAAAACGAATTAACTTGGAGGTGAACAGTTATGGGCATACAGTCTAACAAAACATACCAGGCATGGTTTAAAACCCCCTGGAGTTACTTTACCGGAGCGATCATGCTTTCACTCTTCCAGATTGTCACCATGGCCACCACTGACGGAGCATGGGGCGTTACCGGTCCTTTTGCTACCTGGGCGGCTTGGGTATACCAGGCCTTTGGAGGCAGCGTCGATAAGTGGTATTTTTTTAGTACAGAGAGTGCCCAGGCGGCATTGCAAAGAACTTTTATTACCGACCCTGCTTCTGTGCGTAATTTGGGGGTAATCGTAGGAGCCCTGTTGGCTACTCTTCTGGCGTCTCAATTTAAATTCAAGAAGATAAAGAATTTTCGCCAAGTAGCAGCTGCCGTAATTGGCGGACTTCTGATGGGCTACGGTTCCCGCGTCGCATTCGGTTGTAATATCGGCGCTCTGTATAGCGGCATTTCCACCATGTCTGTGTCCGGCTGGGTCTTTGCCTTGTTCTTATTTGTTGGAGCGGCCGTAGGCAGCCGCTTGCTGGTAAAATATTTTATGTAATGGGGAAGGAAGTAATATGGTGAGAGACCGTGAGAAAAAAGTTGAACAAGTTGACGTGGTAATAATCGGCGGCGGACCGGCCGGTTTAACTGCCGGCATATACTGCGGTCGTGCAAACCTGAACACGGTGATTATCGAAAAAGCGCTGGTCGGCGGCCTGGCAACATATACCAATGATATCGAAAACTATCCCGGGTTTGTCAACGGTGCTACCGGGTTAGACTTAATGGGCTACTTTCAACAACAGGCCAAGCGGTTTAACGTTAAGTTTAAATTGACAGACGTTAAAAGTATTCACCTGGACGGCCCGGAAAAAATTGTCGATACTGCAAGAACACGTTATGAGACTAAGACAGTAATCGTAGCCACCGGCGGAAAGCCCCGTTTAACCGGCGCCAGAGGCGAAGAAAACTACCTCTATGATAAGGGTATCGCTTTTTGTGCAACTTGTGATGCCGCGGCAAACAAGGATAAAACGGTTATGGTTATCGGTAGCGGCGATGCAGCCATCGAAGAAGGCATATTTTTAACCAGGTTTGCCAGTAAAGTTATCGTCTCGGTTATTCATGATGAAGGCATTATGGACTGTAACGAAATTGCTAAGAGCGAAGCCCTGGCCAACCCCAAAATGGAGTTTATCTGGAACACGGTGGTTGAGGAATTTAAAGGAGAAGAACGCCTGGAAACGGTTGTATTGAAAAACGTTAAAAGCGGTGAGCCGATTTCCGTCACTGTCGATTCATGTTTTCTTTTTATCGGCTATGTGCCGAACAGTGAAATTTTTCAAGGCATATTGGAGATGACCCCCAGCGGTTACCTGCTAACTAATGAAAAAATGGAAACCAACATCGAAGGGGTTTTCGCAGCCGGCGATATCCGCGATAAATTTTTAAGACAGGTTGCCACAGCGGTAGGGGATGGAGCTACTGCCGGGTTTGCTGCTGAAAAATTTATCGCTGAAGAAGAAACCTTCCATAGTCAAATTATGGAATGCGGTGATAAAGCAAACCTAGTGTTTATTTACAATGCCGTCGATCAAGACTGCCTGGAAAGCCTTGAGATGCTGGAGAATTTTGAAAAAGAATTTCCGAACATCTGTAAACTGATTCGGGTAGACGTTTACAAGTCAACCGGTATCGCCAAAAGACTTGCTGTTGACACCGTGCCCAGCGTAGTTTTAATCAAAGGCGGGAAAATAACCAATGTCGTGCATGGCGACATATCCAGGGATATTTTGTTGGACAAGATGTCCGAGGAGATATCCTCCTGAAACGAACACATGATGCTCTTACAGCGGGCAACTGGTTTTTAAACCAGTTAACCCTCTTATAGATACAAAAAAAACGAGGAGGTTCTAAAGAAAGTGAAAAATTTTCATTTAATCAGCTTGTTTCTAGTTGCTATCTTGATGCTGTTCAGCGTAGTGGGTTGCGCCGGTGATCCGGTAGAAGAAGTTCCCCAAAACGCAAATGGGACCGAAAATGAAGAAGTTCTTGATGCCGATCAGGTGTTGATGCAGGCAGCAATAGACTACTTCGACCATGTTGCCGCCGGCAACAATAATTTGACCAATTTTAATGACATCAAGGAAATGTTGGATGTCAACCCCGATTCTGCCCTGGTTATTGATATCCGTAGTGCTGAAGATTTTGCGGCAGGACACATTCCAGGATCCGTACACGCAGACAGGGGTGAGGTAGCAGGATTGATTAGTCATATCCCCCGGGATAAACCGGTATTTATAACCTGCTATACCGGGCAAAATGCCGGGTTCACCACTGCTTACCTGAGAATGGCCGGTTTTAATAATGTAACCAGCATGCGTTACGGGATTAACCTGGGCTGGACCGAGCGCGGTGGCTACAGCCTGGATGCTACGGGAATGAGCCACCTGAGCGAGCTGCCTGCCGTATCCGCTCCCGTTTCTGCAGAAGAAGAAATTATTTGGACCAGAGCCAAAGAATACGGCGCAGAAATTGCCGCTGGACAGGTCGGTTTTATCGCCCTTGACGCTCAGGCCGACCTTTACGCCCAGATGCAGGCCGACCCAGCATCAGTAGAACTACTAGACATTCGTGCCGCTACGGGCGGCGAACATGACTTTGATCAGTATCATATCGAGCACTCCGTCAACATACCCTGGGGACAGTTTGGCACCGTCCTGGGCACGCTACCCACCGACAAACCGGTTATAGTGGCCTGCTACTCCGGCCAGACCGCCGCTCAAACCATGGGTGTGCTGAGAATGCTTGGTTACAGCAACGCCCAAAGCTTGCTCTTTGGTGTGCGCGACGGTTGGGTTCAGAAAAACAACTTGCCGGTAGTAACACCTTAAGTTACACAAATAGAGTACTGGTAACCTGGCGGCCGGGGAGAAAATTTTTCCCCGGTCGCTACTCTTTTCAGGAACACTGCACCGTCTTCCACTTAGCAGCACACTGGGGAAAAGCCTGAACACGCTGAAAAAGCGCAACCACCGTGAGTATAAAATGACCTGCTATTCTGCCCCAAGACCTACCAACCCGGCAACACTCTAAGTGTGCGCATTTTACCCACTTCTTCAGAATTCTGGAATTTCCGGCCACCCGAAACGTCAACGATTGCTTGGGCTGAGTCTAGCGCAGTAGAACGAAAAAATAAAATGCAGATAATCGAAAATATTATTTAAACAAAATAAAACAGATGTTATAACCCATTAACCCTGGCAGGAAAATGCTCAAAAATATAGAATTATCTCAAACCGGCTCTGTTTATTTGCCTAAGGGGGGATAATGGCCTGATGAGTTCTGTTGACGAAAAAAGGCGGAAAAATTTAGCGTTCTGGACAGCTCGCGATGCAGAACTGTTAACACACCGGCAAGAAGCGTACATGGTCGGCGGACAAAAACAGATAGACCGCCTGGCCGCACAGGGAAAAATGACGGTCAGGCAGTTGATAGACCGGCTGATTGATCCCGGCACGAAGTTCTTTGAGCTGGGGCTGGATGCCGGCTATCAAATTGGCTACCCTGAACAACCCCACATTCCCGGAGGCGGCCTGGTAACTGGCGTAGGCAAGGTACAGGGTAAAGACTGCATGATTTTCGGTAATGAAAGCAGGATGTCAGCCGGCACCTATTTTCCGATTACTCTCAAGAAGCATATGCGCGCCCAGCGCATTGCCGAGGAGTGCGAGCTAACCTGCATCTATATCGCCGATTCCGGCGGTATTTTTTTGCCCCTGCAGCTCCACACTTTTGCTGATGAAGGAATGTTCGGCTCGATGTTTTACAACATGACCCGCATGTCGGCGAAAGGGATCAAGCAGTACACCTTGAGCACCGGTGGCAACACGGCAGGCGGGGCCTATATCGTTTACCTGGCCTGCCAGTCGATCATGATCGACAAGCTCGCCTTTGCTTTCCTGGCCGGACCACCGATGGTCAAGGCGGCCATTAGCGAGGATGTGAGCGCCGAAGACTTAGGCGGAGCCTATGTCCACACCCAGCACTCCGGTGGCTGCGACCACTTTGTCGAAACTCAGGAAGAGGGAATTGATCGCTTAAGAGAAATGATCGCCTTCGACCCCCCGCAAAGTTTTCATCACCACCGCTGCGAAAGCTGGCTGGAACCCCGCTACGGTGCAGACGAACTAATGAGCTGCATGCCGGAAGATCCGTACCGACTGATCAATATCCACGATGTGCTGAAATGCATCGCCGACGACAGCCACCTACAGGAATACAAGGCCAACTATGCCCCCGGCCGCGGCGACACCCTGATCTGCGGCAAGATCCGGCTTAAGGGTATGCCAATCGGCATCGTTGCTGCCAATAAGAGCGGGATCATCTACCACGAGGCCGCCCGCAAGGCCACCGAATGGGTGGTTCGCTGCGGCAATGATAAGACACCGCTGCTCTACATCCAAAATTCACCCGGTTACATGGTGGGGAAAGAGGAGGAGCGCAGTGGCATCGGAAAGTATGGAGCCGACATGGTGCGGGCTTGCGCCTGCGTCGAAGCACCGAAGATCCAATGGGTGATTGGACCGGACCACGGCGCTGCCAACTACGGG